>NZ_JABWRE020000001.1:3719807-4029374 GCF_014268815.2 Pseudomonas urmiensis
CAGATCAGCCTGCTGCTCGATCGCCACCTCACGACTCGGCGCACTGCGCCGCGCCAGTAACTGCACCAGTGCCGGGCTCGGCGCGGGTAACCCAGCAGCGCCAGAACTGGACATGACCAAGGTCAAACTGCGTACCCGCTCTGGCGCCATCGCCGCCAGGTGCTGGGCAATCATGCCGCCCATGCTCACCCCCAGCACATGAAACTGCTCGACCTGCAACGTATCCATCAGGCGCAGGCCATCGCTGGCCATGTCGGTCAGGGTGTAGGGCGCCGCCACCGACAAGCCGAATTTGTAGCGCAACAGCTCGACCGTAAGGTTGGCCGAGGACGGTAGCTGGTTCCAGCGCGACAGCCCGACATCGCGGTTGTCGTAGCGAATCACCCGAAAACCCTGCTTGCACAGCGCTTGGACCACATCGTCGGGCCAGTGAATGAGCTGCCCGCCCAAGCCCATCACCAGTAGCAACACCGGATCGCTCGGTTTGCCAACGCTTTGGTAAACCAGGCTGACCTGGCCAAGCTCGGCCCGTTGCACAGGTACCTGCGCGTCGCAACGCTGGGCGGCGAAAGCACCCGGCACACTGAACAGGAAAAATAAAAACAGCAGAAAAGCCCGCATGAAAGAAACACCAGATTGCAGATCCCCAGTAGAGCGCGAGTCTGATGAAAATCGTTCAATCGCGCTGCCACAGTTCAGTGACAGTTTGATGAACCTCGCCCAACGGTCTTTCGGATAACTATCTACCTACCTGGTCTGCATCACGGGTTTTCTAATGCTCAGGCCAATTTCGGCTTAGGTGCAATCATGGAAACCCTCGATGACCGACACTCTTCCTTCAGTTATCGCCTCACCTTTCATAGCGGCCCAGCCGCTAACCCTGACCCGCACGACGCTGCAAGCCAAAGCCAGTTGCCAAAAAGCGCAAGACATTTGCCACGAGCTGCTCAAGCAAGCTCCACGGCTCAGTTTGGTTATTCGCTCGCTGCTTGACGCTAAACCTGCAACTGATCCGAACGAACTGACAATGGCGGAGATGAATCTGCCAGACACCCTACGCAAACGCTGGCAGGCTTACTGGAAGGGCCGCGCGCAGGGCACGTCCTTGAGCCGCCAACAACATGCGCAGCAATACTATGTAATCTACTTTCAGGCAGCGCTGAGCCTGGCTTCGGCGGCCACCCAGATCACTGAGGCTCAGCTACGGCCAGTCAGCGGCTTGCAGAACGATCCTGAATGGAAAATGCTCGACGGCAAAACCATCACCATCGAAAGCCCCTCCGGCGCCTCTGGGGCCCTGGTATTCAGGGTCGAGGGTGAAGCGCCACAGCTACTCTATCTGCCTGGACGCGCCACAGCCTTTAGCAGCCATGCCACACGCCAAGACCTGGAAAACCAACTGCCAGACCACACAGGCAGCATCACCTATCGACTGCTGGATGATGTAGCCCAGGGCTTTAGCGCTTTGCTCGATAACTACCTGCAAGCCGCACTCGACAACCTTGAAGACGCCAGCGCAGATAACCCTGGCAACCTCGCCTCGGTGGCCCTCAGCCAGGCACTAGCGTGGGAAACGGCACATCCCACCCCCCAGCTGTTTTTTACTGAGGCAAGTCCTGCCCTCGCGCAAACTAACGAACACGCAGCGCAGCTTTCGCTGTTTGACCTAGGTGGCCTGGGTCCTGAAAGTTCAGATACAGCCGCGTCGGCCCAAGTTGCCAGGCAGATGCAGTTGATCAACGATTTGAGCGACAGCGACGCAAAAAAACTTCAGCCGCTGCAAAAGTCCTTGCAAGAACAACAGGAAAACGCCAGGCAAGCCACGCAAACGTTGTTGCGCTCGCCCCGCTGGCACTCGGCCGCCACCACCCTGCAAACCAACTCGGCATTGCTCAAGGCCCATCGCCAAGGGCTGCAGGTTCACGCGCAAATTCAGCAGCTGCTTGGACAAATCAGTAGTGCGCAACTGAGCGCTGTGCAATCCATTCTCGATCTGGGCGGGGATTTTCCTGCCAGCGACAGCAATGTGCGCGCGGCCTATCCACTGCTAAAACAGCAAGCTCATAGTGAATTGGCTGACAGCGCCGGTGAGCAGCATCTGCGCGAAGTACTACTGATAACCGACGCAGCGACCTTGAGCGCTGCCACTGACGGCCCGATATTGCTGTACTGGCCAGGTGAACACGGTGGGCTTCTGCATTGCCCGAACCGCCTGGCCCTTGCCAATTGCCTGGGCATGAGTGAAGCGCATCAGTCGGTGGATCTGCTGCAGATCAACGGTGATGTACTGGCGCAGACCCTCAACGCCACGCTCAGCCGTATGCGCACGCTCACGCAGCAGGTTCAAAATGAACAGGGTCTGGCAGCTTTGGCCACTGAACTTCCGCCCCTCAAGGAAACACTCGAACAACGCCTGCAGATACCTCGCCATGCCGCACGCGAAACGGCGCTTCGCCTTATCCAAGAGCAAGATCAGGTGGTGAGCAAGGCTGCGCCGCTGGCAACCCGCTTCAGTAGGCTGTCACCGACTACTCGTCAGGCGCTGAGCAGTCTGATGCCCGAATACATCAATGCAGTAAAGCGCAGCGAAGCGTTACTGACCAAGGATCTACAGGAGTGCCAGACTTTTGCTCGAACGCTGATCAGGCAACGGCTGAAACGCGACTTTCCGCACTACGACAACAGTGACATAGGCCTCGACCTGCCACGTAGCGTCGATCTGGTCACGGATATTGTCACTGGTGGGACACCAGGCACGGTCACGCGAAAAGTCTACAGACCCAGCCCTGAACGAGAAACGATCAACCTTGTTACCCTGCTGCTGGAAAACATCGACGAGAACATGCTGAGGCGGCTGAACCATTTGCGGCTGGATTTAGCCACCGACGATACTGCCCTGAAATCGACGCTTACGGCGGGACTCAATGCCGAGTACCTGCAAAAACTGGTCAAGGAGCTAGACCTAGCCAATGCCTATGAACAGCAGATCCTTGCTGCCTATAAAGGTCTAGACGACAGCCCTTTATGGGCCGAATATCGACGCGAATGCTTGACTACGCCGGTGCAGTTGATGCTGCGGATGCAGGGCCTGCTGTTGCACGGAAAAGGCGTATTGAATGATCAAGGCTTGGCCATCCTGCAGATCGCCATCCGGGCCGACAGCCGTTCGGCTTATCAAGCGAAAGGCTATGACATCCGCCTGCTGGCGGCGACGCTGACCTCAGGCGGCGCCGACACCGATTTTGGCCCAACCACCTTGTCCGGTGTCACGTTCATTGAAGACCGTCGCTCAGGCGTCACGCTGTTATATCTACCTGAGCATGCGAGTCACCCATTAGCTCAGCACGCAAGCCTGGAGGCCGCCAGGCTCAGCCTCTACGAGCGCAGTCGCGAAGAAACGCAAAGCCACTACTTGGCCGGCAGGGCGCTGCACGGCGACCTTCAGGCGCATATGTCGCGCATCCGGAAGGCTCATCTGCATGACTTCTCAGGTGTGATCGGCGTGGGCGCACAGTGGCCTGCGACCACCTCACTGGCCGAGCATCTGCTCAATGCACAGATGGGCCGCGCGATCGTGGCTCATCGGGCCAGTACTCGCTCCAACGACCAACTCTGGATGGAGAATTTCACCCATCAAAGCAACATGATCTTTACCTATCTGAAGCTTGCGATAGGTGTAGTGCCACTGTTCGGCACTGCCATTGGCATCTACGATCTGTTCGAATCGGCAGCGCGTGCGGTCAACGCGTTTACCCAGAGCAAGATTATCGAGGGGCTCGAAGCGCTCAACGATATAGTGCTCGCGGTGATCGACACGGCGATGGATGTGGCCACCGGCATCGGCGTCAATTCACTCACCCTGCGCCAACTGACACGCCAGCGTCAGCTTCGTAACCTGCGCAGCATGAGTTCAGCGCAACTGCGCTTGGATGCCCGCGCACTCTCACGAGTCAAGCGCTTCGCTGGCTATGAATATCAACAAGCCCTCTCCATGAACGGGGTGTCCGCCGCGACGCACGGACGCTATCGGGGTATTTACCGACATACCCAAGGCGACTTCATCCAGATCGAGCAGCAGTTTTATCAGGTGCAATGGGACGCTACCGCTCACACCTGGCGTCTGCAGGGCACCATCCACAAAGGCTGGAAACGAGCAATCAGCCTGGATGAGTACGGACACTGGGATACGCACTTCGCTCTGCATGGCGTTCATCTGCTCGGTGCAGGCGCAGGTGGCGGTCAGGTTATCGGGCGTCTGGCCGAGCAGCTAGACCCCTTCTGGCCAGCAGCCATACGCGAGCAACTGCCGCGTTTTCTGGTCGACCAGCACTATCGGCGACAACGCAGGGTAACTTCCAAAGCCTTTGCCGATGAGGCCAGCTTGATCGCTTCTATCAAGCGCAGTAATGGGCTAGCGCAACGTAATGCGCCGGGGGCGGAGTTGCAGGCGAGCTTTCTCGACGACATCACGCGGGGCAAGCAAACTTACCAATCCTGGGACGAAGTGCTGCAGATCAGCGCTCGCAGGAACCAACATACACCTATGACGCAGAAAGCGCGTGCCGCTAAGCTGATCTGCGAGCGCCTGTTCAATCTGATCGAACTGCTGGCCAAGCGAGGTCGCGGCCGCCTCATCGAGATGGCGCACCTGCAGATGCGCGTGCTAGGTGTGGATGAATTTGCCGAGCAGCTACCCTTGCTGCGGCAATGGCGACAGAAAGCGATTGAGCACCTGAAAGAGCGCGACGAGATGTTCCAGGGCATGGAAGATCTGGCCACTTGGTTCCAACGAGCCGAGCGTGACCCTCAGCTACACGCCTCCTACCAGCGCTACCAGCAGCATTTGAACGGCGAGTTCAAAGCCTACTTCGACACCCTGCACCTGATGCCTGCAACCTTGCGCCATAACAACCCCTCAGTGGTGGCCGAATTTCTTGTGCAGCGGCTCGCAGAGTTCGAAGAAGCCATTCACCGAACGCGCAATACCGTCATTGACCTGCGCGAGGTGCAGGTCAATGCCGCGCAAAGACGCCTGATCTATGAACAGGCGCGCGGCGTTTTCAGTCAGTACAAGCGACGCCTGCAAAGCACTTATGCCAGTTTTCCAGAGCTGTTCGATGAGTCCTACCTCACGCGCCTGTACAGCAATCTCGATACCCTGATCACCATGTCAGACACTCAGCTCAGGCGCCTACCGCAGCGCCAGCGTACGGACGGGGCGCCCTCGCGTAGCCCCAGGTTGTTCCTGGACACGGATGGTCATTGGCTGGTCGGCGATTATCAGCCAGCCACTACGAGTCGGCCTGCCCAGATGGTCATGCATAAGGATGATGGCTCTGTGCTCAAGCGCTTCGAGGCCGATGGCGAGCGCTGGCGTCAGCGGGCAGCCGACAGGCCCACGCGAGCACATGAATTGCGCGACCTTAAACACGTCGCCAACCAAGCCATGGCTAACCTGCCCAGCTATCGCAAACGCATTCAGACCTATCAGCGCCAAGGCATGCTGGCAGTAGACGTCGAACACATGATGGTGATCAAGGCCGATGACCTGCAACGTTATGCCGATCGGCTACAGCAACTCGACCCATCAGCCCACGAGCCAGCCAGACTCCGCACTCAAGCCCAAGCGCTACGTGCCGAGGGGCGGTCCATGCGCATTGCCCAGGTAAAGCAAAGCGCGCAACCCAGCGAGGGCCAGTTGAGTTACCTGATCGAGCAGCGCCAGGTTGAATTGCGTCGCGCAGGCCAGCGGCAGATGCTCAGCGAGCGCGATTATCTTCAGGAATACCAGATCGTCGACCTCGCCAACCACGACCATGCGCTACTTTGGTATGCGCACTTCCACTACCGTAGCGCCGATACCCCATTCGACAAGTTCAGCGCAGCGCATCTCAAACGCGCCGAGGACCGCTTCCTCGGCCCGCAATGGCAGGCAGCTCAGGCCGAACCCAGCAACATCTGGCGCGGGCCGCTATCACGCAGCATAGCCAACCAGCACTTCGCCGCACTCGCCTAGCAAGCACTTGGCAGGGCCTGCCCTGCCTTGCCAAGTGATCGACAGACATCGCAACTTGAGCCAAACTCAACGACTTTCCCATCCGCTGCAATATCGCTCATGAGAAGTCGTTGTGCTTGAGATCCGCCACCTGAAAACCCTGCATGCCCTGCGCGAGGCCGATAGCCTGGTCGAGGCCGCCGAACGCCTGCACTTGACGCAATCGGCGCTGTCCCACCAGTTCAAGGAACTCGAAGAACGCCTTGGCCTGCCCATCTTCGTGCGCAAGACCAAGCCGATCCGCTTCACCAGTGCCGGCCTGCGCCTGCTGCAACTGGCCGACGCCACCTTGCCGCTGCTGCGCGGCGCCGAACGCGACATCGCCCGCCTGGCCGGTGGCACCGCGGGTCGTCTGCACATGGCGATCGAATGCCATAGTTGTTTCCAGTGGTTGATGCCGACCATCGACCAGTTCCGCGATGCCTGGCCGGAAGTCGAGCTCGACCTGGCTTCAGGCTTTGCCTTCGCGCCACTGCCAGCGCTGGCCCGCGGCGATCTGGACCTGGTGGTGACCTCCGACCCGCTGGACCTGTCGGGCATCACCTACGTGCCACTGTTCACCTACGAAGCGATGCTGGCAGTGGCCAATCAACACGCCTTGGCCAGCAAACCCTACATCGTGCCCCAAGACCTGCTCGACCAGACGTTGATCACCTACCCAGTCGAGCGCGACCGCCTGGATATCTTCACCCGTTTCCTGGAGCCCGCCGACATCGAGCCGGCGGCGGTACGCACCTCGGAGCTGACCGTGATGATGATGCAGTTGGTCGCCAGTGGCCGTGGCGTGTGCGGCATGCCGCACTGGGCGCTGCATGAGTACAGCTCGCGCGGCTATGTAAAGGGCAAGCGTTTGGGTGAGAAAGGCCTGTTTGCCACGCTTTATGCGGCGGTGCGCACCGACATGCTCGATGCGCCGTACATGCGCGACTTTTTGCTGACGGCTAAAGACACTTCGTTCGCCACCCTCGATGGAGTCAGCGCGGTACGTTGAGGCCCTGGCGGTAGAGCGGCAGGATCAGGTCGCGGGTCAGCGGCGCCAGCTCAAAGGTTGGCGTCTGCTCGGCTGCCAGCCATAACACCTCTTCGATTTCCGCAGCCGGGGCCACAGCCTCGGCGCTGTGTACGCGAAACAGTTCGGCCTGCACCTCAAAGCCTGGCTCGTTGGCCGCTGGGGCGCTGAATTGGCCCAGGTACTCGGCGTGCTCAGGGTCGACGCGCAGGCCGAGTTCTTCATGGAGTTCGCGCACCAGGGCTTGCTGCGGGGTTTCCCCGGCATCGATCTTGCCACCAGGTTGCATGAAGGCCTGGGTGCCGCGTTTGCGCACCAGCAGGGTGCGACCCTGGGGGTCGATCAGCAGGGCGGCGGCGATGCGGATGATGTTGGTCATGGAAGGGCTCGCAGGCTAAACAGCGGCTGAGGATAACTGATCTGGGGTGTCTGTAGCGGCCCTATCGCGGGGCAAGCCCGCTCCCACGCCAGTCGATGATGGTGGGGGTCATGGAAGGGGGCGCAGGCTAAGACAGCGACCGAAGATTACTGATCTGGGGTGGCTGTAGCGGCCCTGTCGCGGGGCAAGCCCGCTCCCACGCCAGTCGATGATGGAGGTGGTCATGGAAGGGCTCGCAGGCTAAGAAAGCGACCAAAGATCACTGATCTGGGGTGTCTGTAGCGGCCCTATGGCGGGGCAAGGCCGCTCCCACGCCAGTCGATGATGGAGGTGGTCATGGAAGGGGGCGCAGGCTAAGACAGCGACCAAAGATTACTGGTCTGGGGTGGCTGTAGCGGCCCTGTCGCGGGGCAAGCCCGCTCCCACGCCAGTCTGTGATGGTGTTGGTCGGGTGGAAGCGGCTCCCAGGTGAGCAAAATCGACTGGCGTGGGAGCGGGCTTGCCCCGCGATAGCGTTGTACAGGCAGACGAACGGCCCCTTGCCAACCCGCGCCATGCCCTGCATAACCAATGCATGAACCTCCCTGCCCTGCACCACCCGGTCCTGGATCTGTTCCACCCCGCCGTTGGCAGCTGGTTCGGCCAGCGCTTCGCCACGGTCACCGACGCCCAGGCGCGTGCCTGGCCGCTGATTCACAGTGGCCAATCGATGCTGCTCGCCGCCCCCACCGGTTCGGGCAAGACCTTGAGCGCCTTTCTGGCGGTACTCGATGAGCTGTTTCGCCAAGGCCTGGAGCACGGCGGTGAACTGCCTGCGCAAACCCAGGTGGTGTATGTTTCACCGCTCAAGGCGCTGTCCAACGACATTCGCCTCAACCTGCAGGTACCCCTCGAAGGGATCAGCCAAGCCCTCGAAGCCCAGGGCCTGAAGGCGCCGCGGATCACCACGGCGGTGCGCACCGGCGATACTCCGCAAAAAGACCGTGCGGCCATGCGCAAACTGGCTCCGCATATCCTGGTGACCACCCCGGAATCGCTCTACGTGCTGCTCGGCTCGGGGTCCGGCCGTGCCGGCCTTGCGCAGGTGCACACAGTGATCGTCGATGAGATTCATGCCGTGGCCGGAAACAAGCGCGGCTGTCACCTGGCGTTGACCTTGGAGCGCCTGCAAGCCCTGTGTGGCAGGCCGCTGCGGCGTATCGGCCTGTCGGCCACGCAACGCCCGGTAGAGCGCGTGGCGCAGTTTCTGGTCGGCCATCAACGGCCCTGCGCCATCGTCGATGTCGGCCATGCACGCCAGCGTGATCTGGCCATCGAAGTGCCGCCGGTACCGCTAGGGGCGGTAATGGCTACCGATGTGTGGAACCTGGTCTACGACCGCCTCGCCGCCCTGGCCCGCGAACACCGCACCACGCTGATCTTCGTCAACACCCGGCGCCTGGCTGAGCGCCTGACCCGTCATCTGGGCGAGCGCCTGGGCAATGCGCGGGTCGCCGCTCACCACGGCAGCCTGGCCAAGGAGCACCGGCTGATTGCCGAGCAACGGCTGAAAGCGGGCGAACTGCAAGTGCTGGTCGCCACGGCTTCGCTGGAACTGGGCATCGACATCGGCGAGGTCGAGCTGGTCTGCCAGATCGCCTCGCCCGGCTCGATCGCGGGCTTCTTGCAGCGGGTCGGACGTTCAGGACACCAGGTCGATGGCGTACCCAAGGGGCGGCTGTTCCCGACCTCTCGCGATGACTTGATCGAATGCGTGGCCTTGCTCGATTGCGTGCGCCGGGGCGAACTCGATGAGTTGCACACGCCCAAGGCGCCGCTGGATGTGGTGGCCCAGCAGATCGTTGCCGAAGTCAGTAACCAGCCGTGGTCCGAACAGGCCTTGTTCGACTGCCTGCGCCAGGCCCAACCTTTTGCCGAGCTGGACCTGCGCCATTACCAGTCACTGCTGCGCCTCCTGGCCGAGGGCTACAACGGCCGCCAGGGCGTGCGTGCCGCCTATGTCCACCGCGATGCGGTCAGCGGCATGTTGCGCGGGCGCCGGGGCAGCCAGCTGACCGCGCTGACCAGCGGCGGCACCATCCCGGAAACTGCCGACTATGCCGTGCTGCTCGAACCCCAGGCGTTGAACATCGGCAGCGTCAACGAAGACTTCGCGGTCGAAAGCATTGCCGGCGATATCTTCCAGCTGGGCAATGCGTCGTACCGCATCCTGCGCGTCGAGCCCGGTCGGGTCAGGGTCGAGGACGCCCATGGGCTGCCGCCGACCATTCCGTTCTGGCTCGGCGAGGCGCCTGGGCGCAGCGACGAGCTATCGACCGCAGTGGCCCGGCTACAAGCCCGTATCGATGAGCAGCTGCAGCTCAGTGGCGGCGAACCTGAGCCGGTCCGCCAGTGGCTGCAGGACAGCTATGAACTGCACCAGGACACCGTCAGCCAACTGCTTGATTATCTCCAGCGTACCTGGCAAGTGCTCGGCGCCCTGCCCTCGCAGCAGACGCTGGTGATGGAGCGTTTCTTCGACGAGTCTGGCGGTACCCAGCTGATCATCCACTCACCCTATGGCAGCCGGATCAACCGCGCCTGGGGGCTGGCCCTGCGCAAGCGTTTCTGCCGCACCTTCAATTTCGAGCTGCAAGCTGCGGCCAGCGAGGACGCGATCGTACTCTCGCTGTCGACCAGCCACAGTTTCGAGCTCGACGAAGTGTGGCGCTACCTGTCGAGCAAGAGCGCCGAGACGATCCTGATCCAGGCCGTGCTCGACGCCCCGCTGTTTGGCGTGCGCTGGCGCTGGAACGCTGCGGTAGCCCTGGCCCTGCCGCGTTTCGTCGGCGGGCGCAAGGTGGCGCCGCAGATCCAGCGAATGAAGAGCGAGGACCTGGTTGCAGCCGTGTTCCCAGACCAGATCGCCTGCCTGGAAAACATCGCCGGCGAACGGCAGATCCCCGATCACCCGCTGGTCGAACAGACCCTCGACGATTGCCTGCACGAAGCGATGGACAGCGAGGGCTGGCTGGCCCTGCTCAGGCGCATGGAAAATGGCCAGGTGCGCCTGCTCAGCCGTGACTTGCCGGCGCCATCGCCCTTGGCGGCGGCCATTCTCAATGCGCGTCCCTACGCCTTTCTCGATGATGCCCCGCTCGAAGAGCGGCGCACCCAGGCGGTGCTCAATCGGCGCTGGAACGAGGTGCACAGCAGCGACGAGCTTGGCGCACTGGATGCCGAGGCGATTGTCGCAGTGCAGGATGAAGCCTGGCCGCAACCGACCAGCAGCGACGAGATGCATGAGGCACTGATGAGCCTGGGCGCCATCAGCCAGGCTGAAGTAGAAGGCAACCCTGGTTGGCAGGCACTGCTGCACACTTTAGCCAAGGCCGGACGCAGCACCTGCCTGCATACGCCCGGCCAGCCACTGTGGCTGGCCCGCGAGCGCTTGAACCTGTTCACGGCGTTGTACCCGGGCGCACGGCTTGAACCGTCTGTAGACCTGCTTGCTGGGTTCGATCACCCCATAGATACCGATACCGCACTCACCGAACTGCTGCGCGCCCGCCTCAGCGGCTTTGGACCTCTGACGCTCTCGCAGATCGCCGCCCCGCTGGGCTTGGCGGAGCCGGACATCGAGCAGGCCCTGGCACGCCTGGAGCAGCAAGGCTATGTGTTGCGCGGTCACTTCAGCCCAGCCAGCCAGGCGCTGCAATGGTGTGAGCGCCACCTGCTGGCGCGAATTCATCGCTACACGGTCAAACGTCTGCGCCGAGAGATCGAGCCGGTCAGCCTGCAGGACTTCATGCGCTTTCTGTTCGATTGGCAGCACCTGGCCAGCCAGGATCGCTTGCGCGGGCCTGAGGCGATCAGTGAAGTGCTGGGGCAGTTGCAAGGCTTCCCGAGTGCTGCCGGTGCCTGGGAGGCAGACCTGCTGCCAGCGCGGATCAAGGACTACAGCCCACATTGGCTGGACGATGCCTGCCGCAGCGGGCAGTGGGCGTGGAGCCGGCTGGCGGCGACGGCGTCGAGCAGTACCCTGTCGAGCACGCCACTGGTGCTGCTACCGCGTGAGCACTTGGGGCTGTGGCGCAGCTTGGCCAGCGCGCCTGAGGTGAGTGAGCTGGGGCCACGTGCGCAACGGGTGCATGAGGCATTGCACCGCCACGGGGCGTTGTTCTTCGATGAATTGAGCCACGAGGCCCACCTGCTGCCCAGCGAGTTGGAGTCCGCCTTGCAGGAGCTGGTGGGCTCGGGCCTGGTCGGCGCAGATAGCTTTACCGGCTTGCGCAGCCTGATCACACCCGCCGCCAAGCGCTCATCGCGCATCAGCCGCCGTGGCCATCCGCCGATGTCCAGCAGCATGGCTCACGCCGGACGCTGGGCATTGCTCAGGCGCAATAGCGCCGAGCCCGATCACGATCAACGCCTGGAGCACATTGCCCGGGCGCTGTTGCGCCGCTATGGGGTGATCTGCTGGCGCTTGCTGGAGCGCGAAAGCGATGCCCTGCCGCCGTGGCGAGAGATGCTGCGCTGTTATCACCGGCTGGAAGCGCGCGGCGAGATTCGTGGTGGGCGTTTCATTGCGGGGTTGGCGGGGGAACAGTTTGCCTTGCCCGAAGCGGTCGGGCTGCTGCGCCAGGTCAGGCGGCGGGCGCTGGATGGCGAGCTGGTGATGGTAAGTGCCAGTGATCCGCTGAATTTGATTGGCACATTATTGCCAGGGAGCAAGGTGCCTGCGGTGAGTGGCAATCGGCTGCTTTACCGCGATGGCCTGCCGGTGGCTGCGCGGGTGGCGGGCAAGTATGTGTTTTTGCTTGAGGCGCCTGCCGAGCAGGAGGCCTGGCGGCTGAAGTTGCTGCGTGGCTGAGGGCCTCATCGCGGCGCCCCGACTTGCCCCGCGATAGGGCCCTCGGCCAATCTGAACTAACGCGCAGTGAACCCGGCAAAACGCTTGTTGAACCCAGCCACTCGCCCTTCCACGGTGGTCTTGCGCTGCTGGCCGGTATACACCGGATGCGAAGCGCTCGACACATCCAGGGCCACGTACGGATAGCGCTGGCCATCGCTGTGCTGGTGGGTACGATCAGTCTCAACGGTTGAGCCGATCAGGAAATACACGTCGGCAGCGGTGTCATGAAACAACACTGGACGATAGGCAGGGTGGATATCAGGCTTCATGGCAAATGACCTCAATCGCTAAGTGATACTTTATAACATACTAAAAGCGAATGATTTTTGATACTGCAATTTTCATTTTTTCCGCTGCCGGCAAGGCTGGCCATTGGCTTGGTTAAAGGGCTATGGTCGGGGTTTGACCCAGGCCCTGAGCCTGACCGAGCCATCGCAAGGATTACGTATGAGCCTGTCACTTCTCAGTCGCTATGCCTTCTTCGCCGGGTGTGTGCTGTTCACCCTGGCCAGTCTGCCGCTGCTGCATCATGAATGGCTGTGGCCGTTCACCCTGACCACCGCCATCCTCAGCTTGATCGGCCTGTTCGACCTGCTGCAAAAGCGCCACGCGGTGCGCCGCAACTATCCCATCCTGGGTAACATCCGCTACCTGGTCGAAGCCATTCGCCCGGAGATCCGCCAGTACCTGCTGGAGGCCGACAGCGATGCCCTGCCCTTCTCCCGCGCCCAGCGTTCGCTGGTCTATGCCCGCGCCAAAAACGAGGCATCGGACAAACCATTCGGCACCCTGATCGATGTCTACGAGTCGGGCTTTGAATTCATCGGCCACTCCATGCGCCCGGCGCCGCTGGCCGACCCTGCCAGTTTCCGGGTGATCATTGGCGGCCCGCAATGCCGCCAGCCCTATTCAGCGTCGATCTTCAACATCTCGGCGATGAGCTTCGGCTCGCTCAGCGCCAATGCCATTCGTGCCCTCAACCAAGGCGCCAAACTGGGCAACTTCGCCCATGACACCGGCGAAGGCAGTATCAGCCCCTATCACCGCGAGCACGGCGGCGACCTGACGTGGGAGCTGGGCAGTGGCTACTTCGGTTGTCGTACCGCCGATGGGCGCTTCGACCCCGAGCGCTTCGCCGAACAGGCGCGCAATCCACAGGTGCGGATGATCGAGATCAAGATGAGCCAGGGTGCCAAGCCCGGCCACGGCGGCATCCTGCCCAAGCACAAGGTGACCCAGGAGATTGCCGAGACGCGCAGCATCCTGATGGGCGAGGACTGCATCTCGCCGTCACGCCACAGCGCCTTCTCCACCCCGATCGAGATGATGCAGTTCATCGCCCAACTGCGTGAGTTGTCTGGTGGCAAACCGGTCGGCTTCAAGTTCTGCCTGGGCCATCCGTGGGAGTTCATGGGCATCGCCAAGGCCATGCTGGAGACTAGCATCCTGCCCGATTTCATCGTCGTCGATGGCAAGGAAGGTGGCACCGGTGCGGCGCCAGTGGAGTTCACCGACCATATCGGCGTACCGCTGCGCGAAGGCCTGCTGTTCGTGCACAACACGCTGGTTGGCTTGAACCTGCGCGACAAGATCAAGCTCGGTGCCAGCGGCAAGATCGTCAGTGCTTTCGATATCGCCAGCGTATTGGCGATTGGCGCCGACTGGGCCAACTCGGCGCGCGGCTTCATGTTCGCCATTGGCTGCATCCAGTCGCAGAGCTGCCACACCAACAAGTGCCCGACCGGGGTGGCGACTCAGGACGCCTTGCGCCAACGGGCGCTGGTGGTGCCGGACAAAGCCAACCGGGTGCTCAACTTCCATCACAACACCCTGCGCGCCTTGGCCGAAATGCTCGCTGCAGCAGGCCTGGATCACCCTGCGCAACTGGAGGCCAAGCACCTGGTGCGGCGCATTTCGGCGACCGAGATCAAGTTGTTCTCGCAGATGCATGTGTTCCTCAAACCTGGCGAGTTGCTCACCGGTGAGGTCAATGGTCAGTTCTATTCGCGTATGTGGCAGCTGGCCAGGGCGGACAGCTTCGAGCCGCACAGTGAGGTGGCGGCTTAGGGATTTTGGGGCCGCTTTGCGGCCCCAAAATTGTTTACCTCAAGAAGCGGTACTCACTACCCCTTGCACCTCTTTGGGCGCCAGACGGAACGCGTAGTACAACCCCGTCAGCAACACCAGGAACGCCGGGCCAATGTACAAGGCCACGCGAGTCTCCTCGAAGTACGCCATCAAGCCCACTACCAGCACCAGGAACGCCAGCGCCAGGTACGAGCTCAGCGGCCACAGCCACATGCGGTACTTCAGCGCCTTGCGCTCAGCGCTGCTAAGGCCTGCGCGGAACTTGAGCTGGGCCAACAGAATCATCACCCACGTCCAGATCGCACCGAAGGTGGCGATCGAAGTCACCCAGACGAAGACTTTCTCCGGCACCAGGTAGTTGGCCAACACACCCAACAGCAAGGCGGCAATCGACAGCAGCAGCGCATTGCGCGGTACGCCGTTTTTCGAGGTACGGGCGAAGGTCGCCGGCGCCTGGCCGTTCTGCGCCAGGCTGTAGAGCATGCGCCCGGTGCTGAAGATCCCGCCGTTGCACGACGACAGCGCGGCAGTGATCACCACGAAGTTGATGATGCCAGCCGCAGTCTTGATGCCCAGACGCTCGAAGGTCATCACAAACGGGCTACCCTGGCTGCCGATTTCGTTCCACGGGTAGATCGACAGGATCACGAACAGCGCGCCGACGTAGAACAGCAGAATGCGCCAGAACACCGAGCCAATCGCTTGGGGGATGGTCTTCTGCGGGTTGCGTGCTTCACCTGCCGTGAGGCCGATCATCTCCACACCCAGGTAGGCGAACATGACCATCTGCAGCGACATCAGCACACCGGTCACGCCATTGGGCATGAAGCCGCCGTTGCTCCACAGGTTGGAGATGCCCATGGCCACCCCGTCATTGCCCAGGCCAAAGGCGATGATGCCGATGCCGCCGAGGACCATGGCGATGATGGTGACGATCTTGATCAGGGCGAACCAGAACTCGAACTCACCGAAAGCCTTGACCGCGATCAGGTTGATCGCACCCATGCTGCCCAGCGCCGCCAGGGCCCAGATCCAGCGCGGCACATCGGGGAACCAGATGCCCATGTAGATGGCCACCGCCGTGATCTCGGCAACGCAGGTCACCAGCCACAGGAACCAGTAGTTCCAACCGGTCAGAAAGCCCGCCAGGGGGCCGAGGTAGTCTTGGGCGTAGCGGCTGAAGGAGCCAGCGACCGGATTGTGCACGGCCATTTCGCCGAGCGCGCGCATGATCACCAGGATCGCCAGGCCGCCAATGATGTAGGAAATCATGATGGCCGGGCCGGCCATTTCGATAGCTTTGGCCGATCCGAGGAACAGGCCGACACCGATACAGGCGCCGAGGGCCATCAGACGGATGTGCCGTTCGCCCAGTTCACGCTTGAGTGGGCCGCCTTGAGCGGTCTCACCATGGGCAGGGTGGTTGCCGACTGGCATAGCAATACAACCTCATTTTGTTATTGGATATGACCTTCGTGCAGCACTAGCCTCGCCGATGAGCGGGGCGTCGTCTTGCCGGGCCAACCTCGTGGGTTGATCCGTCCACCCGCACCAGAGGCGCGGGCAGGGCGAAGGGGTCGAGCAGTATAGGAAGCCAACTGTAGGGCTTTTCACTATATAAACAGGGAAATTTGGCGAGAATTCTCGGCAAATTGCCCCTTTACCTAGTGTGTTTTTGCCGCTGCTGCAGTGCTCATCGCAGCAGCCCCAAAATGGTGCAGCCACCCTAACAACTTCCACGCAAATTGGAAGCCGCACCAAAGCCTTATATTCCCACCGCAGATTTGGCCACTTCTTACAAAATTTTCACCAATTCCGGCCAACGTCTAAGCTTCAGACAAGTAAGACGAAATTACCTGGCCGGATTGAAGACTATGGGCGCACTGTGGCAATCGGAACCAACCAGAACGGACGCACCTGAAGCAAATCTGGCTGAAGCTCCGGCGCCAAAGACCCCTCGCCAGCGCCGGCTGTGGTGGCGGTTGATTTTGCTGATCGTGCTGGTGGCCATCGTCGCCATCGGTTTTGCCGCCTATGACGAGGTGCAGACCTCGAATCTGCAGTCACGCGAATTCAGCCGGCTGGCCAGCACCCTCACCTATTCGCTGGAGCCTGGCCCAAGCGATGCCATCGTCTACCCCGGCGAAGGTCCGTTCGACAAACGCTTGGGTTACAGCGCCCTGGGCGAATTCCTGCCGCGCCTGCTCAAGCGCGACTACCTGATCAGCCAGCAGGTGCAGTTCTCCCCGGCCCTGATGAACTACGTCGACCACGGCCTGTTCGTGCCTTACGTGGAAAAGATCCAGGCGGGCCTGTCGATTACCGACTGCCGGGGCGACACGCTGTACCAGTACAACTACCCACAGCACCTGTATCCAAACTTTGCGGCGATTCCGCCGGTGATCGTCAACAGCCTGCTGTTCATCGAGAACCGCGACCTGCTCGACCCGCACGACCCGCGCAACAACCCGGCCGTCGACTGGCCGCGCTTCGCCAAGGCAGCCTACAGCCAGGTGGCCAAGTACCTCGCCTTGCCGGGTCAATCGGCGGGCGGCAGCACCCTGGCTACGCAGCTGGAGAAATACCGCCATTCGCCAGATGGCCTGACCGTGTCGGGCGCCGAGAAGATCCGCCAGATGTTCTCGGCCAGCGTGCGCGCCTACCAGGGCGGGCCGGACACCACCGAATCACGCCAGCGCATCGTGCGTGACTACCTCAACAGCGTGCCGCTCTCGGCAGTGCCTGGGCATGGCGAAGTGCACGGCATGGCTGAGGGTTTGCGGGTCTGGTACGGCGCTGATTTCGACCAGGTAAACCAAGCGCTGGCGTCCACCGCCACCGACCAGGCCAGCATGGCCCAACGTGGCCTGGCCCTGCGCCAGGTGTTATCGCTGATGATCGCCCAGCGCCGGCCTTCGCATTACCTGACCAAAGGCCGCATCGAACTGGCTGAACTGACTGATTCGCATATTCGCGTGCTCGCTGCCGCCAACGTCATCGAGCGACCACTGGCTGACGCGGCGCTGGCCAGCAAGGCGGTGTATCGCGACTGGGTGGCCCAGCCGACCATCGTGCCGATCGTCACCAACAAGGGTATCAGCCTGGCCCGCAACCGCCTGGCAGCGATGCTCAATCGCCCGCTGTATGACCTCGACCGCCTCGACCTGTCGGCCACCAGTACCCTGCAGGCCGACCTGCAGACGCAAGTCAGCCAATACCTGAAAAACCTTTCCGACCCGGCCTTCGCCGCGCAGATCGGGCTGATCGGAGAACGCTTGCTGACCACCAAGACCACCGACCAGGTGCGCTACAGCTTTACCCTGTTCGAGCGCACCGCCGATGGCTCGCGGGTGCGCGTGCAGACCGACAGCACCGACCAACCGTTCGACATCAACGAAGGCAGCAAACTGGAACTGGGCTCGACCGCCAAGCTGCGGGTACTGACTACCTACCTGGAAATCATCGCCGAGCTGCACGACAAATACGCGGGCAAACCCGTCGCCGACTTGAAGAAAGAACCTGTCGCCGAGCTCGACCGGATCACTCAGTGGTCACTGGAATGGCTGATCCAGAACAGCAAGAATCAGAGCCTGGACGCCATGCTCGACGCCGCCCTTGAGCGCAAGTACTCGGCCAATACCGGTGAAGCGTTCTTCACCGGTGGCGGCATGCATGTGTTCAACAACTTCCGCAAGGAAGACAACAGCCGCAACCCCACTCTCAAGGACGCACTGCGCGAATCGATCAACCTGCCGTTCATCCGCCTGATGCGCGACATCGTCCGCTACGTGACCTACCAGCAGCCGTTCAACCGGGCGCCGCTGCTCAAGGACGACTCCGACCCGCGTCGCCAGGAATACCTGGCGCGCTTTGCCGACCGGGAAGGCACCAACTACCTGATGCGCTTCTGGAAGAAGTACCAGCGCAAGACCTCCCAGCAGCGCCTGGACACCTTCCTCGACAGCATGCGCGTGACCCCGCAGCGCCTGGCTGCGGTGCACCGCTACCTGTTCCCAGAGGCCGGACAGGAGACGTTCAATGCCTTCGTGCGCGCCCATAGCAAAGAAGACAAGAAGGCCCTGGCCAAGCTCACCGACGGCCGCCTGTCGGAGATGTACGACGCCTATGGCCCTGGCAAATACGACCTGCCCGACCAGGGCTACATCGCCAAGGTTCACCCGCTCGACCTGTGGCTGCTCGGCTACTTGCTGAAAAACCCGGGGGCGACCCTCACCGAGATGGTCAACGCCAGCCGCTTCGAGCGTCAGGAGGTGTACAGCTGGCTGTTCAAGAGCCGCCACCAGGGCGCGCGCGACAGCCGCATCCGTACCATGGTCGAGATCGAGGCGTTTCTCGATATTCACCAGCGCTGGAAACGCGTCGGCTACCCGTTCGATCACCTGGTGCCCTCGCTGGCCACTGCCATCGGCAGCTCGGGCGACCGCCCTGCGGCACTCTCCGAACTGGTCGGGATCATCCAGAACGATGGCGTGCGCCTGCCCACCTTGCGCATCGATACCCTGCACTTCGCCGCCAATACCCCCTATGAAACCAAGCTGATCAGCGACCCGGACCGCGGCCAGCGAATCCTCCCGGTGGAAGTTGCCCGGGCGCTCAAGGGCGCCCTGTCGCAAGTGGTCGATGCCGGTACCGCGCGGCGCATCTCCGGCAGCTTCAAGCTGCATGACGGCACTGCGCTGGTGATGGGCGGCAAGACCGGGACCGGTGACAACCGCATCGAAAGCTTCGGCGCCGGTGGCCGGCTGATCGGCTCGCGCTCGCTCAACCGCACCGCCACCTTCGTGTTCTACCTGGGCGACAACCACTTCGGTACCCTCACCGCGTTCGTTCCAGGTCGCACGGCAGAAGCCTTCACCTTCACCTCGGCATTGCCGGTGCAGGTGCTCAAGGGCATGGCGCCGATTCTCATGCCGTACCTGGAGCCGGGCAGCGCCACCGAGTGCAAGGCACCGCAAATGGCTATGCGTGCAAATGCCCCCTAGAAAAGTACTCATCGAAAAGTTAGATGAGAATCATCACCATCTAAGGCTTGTCTTGCGATATATCTTAAGTAATATCTAACGATATATCGCAAAGACGAGAACACTCCCATGCGTGACCATGATCCTTTCGAACGTCGCCCCGGCCGAGGCGAACGCGGCCCTCGGGTATTCGCCCCGGGCGACCTCAAGTTGCTACTGCTGGCGATGCTTGCCGAGCAACCTGGCCATGGCTATGACCTGATCCGCCAGATCGAAACCCTGTTCGACGGCAGCTACAGCCCAAGCCCAGGGGTGATCTACCCCACCCTCAACTTCCTTGAAGAAGCAGAGCTGATCACCGGCCAAATCCAGGGCAGTAAACGTCTGTACGTCATCACCGACGCCGGTCGCACCGCCCTGATCGAGCAAGCCGTCGCCCTCGATGGCGTGCGCATGCGCATCGAAGTCAGCAAACGCGCCCTGCGTGGCCACGACCGGCCGCCAGAAATCCATGAAGCGGTCGGCAACCTGCGCCATGCCTTGCACATGCACAGCGGCCGCTGGACGCCTGAAGAGATCGAGCGGGTGCGCACCCTGCTCAACGACACCGCCAAGGCCATCGCCGCCGGCCCGACCGATTCCGTTATGGAGAACACCCAATGTGCGACACCATTCACCGCGTCAACCATGAAATCAAACAACGCCGTTTGCAGGTTCTGCGGGTCACCGAACTGACCCCACGCATGCGCCGGATTACCCTCGGTGGCCCTGAGCTGCAAGGGTTCGTCAGCCTCGGCAGCGACGACCACGTCAAGCTGTTGTTCGCCATGAGCGCACAAGAGCAAGCCGCCATCGAAGCGCGCAACCTTGGCCGTGACGGCGGTGCGCGGCCCACCATGCGCGAATACACCCCACGGCGGGTCGACCTGGCGGCGGGAGAACTGGACATCGACTTCGTCCTGCACGGCGATGGCCCTGCCTCGACCTGGGCTGCGCAGGCTGTACCTGGGCATGAGCTGAACATCGCCGGGCCACGAGCGTCGATGGTGGTCCCGGACATTTTCGACAGCTACCTGCTGATCGGTGACGAGACTGCAATCCCGGCCATTGCCCGCCGCCTGGATGAACTGCCCGCTGGCCGTCAGGTGTTGGCCGTGATCCAGGTCGAGGACGAACAGGACCGTCAGCCACTGCCGAGCAAGGCTCAGGTCGAGGTGATCTGGGTGCGCCGACATGACGAAGACCTGCTGGCATTGCTGGAGAATCTGGCACTGCCGCAAGGCAAGCTGTACAGCTGGGTCGCCCTGGAAAAAACCCTCACCCGCCAGGCCAAAGCGTTGCTGCTGGCCAAGGGCGCACAAGAAGACGCACTGAAGGCCGCCGCTTATTGGCGTGCAGATGCCAGCGCTGACGACGAGTGATCGCTCAGCGCGAATGCGCCCTGGCTTCGGCCAGGCGCCTGCCTTGCCAGCGGTCCAGGCTCAGGATCAGCAGGCCGATCCCCCAGAACCCCGCCAAAACCGCCAGAGCATTGACCAGCACTTGCGCATAGCCAAGCTCGGCAACATCGATGAACGGATACGGGTACACCCCGATCTCATGCCCGCGCCACAAGGCAAAGGCAAAGTACAACGCCGGATACAGGCTCCACAGCCCCAGGTGCCAGAAACGCAGGCTGCCCTTGGGCACCACCCGCCACCAATACATCACGAACAGCAGCGGCATCACGTCGTGCAGTAGTTCATCGGCCAGCCATTGCCAGCCCTGCGGGTGCCACAAGTGGCGCAGTAACAGGCTGTAGGCCAAGGCCACCAAGGCGATGCTGGCAGCAATCCCTGAGCTGACTGCGGGCGACAGGAACCAACGCTTGGCGGCAGACGGGTGGCCGAAGGCTGCATAACTGAGCACGCTGGCTACCAAGGTGTTGGTCAGTATCGTGAAAAACCCGAAGACATTGATCAACCCGCCGATCAGGCTGGCCTGCTCCTGCCAGCGCGCCAGCAGCACCAGGTAAACCTGCACGCTCAGGCCGCTCCAGCCGAGGATTGCGGCCAGGCTCAACCAAGGATGACGAGGCATTCAGCCTTTGCGCTGCAGCTTGATGTACAGGTGCTCGACTTTTTCCCGCGCCCACGGCGTCTTGCGCAAGAAGGTCAGGCTCGACTTGATGGTCGGATCGCTTTTGAAGCAGCGGATGTCGATGCGCTCGGCCAGGCCCTGCCATTGGTAGTGCGCGACCAGCTCGGTAAGGATCTGCTCCAAGGTCTTGCCGTGCAGCGCGTTGTGGTTGGCCGTGCTCATGCCAGTGCTCCCGCGAAGAAAAGATGCGCACATTACACGAGTGTAGTGGGCGGTGGCGGTATTCGAGCGCTGCACCCGGCAGGCAGGCCCTATCGCCCCCCTGCGACTTGCGCCGGCAGGAATGCAGAAGACCCTCTGGACAGACCGAGATTCCCTGCGCTGAAATAGTAATGTTATATTGTAACCATACTAATACCTGCCAAGGATCGTCTTTTCTCATGCTGTGCTCCTCATTGCGCCTCTCCCCCCTCGCCGCCGCGCTATGGCTCGCCTCCACGCCCAGCCAGGCAGTCGAACTCGAACCCCAGGTCATCACGGCCAACCCGCTCGGCAATTCCCAGCTGGCCGCGCCCAGCACTGTCCTGGAAGGCAACGACCTGCTACAACAGCAGCATTCGAGCCTCGGCGAAACCCTCAACAAGCAGCCCGGCGTCGCCTCCACCTGGTTCGGCCCCGGGGCCAGTCGCCCAGTGATTCGCGGCCTGGATGGCGATCGCATCCGCATCCTGCGCAATGGCGTCGGCGCCCTGGATGCCTCGTCGCTGTCCTATGACCATGCGGTGCCGCTCGACCCGGTCACGGTCGAACGGGTCGAGATCGTCCGCGGCCCCGCCGCCCTGCTCTACGGCGGCAATGCCATCGGCGGCGTGGTCAACACCTTCGATAACCGCATCCCCGACGCGCCCATCGAGGGGATTCATGGTGCGGGCGAGCTGCGCTACGGCGGCGCCGACACCACCCGCAGCAGCGCCGGCAAGCTTGAGGCCGGCAACGGCGCCTTCGCCCTGCACCTGGATGCCAACAGCCGTCAGTTCAATGACCTGCGCATCCCCGGCTACGCGCGCAGCTCGAACGTGCGCAACGCCGAGGAACCTGGCAGCAAGCACCGCCTGGAAAACAGCGACGGTCGCCAGGACGGCGGCGCCATTGGCGGTTCCTACCATTGGGATCACGGCTACACCGGTCTGTCCTACAGCCGCTATGACAGCAACTACGGCTCGGTGGCCGAGTCTGGCGTACGCCTGGACATGCAGCAGGATCACTACGGTTTCGCCTCGGAGCTGCGCGACCTCGAGGGGCCGTTCAGCTCGGTCAAGGTCGACGCCGGGTACACCGACTACCAGCACCGCGAGATCGAAAGTGGCGAGGTTCACACCACCTTCAAGAACAAGGGCTACGAGGCGCGTATCGAGGCGCGGCACCAGCCGCTCGGGCCGCTCGAAGGGGTGATCGGCGCCCAGGTCAGTCGCAACGAGTTTTCCGCCCTGGGCGAGGAAGCTTTTGTCCCGCATACCGATACCGACAGCCTGGCGCTGTTCCTGCTTGAGCAGTGGCAGGCCAGCGAGCGTCTGAACCTGAGCTTCGGGGCGCGCCTGGAGCACACCCGGGTAGATCCCGATGCCAAGGGCAATGAAGACTTCGCCGGGGCCGACAGCGCCAGCAGCTTCAACGCAGTGAGCCTGTCGTCCGGTGCGGTGTACCAACTCGATCCGGTCTGGTCGCTGGCGGCCAATCTCGGCTATACCGAGCGCGCCCCGACCTTCTACGAGCTGTATGCCAACGGCGCGCACGTCGCCACTGGCGCATATGAGGTGGGCGATCCGAACCTGAACAAGGAAAAAGCCATCTCCGGCGACCTGGCGCTGCGGTTTGACAACGGCACCCACAAGGGCAGCGTCGGCGTGTTCTACAGTCACTTCCGTAACTACATCGGCCTGATCGGCAGCGGCAACCTGCGCGAAGGGCACGATCATGGCCATGAAGAGCACGAGCACGACCACGACCACGATCATGACCACGATCACGGCGACATCCCCGAGTACCTCTACCAGGGCGTGCGTGCACGCTTCTACGGCATCGAGGCGCAAGACCGCTGGCAGTTGACCGAGAACCGCTATGGCAGCTTTGCCCTGGAATTGTCGGGTGACTACACCCGCGCCAAGAACCTGGACAGCGGTGAGCCTCTGCCGCGTATTGCGCCGCTGCGCTTGAACAGCGGCTTGGTCTGGGAGCTGGATCGCTGGCAGGCGCGGGTCGACGTGCAGCATGCCGCCTCGCAGCATCGCAAGCCGTCCAATGAAACTCGCACTGACGGCTATACCACCCTGGGGGCCAGCGTGGGTTATCGCTTCGATATCGGTCAGAGCCAGTGGCTGGCCTTCGTGCGCGGCGAGAACCTGACCGATCAGACGGTGCGCTATGCCAGCTCGATTCTGCGCGACATTGCTCCAGCGCCCGGGCGCAGTGTCGAGGTGGGCTTGCGGACCAGTTTCTGATGCTAACGCCGCAGGTTCGAACGTAGCTTCTGCGTCAACCGCTTCGCGGGCAAGCCCGCTCCCACAGGTACAGCGCGGCTCTTGGGACCTGCGCGGTCCTTGGGCAACTGTTCGTTATGCCAGCTCGCTTCTGTGTCGGCCGCTTCGCGGGCAAGCCCGCTGCTCCCACAGGTACAGCGCGGCTCTTGGGAACTGCGCGGTCCCTGGGCAACTGTTCGTTATGCCAGCTCGCTTCTGCGTCGGCCGCTTCGCGGGCAAGCCCGCTCCTACTGGTACACCACGGCTCTTGGGAGCTGCGCGGTCCCTGTGGGAGCGGGCTTGCCCGCGAAGAGGCCGGCACAGACGCTGTGATCATTGCCCCAAGAAATGGCCTAACAAAGCGATTATTACTCCCTCGGCAATAATTCCCTGCGACAATTTGTCTTTTTTTCTTACAACTTCCCCTATATCCTCCCCGCCGCAAGCTGAATCGCTTCATCCGCACCATCCGATGCCATTTCCATTGAAGAGCCCGCTCTTCGATGCGTTTGCGTATTTTTCAATAATCAAAAGATAGCGCTATCTCATGCTCCAGCTGCCTAAAACTCGATACTCCGGCCTTGCCCTGGCCACCCTTCTCAGCGGCCTGTCGACCACCGCTAGCGCCAGCGAACTGTTCGCCAGCGATTCGCCGTGGATGCTCGGCGACTGGGGCGGCACCCGTACTGAACTGCTGGAACAAGGCTACGACTTCACCCTCGGCTACACCGGCGAGATGGGCAGCAACCTGCACGGCGGCTATGACCACGACCGCACGGCGCGCTACAGCGACCAGTTCACCTTTGGCAGCCACCTGGACCTGGAAAAGATCCTCGGCTGGCACGATACCGAGGTGCAGCTGACCATCACCGAGCGCCACGGCCAGAACATCAGCAATGACCGCATCAACGACCCACGCGTCGGCGGTTTTACCTCGGCCCAGGAAGTCTGGGGCCGTGGCCAGACCTGGCGGTTAACCCAGATGTGGATCAAGCAGAAATACTTCGACGGCGCCCTGGATGTGAAATTCGGCCGTTTCGGTGAAGGCGAGGACTTCAACAGCTTCCCCTGCGATTTCCAGAACCTGGCGTTCTGCGGCTCGCAGGTGGGCAACTGGGTGGGCGGCATCTGGTACAACTGGCCCGTCAGCCAGTGGGCACTGCGTGTGCGCTACAACCTCAGCGACTCGCTATACGCCCAGGTCGGGGTGTTCGAACAGAATCCGTCCAACCTTGAGTCGGGCAACGGCTTCAAGCTCAGCGGCAGCGGCACCCAGGGCGCGGTGATGCCGATCGAACTGGTCTGGAGCCCACGGGTCAATGGCCTGAAAGGGGAATATCGCGCCGGCTACTACTACAGTAATGCCAAGGCTCAGGACGTATTGAAGGACAGCAACGGTCAGCCGGCCGCAATCAGCGGCGCCGCCTACCGCAGCAGCTCCAGCAAGCATGGCATGTGGCTCGGCGTCCAGCAGCAGGTCACCTCGCTGGCATCCGACCAGTCGCGCGGCCTGAGCCTGTTCGCCAATGCCACCGTGCACGACAAGAAGACCAATGCCATCGACAACTATGTTCAGGCAGGTGTGGTTTACAAAGGGCCGTTCGATGCCCGCGCCAAGGACGACATCGGTTTCGCCCTCGCTCGCGTGCACGTCAATCCCGGCTATCGCAAGAACGCCCGCCTGGCCAACCAGGTGGCGGGCCTCGACGACTACGACAATCCAGGCTTCCTGCCCGTGCAGGACACCGAATACAGCGCCGAACTCTATTACGGCATCCATCTGGCCGACTGGCTCACCGTGCGTCCCAACCTGCAGTACATCCGCCATCCGGGCGGGGTGTCGCAAGTCGATGATGCGCTGATCGGCGGCCTGAAGATCCAAAGCAGTTTCTGAACCCACCCTTTGACCTAACGGAGTACCTATTGATGAGCACTGACAGTGCCAAGAATGGAACCCGCTGGCTCCCGCGCCTTCTGGGCGTGCTGCTATTGCTGATGGGCCTGGCCCTGCTGGCTGGCGGCATCAAGCTGAGCCAGCTGGGCGGATCCCTCTACTACCTGATCGCCGGCCTTGGCTTTGCCGTGTCTGGCGCCCTGTTGCTGGCCAAGCGCCGCATCGCTTTGGGCCTGTACGGCCTGGTGCTGCTCGGCAGTACCGTCTGGGCCTTGTGGGAAGTGGGCCTGGATTGGTGGCAACTGGTGCCGCGCCTGGCCATCTGGTTCGCCATCGGCGTGCTGTTGCTGCTGCCGTGGGCACGCCGCCCGCTGCTCGGCCCAGCCTCGAAGATCAACACCGCCCTGCTCAGCGTGGCCGTGGTCGCTTCCGGCGCCACCGCCGTGGCCAGCCAGTTCACTCACCCCGGCGAGATCCGTGGCGAGCTGAACCGCGACAGCAGCGAGATGGGCAGCGCCGCACCGGCCATGCCGGACGGTGAATGGCAGGCCTACGGGCGTACCGAGCATGGCGACCGCTACTCGCCACTGCGCCAGATCACCCCGCAGAACGCCTATCGCCTGGAAGAAGCCTGGCGCATTCGCACCGGCGACTTGCCAACCGACAACGACCCGGTGGAATTGACTAACCAGAACACCCCGTTGAAGGTCAACGGCATGCTCTACGCCTGCACTGCGCACAGCAAGCTGCTGGCGCTGGACCCGGATACCGGCGCGGAAATCTGGCGCTTCGACCCACAGGTCAAGAGCCCGACTGGCACCTTCAAGGGCTTCGCCCACATGACGTGCCGGGGCGTCTCGTACTACGACGAAAATCGCTACGTCAGCCGTGACGGCAGCCCAGTGCCGAAGATCTCCGACGCCGGCCAAGTGGTCGCCCAGGCCTGCCCGCGCCGCTTGTACCTGCCGACCGCCGACGCCCGCCTGATCGCCATCAACGCCGACAACGGCAAGGTCTGCGAAGGCTTCGCCAACCAGGGCGTGATCGACCTGACCACCGGCATCGGTCCGTTCACTGCCGGTGGCTACTACTCCACCTCGCCTGCGGCGATCACCCGTGATCTGGTGATCATCGGCGGCCATGTCACCGATAACGAGTCGACCAACGAGCCGTCGGGCGTGATCCGCGCCTACGACGTGCACGACGGTCACCTGGTGTGGAACTGGGACAGCAACAACCCAGACGACACCAAGCCTCTGGCTCCGGGCAAGATGTACAGCCGCAACTCGGCCAACATGTGGTCGATCGCCAGCGTCGATGAAGACCTGGGCATGATCTACCTGCCACTGGGTAACCAGACGCCCGACCAGTGGGGCGCTGACCGCACCCCGGGCGCCGAGAAGTACAGCGCCGGTATCGTCGCCCTGGACCTTGCCAGCGGTAAGGTGCGCTGGAACTACCAGTTCACCCACCACGACCTGTGGGACATGGACGTCGGCAGTCAGCCAACCCTGATCCACCTGAAGACCGACGATGGCGTCAAGCCTGCGGTGATCGTGCCGACCAAGCAGGGCAGCCTGTACGTACTGGACCGCCGCGACGGCACGCCGATCGTGCCGATCCGCGAGATCCCGACGCCGCAAGGCGCGGTCAAGGGTGATCACACCGCACCGACCCAGGCCCGTTCGGACCTCAATTTGCTCGGCCCGGACCTGACCGAACAGGCGATGTGGGGTGCTACCCCGTTCGACCAGATGCTCTGCCGGATCCAGTTCCGCAGCCTGCGCTACGAAGGCCAGTACACCCCGCCGTCCGAGCAAGGCAGCCTGATCTACCCAGGCAACGTCGGTGTGTTCAACTGGGGCAGCGTCTCGGTCGACCCGGTGCGTCAGCTGATGTTCACCTCGCCCAACTACATGGCCTTCGTCTCGAAAATGGTTCCACGCGAGCAAGTCGCCGCGGGCAGCAAGCGCGAGAGCGAAACCAGTGGCGTGCAGCCCAATACCGGCGCGCCGTATGCGGTGATCATGCATCCGTTCATGTCGCCACTGGGCGTGCCGTGCCAAGCACCGGCCTGGGGCTACGTGGCAGCCATCGACCTGTTCACCAACAAGGTCGTGTGGAAGCACAAGAACGGCACCACCCGCGACAGCACCCCAGTGCCAATCGGCATGCCGGTCGGCGTACCAAGCATGGGCGGCTCGATCGTCACCGCCGGTGGCGTTGGCTTCCTGAGCGGCACGCTGGACCAGTACCTGCGCGCCTATGACGTGCACAACGGCGAAGAGCTGTGGAAAGCCCGTCTGCCGGCAGGCGGCCAGGCCACGCCGATGACCTACACCGGCAAGGATGGCAAGCAGTACGTCCTTGTGACGGCTGGCGGCCACGGCTCGCTGGGCACCAAGATGGGTGACTACATCATCGCTTACAAACTCGCCGAGTAAGCGATTGCCCGGCGTCAGTGATGACGCCATCGCGGGGCAAGCCCGCTCCCACGCTTCCATTGACACCGGCAGCGTGGGGCAAGCCTGCTCCCACGCTGCCAGTATCGGACGCGTGGGAGCGGGCTTGCCCCGCGATGCGTTTGCCAGCCCCCCTTTCGTCTACCATTGAAACCTGTCCGCCCCCGCCCCATCTAAGCACCATAGCCATTCACGCAGGTGCCCCATGAGCGACCAGCAGGATCTTCCGGAACATCCCGACGAACACAGCGAAGTCGAACACCTCGAAGCGGCCTCCACCCCAGGCCACTCCCTCGCCCTGCCCGGCCAACAGCTGCCGGACAAGGTCTATGTAATCCCAATCCACAATCGCCCATTCTTCCCGGCCCAAGTGCTGCCGGTCATCGTCAATGAAGAACCCTGGGCAGAAACCCTCGACCTGGTAGCCAAGACCGATCATCACTCGCTGGCGCTGTTCTTCATGGACACGCCGCCCGAGGACCACCGCCACTTCGACACCTCGGCGCTGCCGGAGTACGGCACCTTGGTCAAGGTGCACCACGCCAGCCGCGAAAACGGCAAGTTGCAGTTCGTCGCCCAAGGCCTGACCCGCGTGCGCATCCGCACCTGGCTCAAGCACCACCGCCCGCCTTATCTGGTGGAAGTCGAATACCCGCGCCAGTCGACCGAGCCAACCGATGAGGTCAAGGCCTACGGCATGGCCCTGATCAACGCGATCAAAGAGCTGCTGCCACTCAACCCGCTGTACAGCGAAGAGTTGAAGAACTACCTCAACCGCTTCAGCCCCAACGATCCTTCGCCACTGACCGACTTTGCCGCCGCGCTGACTTCGGCGACCGGCAACCAGTTGCAGGAAGTGCTCGACTGCGTGCCGATCCTCAAGCGCATGGAGAAGGTCTTGCCGATGCTGCGCAAGGAGGTCGAGGTCGCCCGTTTGCAGAACGAGATCTCCGCCGAGGTCAATCGACAGATCGGCGAGCACCAGCGCGAGTTCTTCCTCAAGGAGCAGCTCAAGGTCATCCAGCAGGAGCTGGGCCTGACCAAGGACGATCGCAGTGCCGACCTTGAGCAGTTCAAGCAACGCCTGGAAGGCAAGACCTTGCCCGCTGCCGCGAAAAAACGCATCGACGAAGAGATGGGCAAGCTGGCGATTCTGGAGACCGGCTCACCCGAATACGCCGTCACCCGCAACTACCTGGAATGGGCCAGCGCCCTGCCCTGGGGCGTGTACGGCAAGGACAAGCTCGATCTCAAGCATGCGCGCAAGGTGCTCGACCAGCATCATGCCGGGCTCGATGACATCAAGGAGCGCATCCTTGAGTTCCTCGCCGTGGGCGCCTGGAAGGGCGAGATCAGTGGCTCCATCGTGCTGCTGGTCGGCCCGCCCGGGGTCGGCAAGACCAGTATCGGTAAATCGATTGCCGAATCGCTCGGCCGGCCGTTCTACCGCTTCAGCGTCGGCGGCATGCGCGACGAGGCCGAGATCAAGGGCCACCGCCGCACCTACATCGGCGCCCAGCCGGGCAAGCTGGTGCAGGCGCTCAAAGAGGTCGAGGTGATGAACCCGGTGATCATGCTCGACGAGATCGACAAGATGGGCCAGAGCTACCAGGGCGATCCGGCTTCGGCGCTGCTGGAAACCCTCGATCCGGAGCAGAACGTCGACTTCCTCGACCACTACCTGGACCTGCGCCTGGACCTGTCCAAGGTGCTGTTCGTGTGTACCGCCAACACCCTCGACTCGATCCCCGGGCCGTTGCTCGACCGCATGGAAGTGATTCGCCTGTCCGGCTACATCACCGAAGAGAAGCTGGCGATCGCCAAGCGCCACCTGTGGCCCAAGCAGTTGGAAAAAGCCGGTGTGGCCAAGACCAGCCTGAGCATCAGTGACAGCGCCCTGCGCACGGTCATCGAGGGCTATGCCCGTGAAGCCGGGGTTCGCCAGCTGGAAAAGCAGCTTGGCAAGCTGGTGCGCAAGTCAGTGGTCAAGCTGCTGGACGACCCTACGGCGAAACTGAAGATCGCCCCGAAAGACCTGGAAGCCGCCCTGGGCATGCCGGTGTTTCGCAGCGAGCAGGTGTTGGCGGGCAAAGGCGTGATCACCGGCCTTGCCTGGACCAGCATGGGCGGCGCGACCCTGCCGATCGAGGCGACGCGCATCCATACCCTCAACCGCGGCTTCAAGCTGACCGGCAAGCTCGGCGATGTGATGAAAGAATCGGCCGAAATCGCCTACAGCTACGTCAGCTCCAACCTCAAGCAGTTTGGTGGCGATCCTGGGTTCTTCAACGAAGCCTTCATTCACCTGCATGTACCGGAAGGCGCCACGCCCAAGGACGGCCCCAGCGCCGGCGTGACCATGGCCAGCGCGCTGCTGTCGCTGGCTCGCGACCAGGTGCCGAAGAAAGGCGTGGCGATGACCGGCGAGCTGACCCTGACCGGCCAGGTCCTGCCGATCGGCGGTGTGCGCGAGAAAGTCATTGCGGCCAAGCGGCAGAAGATCTTCGAGCTGATCCTGCCGGAGGCCAACCGCGGTGATTTCGAGGAACTGCCCGATTACCTGCGCGAAGGGCTGACCGTGCATTTTGCCAAGCGCTTTGCCGATGTAGCGAAGGTACTGTTCTAAACAGAGGGCCCTAGCGCCGGGCAATCCCGCCCCTACAGGACTGTGGTAAGCCCTGTAGGGGCGGGCTTGCCCGGCGATAGGGCCAGAACAGCCAACCCAAAATACCCACCGCTTCGGTTATCCTCAGGCATCGCCAGCCCTTAGGAGCCAACATGACTGCCCTCCGTCTGCTCGTTCCCCTGAGCCTCACCCTGCTTGCCGCCTGTAGCCATCAGTCGCGCCAAACCGTCGAGCTGGGCGCAGAAAACGAATGCCCGATACGCCTGCAAACAGGCCAGAACCTGACCCTGAGCCTGCCAAGCAACCCCACCACCGGCTACCGCTGGCTGGTGCAAAACCCGGCCAACAACATCCTTCGGCCGATCGGCGCAGAGGTCTACACCCAACCCGAGCAGGCCGGGCTGGTCGGTAGTGCGGGCGTCTCGACCTGGCGTTTCCAAGCCAAAGCCCCCGGCGATGGCCACCTGATCCTGGTCTACCAGCAGCCCTGGGCTCCGGAAGTGCGCCCCGTACAGACCTTCGATTGCGAGATCAAGGTGAATTAAACACGCAGCGCTGGTCAGCCATTCATGCATCCTTGGCGCAGTTTGGCTAAAATGCTGGCCCTTTACCCAGCCAGCACCCTGGAACTTACGTGAGCAAACAACCCGACCGCCTATTCGCCGAGCCTCTTGAGCAGGTACCCGACTTCGTGTTCAACGAAGACGTGGTGCGGGTGTTCCCGGACATGATCAAGCGCTCGGTGCCAGGTTACCCGACCATCGTCGAGAACCTTGGCGTGCTGGCCGCACGCTTCGCCCAGCCCAATACCGCACTGTATGACCTGGGCGCCTCGCTCGGCGCGGTGACGCAGTCCTTGCGCCGCCATGTGCGCAGTGACGGTTGCCGGGTGATCGCGGTGGACAACTCCGCAGCGATGGTCGAGCGTTGCCGCCAGTACCTCACCGCACAAGACTCGATGTTCCAGGAGCTGCTGCCGGTACAGGTGCTGGAGGCGGACATTCTTGCCCTGCCCTTCGAGCCGGCCTCGGTAGTGGCGATGAACTTCACCCTGCAATTCATCGCTCCCGAGCAGCGCCTCGAGCTGCTCACACGCATCCGCCAGGCGTTGCTGCCGGGCGGTGCGCTGATCCTCTCGGAAAAGCTGTGCTTCGCCGATGAGCAGGAGCAGGCGTTGCTCGCCGAGCTGCACGTGGACTTCAAGCGCGCCAATGGCTACAGCGAACTGGAAATTGCCCAGAAGCGTAGCGCCATCGAAAACGTCATGCGCCCCGACACACTTGAAGCCCATGAACAGCGCCTGCGCGCTGCCGGTTTCTCCAAGGTGGTGCCGTGGTTCCAATGCCTTAACTTTGCCTCACTGATAGCCCTGCCATGATCGATCTGTCTCCCCTCGTCCGCCGCCTGGCGGGCACCCCCCTGGCTAACTGGTCGCAAGGCCTGCAAGCGCAGCTGCAAAGTAAACTGGAAAAAGGCCACGGTGACCTCGAACGCTGGCGCGGCGCATTGGACGCCTTGCCCGATCTACAACCGAGCCATGTCGATCTGGTCAATGGCCTGCGCCTGGACAGCGACTGCGATGAGGCCTGCCGCGCGCAGATGCGCCAGGCGCTGATGGGCTTGTCGCCTTGGCGTAAAGGGCCGTTCGATCTGTTCGGCGTGCATGTCGACACAGAATGGCACTCGGACTGGAAATGGTCGCGGGTCGCTCCGCACCTGGACCTGAACGGCAAGCGCGTGCTGGATGTCGGCTGTGGCAATGGCTACTACCAGTGGCGCATGCTCGGTGCCGGCGCTGACATGGTCATCGGCGTCGACCCCAACTGGCTGTTCTTCTGCCAGTTCCAGGCGGTGCAAAAGTACCTGCCAGAGCTGCCAGCCTGGCACTTGCCGTTCGCCCTGGAAGAGTTGCCGGCCAACCTCGAAGGCTTCGACACAGTGTTCTCGATGGGCGTGTTCTATCACCGGCGCTCGCCGATCGAGCACCTGCTGGCGCTCAAGGACTGCCTGGTCAAGGGCGGCGAACTGGTGCTGGAGACCTTGGTGATCGAAGGTGACGAGCATCAGGTGCTGGTCCCGGAAGATCGCTATGCGCAGATGCGTAACGTCTGGTTCCTGCCTTCGGTGCCGGCATTGGAGCGTTGGCTGCGCCGCGCAGGCTTCAGCGACGTACGTTGCGTCGACGTCAGCGTCACCAGCGTCGAAGAGCAACGCAGCACCGACTGGATGCGCTACCAATCGCTGGGTGACTTCCTCGACCCGGACGACCACAGCAAGACCATCGAAGGCCTGCCGGCACCTCGCCGCGCGACCATCCTGGCGCGCAAATAAAACAGGCGCCCGGCAATGGGCGCCTAACGACACCGCCTGGCAGGAGCAACGCCAGGCGGCTGGGTGAAACTAGTCCTTGGCTACTTCACGGGCCTTTTCTGCTTGCTTGCGCTCACGCTCGGCCACGGCCTGGTCCTGCTTGCCGTGCAAGCGCTCCTGGTCCTGGCGGAATGCCTCCCAGAACTGCCGCGAACGCTCCGCGCCGCCTTCGGCCAAGGCCGTGGTGCTGCCCAGGGTGAGCAGTGCCAGCAACAGGTACTTGGTCAGGTTCATGGTGATTTGCCTCATAAGGGTTCAGATGAGGCCATCCTAGAGGGCGGTAGCTAACGCCAAGGTGAGGCGCACATTACAGTCTTGCAAGGCTGGCTTTCGGGGCGGTTGGTTCACCCTATCGCGTCTGTAAGCGCGGGTTTGTGCCACGTTAGGGCCCTGACTGTCAGGGAAATGGCTGGCACATTACAAATCCGTAATCCAGGCAAAACACCGCTTCGCATGCCGTAACATTGCCCCGCTTGACCCTCATCCCACTTCAGGGTCGAGAATCGCCGCCCTTCACCTGACCGAGCCCGACCATGCGTCTACTGATCATCGAAGACGAACTGCGCACCGCCGACTACCTGCAGCAAGGCCTGCGCGAGAACGGCTACGTGGTCGACTGCGCCCACACCGGCATCGACGGCCTGCACCTGGCCCGCCAGCAGGCATATGACCTGGTGATCCTCGACGTCAACTTGCCCGAGCTGGACGGCTGGAGCGTATTGCAGCGCCTGCGCGCCGATTCGGCCACACGGATCATGATGCTCACTGCCCATGGCCGCCTGGCCGACCGAGTCAAAGGCCTGGACCTGGGTGCCGACGACTACCTGCTCAAGCCGTTCGAATTCCCCGAGCTACTGGCGCGAATCCGCAGCCTCCTACGGCGCAACGACCAGCAGCTGCAACCGAGCACCCTGCGCGTCGCTGACCTGGAACTCGACCCAGGCCGTCATCGTGCCTGGCGCGGCGGCAAGCGCATCGACCTGACCGCCAAGGAGTTCTCCCTGCTGCACCTGTTGATGCGTCAAAGCGGCGAAGTGCTGTCGCGCACGCAGATCATCTCGTTGGTGTGGGACATGAACTTCGATTGCGACACCAATGTGGTCGAGGTCTCCATCCGCCGCTTGCGGGCGAAGATCGACGATCCGTTCGAAGACAAGCTGATCCATACCTTGCGCGGCGTTGGCTACGTGCTCGAGGCGCGTCCTTGAAGCCTGCCAGCCTGTCGCTACGGCTGGGCCTGAGCGTGACCCTGATGGGCGCCACCCTGGTCCTGCTGCTGGCCTGCCTGGCAGTGTTCGCCCTCGATCATGAACTCGATAGCCGTGCCCGCAAGGACCTGGCGCGCAAGATGCTCCAGGTCGAGCACAACTTGCGGGTCGACTTGCGCAGCGGTGACTTGGCCACTCGGGCCCACCCGCTGCTCGACCTGGTCATGGGCCATGACAACCTCAGCCTCAATGTCCTGGCCCTCAACGGCCGGCACCCGCCGCTGCTCAGCCTTGGCCCAGCGCTGGAGTCGCAGGCGCTCCGCGAACTGCAAACCGGCGCAACGCTGGCCTTCGCGCAGTGGCAGGACAGCGCCGGCAACCAGATCCTCACTGCCACCCGCTTGATGCGCCTGCGCGATGACACGCCGGTGCGGGTGATGATGTCGCTCAACCGCGACGACGATAACAGCCTGCTGCAGGCCTACCTGCACTCGACCTTGCTGGCCCTGCCCTTGCTGCTGGTGCTGATCGGCATTGGCGCGTGGAAGCTGGTGCAACGCAGCCTCAAGCCGCTGCGCCACTTTCGTCGGGTGGCCGGTCAGGTCTCGGCCCAAGACCTCACTCACCGTCTGCCCGACAGCGGCCTGCCGTCTGAGCTGGCCGAGCTTGCCGGCGCCATCAACGTGATGCTCGATCGCCTGGATCAAGGCGTGCGGCAGCTGTCGCAGTTCTCCGATGACCTGGCCCATGAGCTGCGCACACCCTTGAGCAACCTGATGGGCAAGGCCCAGGTCACCCTGGCTCGTGAGCGTGACAGCGAGAACTATCGCGAAGTCCTGGAAGACAGTATCGAGGAGCTGACCCGGCTCAACCGCATCATCAACGACATGCTGTTCCTCGCCCAAGTCAGCCAACCGCAGGCGCAGGTCGTGCTCAAACCCTTGGCATTGGCCGAAGAGGCCGAGCGGGTCGGCGAGCTGTTCGCATTCAGCGCCGAGCTCAAGGATATCGAGCTGAAGCTGCAAGGTTGGGGCACGGCGCTGGCCGACCGGTTGATGTTCCAGCGGGCGCTGTCGAATCTGTTGAGCAACGCCATCAGGCATAGCCCTGAAGGGCAGCGCGTGACGGTAGGCATTGGCCGGCATGCTGAGCATGCCTGGGTGTGGGTGGAGAACCAGGGGCCAGGGATCGCCCAGGCCCACCAGCCACAGCTGTTCGAACGCTTCTACAGGGCTGGATGCGGGCGTTCGCGGCTCGAAGGCGGTACAGGACTAGGGCTTGCGATCGTACAGTCGATCATGCACTTGCACGGTGGCAGGGTCGAGGTGAGTAGCCGGCCAGAAGGGCCGACCCGGTTTACTTTGCTGTTTCGCGCAGAATGAATCGCGGGGCTGGCCCCGCGATCAGCTAGGCGATTGCGCCTAGGCTTGCTTAGCGCGATGCCTGGACAATCAGCGCTTTCATCTCGGCCACCGCCGCCTTGAAGCCAACGAACAGCGCATGTGCGACCAGCGCATGACCAATGTTCAGCTCGTTGATGCCCTTGATCGCCGCTACCGCTTCGACGTTGTGGTAATGCAGGCCGTGGCCGGCGTTGACGATCAGGCCCTGGCCCACGCCAAAGGCGACGCCATCGACGATGCGCTTGAGCTCTTCAGCCACCTCGGTCGGGGTTTGGGCGTCAGCATAGCGGCCGGTGTGCAACTCGATCGCAGGCGCGCCGACACGACGCGAGGCTTCGATCTGGCGCTCATCGGCGTCGATGAACAGCGAGACTTCAGCGCCAGTACGCGACAGGCGCTCAACTGCAGCCTTGATCCGCGCTTCTTGCCCAGCCACGTCCAGGCCACCTTCGGTGGTCAGTTCCTGACGGGTTTCGGGGACCAGGCAGATATGCGCCGGGCGGATTTTTTCGGCGAACAGCATCATCTCTTCAGTGACGCCCATCTCGAAGTTCATGCGCGTTTGCAGCACGTCCTTGAGTACCAGCACATCACGCTCCTGGATATGCCGGCGGTCTTCGCGCAGGTGTACGGTGATGCCGTCTGCGCCTGCCTCCTCGGCATCCAGGGCAGCCTTGACCGGGTCTGGGTAGCGGGTGCCGCGGGCCTGGCGCAGGGTCGCCACGTGGTCGATGTTGACGCCAAGAAGCATGCGGTTGCTGTGAGTCACGAAAGGCTCTCCTGAAGATTGAGCCACACAGCATACGACGTGCTTAGCGCTTGCGAAACAGTTCCCGACTGACCAGCGGCTTTGGCCCCAGGTGTACCGCCAGCGCCTGACGCATCAGGCGCTTGGCAGCCAGCAGTGCGCCGGGGGCTTCCCAGTTCGCTTCAGCCAGGGCCAGCAGCTCGTCACCCTTGAACAATCCGGGCTGCAGCAGCTCGACGCGCTCAAGGCCTGCGTCCACTTGCAAGCGATACAGGCCTTCGGCGGCAATCGGGGTGTCGTTGATGTCGTGATCCAGCGCGAAGGCGTAACCGAGCTCGTCGAGCAGGCGCCATTCGAAGGCGCGCAACAGCGGCTCCAAGGGCCGGCCTTCGCCGAGCGCTTGCAAGGTCAATGCGTAATGTTCGAATAACGCCGGATGAGGCGCTTCGGCAGGCAGCAGGCGCATCAGCAACTCATTGAGGTACAAACCGCTGAACAAGGCGTCGCCATGCAGCCAGGCGGCAATCCCCACGCTGTCCAGGCGGCCGACGTTCTTCAGCTCGCCGCGCCCGCGCAGCTCGACTTCCAGCGGCACGAAACAGCGCACCAGGCTGCCACCCTTGCCCCGCGCCCGGCGCAGCACCGCTCGCACCCGCCCCTGCGGGGTGAGCAAGTCCACCAGCGCACTGCTTTCCTTGTAGGCGCGGCTGTGGAGCACGAAGGCCGGCTGGGCGGCGGGTTGTTCCATCACAGAGCACTCGATGTCAGAAATAACTGTGGGAGCGGGCTTGCCCTGCGATCGCCATCGCGGGCAAGCCCGCTCCCACAGGAGCAAAGGCGGAGCGTAAGGCTTACAGGTCGCCGTAGCCCAGCGAACGCAGGGCGCGTTCGTCATCGGACCAGCCGCCTTTGACCTTGACCCACAGGTTGAGCATGACCTTGGCGTCGAACAGGGTTTCCATGTCCTTGCGCGCGTCAGAGCCGATGCGCTTGATGCGCTCGCCCTTGTCGCCAATGATGATCTTCTTCTGGCCATCTCGCTCGACCAGGATCAATGCATGGATGTGCAGCACATGACCCTGCTGCTTGAACTCTTCGATCTCGACGGTGATCTGGTACGGCAGCTCGGCACCGAGCTGGCGCATGATCTTCTCGCGCACCAGCTCAGCGGCGAGGAAGCGGCTGCTGCGGTCGGTGATCTGGTCTTCAGGGAAGAAGTGCTCGTTTTCCGGCAGGTGCTTGGCGATCAGCGCCTCGAGCGATTCGAGGTTGTGCCCTTGCTGCGCGGAGATTGGCACGATCTCGGCGTTCGGCAACTGCTCCTGCAGCCATTTCAGGTGCGGGATCAGCTCGGCCTTCTCCTCCATCCGGTCGGTCTTGTTGACCGCCAGGATCAACGGGCCGGTCACGTACTGCACCCGCTCGAGCACCAGCTGATCTTCTTCGGTCCAGCGGGTACGGTCGACCACGAAAATAACCACGTCGACGTCCTTGAGGGCGGCCGAGGCGGTGCGGTTCATGTAGCGGTTGAGCGCTTTGTCGTTGGCCTTGTGCATGCCCGGGGTGTCGACGTAGATCGCCTGCACATCACCTTCGGTCTTGATCCCGAGCATGTTGTGCCGGGTGGTCTGCGGCTTGCGCGAGGTGATCGCCAGCTTTTGCCCGAGGATGTGGTTGAGCAAGGTCGACTTGCCCACGTTGGGGCGACCCACGATGGCTACGTAACCGCAGCGGGTTGGGTTGTTCTCAGTCATTGCCATTCTCCACGCCCAGGGCGATCAATGCAGAAGCCGCGGCGACTTGCTCGGCGATACGCCGGCTGACGCCCTGGCCACGGCTCTTGTTGTTCAGCAGCACCACTTCGCATTCGACGAAGAAGGTGCGGCAGTGAGGTTCGCCCTGGATGTCGACCACTTCGTAACGTGGCAACTCACAGGCCCGCGACTGCAGGAACTCCTGCAGGCGGGTCTTGGGGTCTTTGTTGGTGTCGACCAGCGTCAGGCTCTCGAATTCATCGGTCAGCCAGGCCAGGATGCGCTCACGCGCAGTCTCCATGTCGGCGTCCAGATAAATGGCGCCGATCAGCGCTTCGAGGGCATCGGCGAGGATCGATTCGCGGCGAAAACCGCCACTCTTGAGCTCGCCCGAACCCAGGCGCAGGTATTCGCCCAGGTCAAAGCCGCGGGCCAGACGGGCCAGGGTTTCACCCTTGACCAGGCGTGCGCGCAGGCGCGACAGCTGGCCTTCGCGCGCTTGTGGGAAGCGCTCGAACAGCGCCTCGCCAGCGACGAAGTTGAGAATGGCATCGCCGAGAAACTCCAGACGCTCGTTATTGCGCCCGGCGTAGCTGCGATGGCTCAGGGCCAGGAGCATCTGGTCCTTGTTCTTGAAGGTGTAGCCGAGCTTGCGCTCCAGGCGTTCAAGGGGAGCACTCATGCGGCCACCCGTGGGTTATTCAACGCGTTGTTCAAATCAACATCCTGAAAGACTGTTTTGCTGTGGATCGCCCCTGTTCAGGTGGCGAAATCTCCCGATCCCTGAGAACACAGCCTATGTCAGAAAAGCATTCGGCGCTGTCTGTCAGACAACGCCGATGGGTATCAATGGATCAGGCCGACCCGCGACAAGTTGGGCATATGGCTGAGCTTGGGTTCTGGCCAGCTCATCCAGACCGCGAAGGCCTTGCCGACGATGTTGCGGTCCGGGACCATGCCGTGCAGCTCTTTAGGAATGTTCGGGTCATCCCAGTAACGGCTGTCGTTGGAGTTGTCGCGGTTGTCGCCCATCATGAAGTAATGGCCAGCCGGCACGGTCCATTGCTGGTCCGGCGGCATGCGATAGCGGCTCATCTCCTTGCGGATCAGGTGCTCGGTCTCGCCCAGCTTTTCCTTGTACAGCTCAGCGCTGCCCAGGGTGCCTGGCTCGGTACCGACCAACTGCTCGGCGACCGGCTGACCGTTGACATACAAACGCTTGTCGCTGGTATAGCGGATCTGGTCGCCCGGCAGGCCGACCACGCGCTTGATGTAGTTGACGTTCGGGTCGCTTGGATAGCGGAACACCATCACGTCCCCGCGCTGCGGATCACCCACGTCGATGACCTTTTTATCGATCACCGGCAGACGAATGCCGTAGGAGAACTTGTTCACCAGGATGAAGTCGCCGACTTCCAGGGTCGGTTTCATCGACCCGGAAGGGATCTGGAACGGCTCGACCAAGAACGAGCGCAATACCAGCACGATGAACAGCACCGGGAAGAACGACTTGCCGTACTCGACCAGCAACGGCTCCTTGTTCAGCTTCTCGACCACAGCCATTTCGGGCTGAGTGACACTGCCCTGGTAGTTGGCGATCGCTGCGCGCCGGCGCGGGGCCAGGAACAGCAGGTCGATCAGACCCAACAAGCCACAGACTGCGACGGCGATGACGAGCAACAGCGGGAAATTTAGCGACATAGGACCTAGCTATCCAACCTGAGCACGGCGAGGAAGGCCTCTTGTGGAATCTCCACATTGCCCACCTGTTTCATGCGTTTCTTACCGGCCTTCTGCTTCTCCAGCAGCTTGCGTTTACGGCTAACGTCACCACCGTAGCACTTGGCCAGTACGTTCTTTCTGAGCGCCTTGACAGTGGTACGCGCAACGATCTGCCCGCCAATGGCGGCCTGGATCGCAACGTCGAACATCTGCCGAGGAATCAGTTCCTTCATCTTCTCGGTCAACGCACGACCTTTGTAGTGCGCGTTATCGCGGTGCACGATCAGCGCCAGGGCATCGACCTTGTCGCCGTTGATCAGCACGTCCAGTTTGACCAGGTTGGCCGACTGGTAGCGATCGAAATGATAGTCCAGCGAGGCATAACCGCGGCTGGTCGACTTCAGGCGGTCGAAGAAGTCCAGCACCACCTCGTTCATCGGCAAGTCATAACGCACCTGCACCTGCGAGCCGAGGAACTGCATGTCGCGCTGCACGCCACGCTTCTCGATGCACAGGGTGATGACGTTACCCAGGTGCTCTTGCGGCACGAGGATGTTGGCCTGCACGATCGGCTCGCGGAAATCTTCGACCGACGACACGTCCGGCAGCTTGGACGGGTTGTCGACGTAGATGGTTTCGCCGGTCTTGAGCTTGACCTCGAAGATTACGCTTGGCGCGGTGGTGATCAGGTCCAGGTCGTATTCGCGCTCCAGGCGCTCCTGGATGATTTCCATGTGCAGCATGCCGAGGAAGCCGCAACGGAAGCCGAAGCCCAGTGCGTCGGAGCTTTCCGGCAGGTATTGCAGCGACGAGTCGTTCAGGGTCAGTTTCTGCAACGCGTCGCGGAAATCCTCGAAATCGTCGGAACTGACCGGGAACAGGCCGGCATACACCTGCGGTTGGATCTTCTTGAAGCCTGGCAATACTTCGACTTCAGGGGTAGCGGACAGGGTCAGGGTGTCACCGACCGGTGCACCATGAATGTCTTTGATGCTGGCGATGATGAAGCCCACTTCGCCAGCCTTGAGGTCTGCGGTCTGGGTGTGCTTGGGGGTGAATACACCGACGCTGTCGACCAGGTGCACCTTGCCGGTGGACTTGACCAGAATCTTGTCGCCCTTCTTCACCCGACCATGGCGCACACGCACCAGCGACACGACCCCAAGGTAGTTGTCGAACCAGGAGTCGATGATCAGCGCTTGCAGGGGCGCGTCGATATCGCCTTCGGGGGCAGGAATGGTCTGTACCAGGCGTTCGAGCACTTCGTCGACGCCCATGCCGCTCTTGGCGCTGCAAGCCACGGCGTCGGTAGCGTCGATGCCGATGATCTTCTCGATCTCGTCCTTGACGCGGTCCGGGTCGGCCTGGGGCAGGTCCATCTTGTTCAGCACTGGCATGACTTCCAGGCCTTGCTCGATGGCGGTGTAGCAGTTGGCGACCGACTGTGCTTCGACACCTTGACCGGCGTCCACCACCAGCAGCGCGCCCTCACAGGCGGCCAGCGAACGGCTGACTTCATAGGTGAAGTCGACGTGGCCGGGGGTGTCAATGAAGTTCAGCTGGTAGGTCTTGCCGTCCTGGGCCTTGTAATGCAGCGTGACGCTGTGGGCCTTGATGGTAATACCGCGCTCGCGCTCCAGGTCCATGGAGTCCAGGACCTGGGCTTCCATTTCGCGCGCCGACAGGCCACCGCACATCTGGATGAAACGGTCGGCCAGCGTCGACTTGCCATGGTCGATGTGGGCGATGATGGAGAAATTGCGGATATGACTCAAATCACTCACGGGTCAACACTCGGAAAAGGCTGCGAGCCGGACGCCCGCCGAAAAATAGCCGGGAATTGTACCTTAAGCCGATGGCTTATGGGAGATTCCTGATCGGCAGTCATGGCATCTACGTGCTGAAGCGTGGGAGCGGGCTTGCGCCCCCGCGATTGCCGGCTGATCAAGTAGAGAGGGGGCTTGGTCGCTCGCAATCGCGGGGCAAGCCCGCTCCCACAGTGCATGAAACGTTCAATCAGCGACGAAAAAGGGCAGCCGAAGCTGCCCTTTCCTACCTTGTTACCGGATTATTCAGCCAGTTTGAAGGTGATGAAGCTGGCGCGCCCCTGACGCAGAACGCGCATGGACACCGAACGGTTCTTCGGCAGGCCCTTGGCGATCTCGGTGAACTCCTTGGCGTTGCTGATCGCCTGGTTGTTCAGGTGGCTGATGACGTCGCCCGGACGCAGACCGATCAGCGCCGCAGGGCCGTCCTGAACTTCCTTGATGAGCACACCACCCTTGAGCTCAAGCGATTTTTTCTGCTCGGCGGTCAGGTCAGTCACCGAGACGCCCAGACGGTTGCTGCTGCGCTCGGCGCCGCCTTGGGCACCGGTACCAATATCGGCGTCATCTTCCGGCAGTGCGCCGACGGTGACATCGAGGTTCTGCCGCTTGCCGTTGCGGATGATCTCAAGCTTGGCCTTGGCGCCGTCCTTGAGGCTGCCGACCAAGTGCGGCAGATCGGCCGACATGACGATCGGCTGACCATTCATGCTGAGGATTACATCACCGACCTGCAGGCCACCTTTGGCAGCCGGGCCGTCTTCCAAAACCTGAGCGACCAAGGCACCGGCTGGTTTGTCGAGGCCAAACGATTCTGCCAGGTCTTTGTTGACCTCCTGGATCACCACGCCGAGCCAGCCGCGGTTGACCTTGCCGTCTTTCTTCAGTTGGTTGGAGACATCCAGCGCCACGTCGATCGGGATAGCGAAGGACAGGCCCATGAAGCCCCCGGAGCGGGTGAAGATCTGCGAGTTGATGCCGACCACTTCGCCTTTCATGTTGAACAGCGGGCCACCGGAGTTACCTGGGTTGATCGCCACGTCAGTCTGGATGAACGGCACATAGGTGTCGTTAGGCAGGGTACGACCCTTGGCGCTGACGATCCCTTTGGTCACCGAATGATCGAAGCCAAACGGCGAACCGATGGCCAGCACCCACTCCCCGACCTTGAGCTTCTCGGAGTCGCCCAGCTTTACCGTTGGCAGGTTTTTGCCTTCGACCTTGAGCAGGGCCACGTCGGTGCGCGGATCGGTACCGACCAGCTTGGCCTGCAGCTCGCTGCGATCGGACAGGCGCACGATGATTTCGTCGGCGTCGGCCACGACATGGTTGTTGGTCAGCACGTAGCCATCACTGGAAATGATGAAGCCCGAGCCGAGCGACTGCGCTTCACGCTGGCGGTCGCCACGCGGCGAACGCGGCTGTTGCGGCATATTGCGCTCGAAGAACTCGCGGAACATCGGTGGCAGCCCTTCGAGATCGGGCATGGTCCCGGCGGCGAGGCGGTCCGGCAGCTTCTGTTTGGTACTGATGTTGACCACGGCCGGCGAGGCCTGCTCCACCAGGGTAGTGAAGTCCGGCAGGGCTTCTTCGGCCTGAGCGCTGAGCACCTGACCGAGCATGAGCACGGCGGCGAACATCGACAGATAGGATTTCAAGCGTGGTATTGACATACGGCTCCCGTCACAACGAGCGTAGTTAGCAGTAAGACCCCTGCTGACGCAGGCAAGGCCAGACCTCAAGAAGTCTGACCTATAGAAAATTTACGAGGGGATTGCAAATGACAATGCTTTAATTTCATTTCAGCCCCGTGTTTTCGGGGCTGATGAAAGGGCGCTGAAGGTCATTACTGACGCGCCTGAGCATCCTGCGCCCGCATGGACAATGCCACACGTTCGGCGGTACCCAAAGGAATCTCTCCAACCACGGTCACCATGACTTTGCCATTGGGCGTGTTGAGTTGGCGCGAAACGGCCACGGTTGGGCCTAACTGGGTTCGAATATCGTTGCCCGAGCTGCCCTTGACCGGCTCCAGGAACACAGAGAAGCGCGCCAGACCGTCGTCATACATCAAGCTGCTGACCGTACTGTTGCGCGAAGCGTCGCGCCGGCTGGAGCTGTTGATCAGCTCGAAGCCTGGCGGCAGCCAGTCTGAGCGCCAAGCCGCCGTAGAACCGCCAGACGCCGAGGCAACTGACTGGACAGGCTTGCACGAGGCACTGGCATGCAGCTCTTGATCGCTTGGGGCGGTGGTATCCAAACGGGTCATCTGGAAGCGCTCGAGCAACTGGCCCTTGTCGTTGAGCATCAACGAGCGCAGGGGCAATCCAGTCTCACGGTCCAGATGTAATTCGAAGGCGTAACGATGCTGGTCGCGGGGAGTAAGCGTGACAATCACCGCATCGCGATCAGCGACCCGGGATTTACCCGCAACCCTCAAGTCGTACCAGCTCATCAGCTTGAGCGGATCGAGCATGCGCGGCGCAGAGTCAGGTGGCGTTGCCACCCCGCTGGCCAGAGCCCCGCTAACGCACTGCACCTTGCCATCGACGCGCACGATTTCCTGGGCCGCGCCATCGAGCTGCAACAGCCGCTCGCTGACCGTGCCATTGTGCACACGGTGCCAGATATCGTGGGAAGAGAAGCTGCCGTTACGTTCGTAAACGAAGGAACCCTGGTAACTCTGTACTTGCTCGGCTCGTGCCAGCTTGTTCAACCACTCACTCGCCTCAGGCGAGGAGTTGGCTGCCAACGCTGGCACCGTCATGCAGCTGCCTAGTAGCAGCGACAGGAGAGGTAGCGCGCGCATGATCCTCCTTACTAGCGGTTTTCCAGGCTGGCAGCGCGGGCGTATGGCAGAGCGGTTTCAGTGCCCTTGAGCGCAGATTCCTGGGCGTGCTGACGCAGGTAGCCTGGCAGACGCTGATCCCAGCCGGCCTGGTTCTGCAGCACACCATTGGCCATTGGCCCGGTCGGTTGCTCACTGCTTTCACTATAGCCTGCCAATACAGCTGGGCCTTGTGTTTGCGGCATGCTCAGACCTTGCTGTGCCGGTTGCTGGGCAGCCAGTTCGCTACCGGTGATTTCATCTTGGTTGTACAGGCGTACACCTGCCAGCACCGCAACGGTCACCGAGGCAGCTACAGCCAGACGGCCGATGCTACGCCATGGGCCCTGCTTGACCTTGGCCGGCACGGCTTCATCAGCCAGTGCTGCAGACACCGCCGAGGCGATATCCAGCTTAGGCAGCAGCAGTTCCTTGTGCATCGCTGCGCGGGCAACCTGGTAACGCGACCAGGTGGCACGGGTGTCTGCGTCATCGACGGCGCTGAGCACCCGACGCAATTCCAGTTCGTCCGCTTCGTTATCCATCACCGCGGACAGCGATTCCTGCAAAGCTTCACGACTCATGGCGGTTCCTCTCTTGGCTGTCGCCGCTGTCTCAGGATTCCTGCAACAACGGCTGCAGGGCTTTATCAATGGCCTCCCGAGCGCGGAAGATTCGAGAGCGCACGGTACCCACCGGACATTGCATGACGCTCGCAATGTCCTCGTAACTCAGACCATCAAATTCACGCAAAGTTAGAGCAGTGCGTAGATCTTCTGGCAGTTGCTGGATGGTGCGATGGACGGTGCCTTCGATTTCATCCCGCAACAACGAGCGCTCTGGGGACTCGAGATCCTTGAGACCATGATCGCCGTCGTAAAACTCCGCATCCTCGGAGCTCACATCGCTGTCTGGGGGCCGTCTACCACGGGACACCAGATAGTTTTTCGCCGTATTGATGGCGATGCGGTACAGCCAGGTATAAAACGCACTGTCTCCGCGGAAATTTCCAAGCGCTCGGTACGCCTTGATAAAGGCTTCCTGCGCTACATCCTGGGCTTCATGGGTGTCGTGTACGAAACGCACGATCAACCCGAGAATCTTGTGCTGATACTTCAGCACCAACAGATCGAACGCTCGCCTGTCGCCGCGCTGTACGCGCTCAACAAGCTGCTGATCCTCTTCCTGGGTTAGCATGAACACTCCTCAGTGAACTCGAAGGAGCGTTGCCACAGCCATCGTTCAGGCTTGCAACCATAGACTCGGGCTTTGCGCAAAAGTTCTCCCCTCCAAGCAAGTTTCCTGCGGCCTCTGGTCGGCTCGCACGAAAAACACACAGCGCGGTCACGGCCGGCTGCGTCGATAATCGGGTCTCGAATACGCAGGTGTCAGCCCGGATCGAGCTACCGCCCTGCGTCGCCTTGGCATTTGTGGCGTATGGGCAGCCTTCATAGGATTTCCCGGCATGTCGGAAAGTTCCCACGAAGATCACCATCGCTACGCAAGCGCCATTGGAAATCAGGCGCCTGGGGCTGCTATAAAGGCAACCCGGCTATGTTTCACGATAGTTTCACAATGCCATCTGCGCATGACTATTGTGCCGTTCCCCTACCCCAGATTACTAGTGTCCCGACATGAGCCAACAATTCCAACATGATGTCCTGGTGATCGGCAGTGGTGCAGCTGGCCTGAGCCTGGCCCTCAACCTTCCCAGCCACCTGCGCATTGCCATCTTGAGCAAGGGCGACCTGGCCAATGGCTCGACGTTCTGGGCTCAGGGTGGGGTCGCAGCGGTGCTGGACGACACCGATACCGTGCAATCGCATGTCGAGGACACGCTCAATGCCGGCGGCGGCCTGTGCAACGAAGACGCCGTGCGCTTCACCGTCGAGCACAGCCGCGAAGCCATCGAGTGGCTGATCGAGCAAGGCGTGCCTTTCACCCGCGACGAGCATGCCAGCGTCGACGACGGCGGTTTCGAGTTTCACCTGACCCGCGAAGGCGGTCATAGCCACCGACGCATCATCCATGCCGCCGACGCCACTGGCGCGGCAATCTTCACCACCCTGCTGGAACAAGCCCGCAAGCGCTCGAACATTGCCTTGCTGGAACAGCGGGTGGCGGTCGACCTGATCACCGAACGGCGCCTGGGCCTGGATGGCCAACGCTGCCTGGGTGCCTACGTGCTTGACCGCAATACCGGCGAGGTCGACACCTTTGGCGCACGCTTCACGGTGCTGGCCACGGGCGGCGCAGCCAAGGTCTATCTGTATACCAGCAATCCCGACGGTGCCTGCGGCGATGGCATCGCCATGGCCTGGCGCGCCGGCTGTCGGGTGGCCAACCTTGAGTTCAACCAGTTTCATCCGACCTGCCTGTACCACCCACAGGCCAAGAGCTTCCTGGTAACCGAGGCCCTGCGCGGAGAAGGCGCCCTGCTGCGACTGCCCAATGGCGAACGCTTCATGCCGCGCTTTGACCCGCGTGAAGAGCTGGCCCCACGCGATATCGTCGCCCGCGCGATCGACCACGAGATGAAGCGCCTGGGCGTGGATTGCGTCTATCTGGACATCACCCACAAGCCGGCTGATTTCATCAAGAGCCACTTCCCCACAGTCTATGAGCGCTGCCTGACCTTCGGCATCGACATTACCCGCCAGCCCATCCCAGTGGTGCCGGCCGCCCATTACACCTGCGGCGGGGTCATGGTCGATGATCGCGGTCATACCGATGTGCCGGGCCTGTACGCCATTGGCGAGACCAGCTTTACCGGCCTGCACGGCGCCAACCGCATGGCCAGCAACTCGCTGTTGGAGTGCTTTGTCTATGGTCGCTCGGCTGCGGCAGACATCGAGGCGCATCTTGAGCAGATCAGCATGCCGACCGCCCTGCCCTGCTGGGATGCCAGCCAGGTCACCGACTCGGACGAAGATGTGATCATTGCCCACAACTGGGACGAGCTGCGCCGGTTCATGTGGGACTATGTGGGGATCGTGCGCACCAACAAGCGCCTACAGCGGGCGGAGCACCGGGTGCGGTTGCTGCTCGATGAGATCGATGAGTTCTACAGCAACTACAAGGTCAGCCGCGATTTGATCGAGTTGCGCAACCTGGCACAAGTTGCGGAGCTGATGATTCGTTCGGCCATGCAGCGCAAGGAAAGCCGGGGATTGCATTACACCCTGGACTATCCAGGAATGCTGCCTGAAGCGCGTGACACTGTTCTGGACCCACGCTGAAGCAAGACACGCCACGTTATCTGCTGGCTATCGGCGCCCAACGTCTGCGGCTGAACTTCAGCCGCAGGCGTAAGCGCCGATGCTGATCCACCCCCAGCGCGTCTTTGGGGATGCACTGACTTTGACTGATACGCCGTCCTTCGCGCACGAAACGCAACACCACTAGGCGCGGCAAGGCAATACTGTCAGGCAGTAACCGCACAGGCTGCCAGCCATGAGCACGGCTGAACAGCCGCCAACCCTGCGGATCGCGGCGTAGACCGGTGATGGCCTCGGGGTGCGTCAGAAGAATTCGCCGGGGAATGGCCCAACGAGCGTGGGCAATGCCGATCAACAAAACCACTATTGTCAGCCACCAGGGCAGCGCACTCAGCCAGAGGGCCATGAGCGCCAGCGCCTGACATGCCAGATACGCCGTCAGCAACAGGCGCGAGCCCTGCCAACGGCATTCGAAGTGTTCACTTGGGCTGGACACGGTCCAAGATGATGCGAACCATGCGTTGCAGCTCTGGATCTTCCGATTCGGTGCGCTCCATGAACCAGCCGAACATGTCCTGATCTTCGCAGGAGAGCAGGCGAACATACAGCTCGCGGTCCACTTCGCTCAGCGTGGGATAGACCTCCTGGGTGAATGGCACCAGCAGCACGTCCAGTTCCAGCATGCCGCGGCGGCTGTGCCAGAAAAGCCGGTTGAGTTCAGTTTGTTCGACCATGGGGCCCTCCTCGAATGGCCGGCCAGTATACAGCGCGGCGAAGCCAGCGGCACAAGGCGTTGGTCTAGTCACCTACCTATTTTGTTACCGGCGTTCTATGATGGCCGCCAGTCTTTAGTAACCGCGATGACCCATGGCCGACTCTGCTTTCTTCTGCCCCCTGTCCCACGAGGGCATTCTCGCCGTCCGCGGCTCCGACGCGGGCAAATTCCTGCAAGGCCAATTGACCTGCAACCTCAACTACCTGAGCCAGGAGCAATCGAGCCTTGGCGCTCGGTGCATGGTCAAGGGCCGCATGCAGTCGAGCTTCCGCATCCTGCCCGAGGGCAACGGCTTTTTGCTGGCGATGGCCAGCGGCCTGCTCGAGGCGCAGCTTGCTGACTTGAAAAAGTACGCGGTGTTCTCCAAGGCCAGCCTGACCGACGAAAGCGCGGCCTGGGTTCGCTTTGGTCTTGAACAAGGCGACGCGGCCCTGCACGCCTTGGGTCTGGCAGCGCCTGGCGATGCTGGCGCTACCATTCGTCATGAGGGCTTGATCGCTGTTGCTGTCTCGCCTGGACGTGTGGAGCTCTGGGCTCCTGCCGAACAAGCCGCCGCCGTGCGCGAACGACTCGCCGCCAGCTTGCCCGAAGGCAGCCTCAACGATTGGCTGCTGGGCCAGATCCGCGCCGGTATCGGCCAGGTGATGGAGCAGACCCGCGAGCTGTTCATCCCGCAGATGATCAACCTGCAGGCTGTCGGCGGCGTGAGCTTCAAGAAAGGCTGCTACACCGGCCAGGAAATCGTCGCCCGCATGCAGTACCTGGGCAAGCTCAAGCGCCGCCAGTATCGCCTGGCCCTGGCCCAGGATGAGATCCCTGCGCCCGGCACCGAAGTGTTTTCGCCCACTCACAGCTCCTCGGTCGGCGAAGTGGTGATTGCCGCCCACGCCCACGCTGGTTGCGAACTGCTGGCAGTGCTGACCGCCGATTCGGTAGAGGACGACAACCTGCACCTGGGCAGCCCAGAAGGCCCACGCCTGACCCTGCTGAGCCTGCCTTACGAACTGGACCGCGACCGGGAAATCCAACGCTGACCAGCCCGCCCCGCCCACAAGCGGGGCCGCCCCATTGCGGTAGAGAAATCCATGAACAAGCTGGCCGAGATGGTTCAAGCGCAGTTGCTCGCAGCCATCGACAACGATGACCTGGTCTTGCCGACCCTGCCGGAAGTCGCCCTGAGCATCCGCGAGGCCGCCGAGGACAGCGAAATCAGCGTGGCCGCGTTGAGCAAGGTGATCGGCCGCGACGCCGCGCTGTCGGCGCGCCTGATCAAGGTGGTCAACAGCCCCCTGTTGCGCGCCGCCGTCGAGGTCACCGACCTGCACACCGCGATTACCCGCCTGGGCATCAACTACAGCTGCAACCTGGCCATTGGCCTGGTGATCGAGCAGATCTTCCATGCCCGCTCACCGGCGGTGGAACAGAAGCTGCGTGATATCTGGGCCAATAGCCTGGAAGTGGCAGGCATCAGCTATGAGCTGAGTCGGCGCTACACCCAGCTCAAGCCTGACCAGGCCACCCTTGGCGGCTTAGTGCATCAGATCGGCGCATTGCCGGTATTGATCTACGCCGAAGAGCACAATGAGCTGTTGTCGGACCCGGTCTGCCTGCATTACGTGATCGAGCAGATTCAACCCGCCTTGGGCGACAAGATTCTCAGCGCCTGGGAGTTTCCCGAGCAGTTGGTCAAGCTGCCGAGCGAAGTTCAGGACCTGGACCGGCGCACGGACAAGGTCGACTACATCGACATCGTGCAGATCGCCCGCTGCCTGAGCCAACGCGGCCGCAGCCGCCCCCTGGCCGCCCTGCCCGCTTATCGGCACCTGGGACTGCCTTATGGGACCGAGCTGGATGTGGCGGATCTGCTTGAGGCGCGGAGTATGTTGCGCTAACGCCGCAGAGTTGGCTCGTGGGAGCGTGTCGCATCTAGTCGGCGATGAAGCTCACCCGCACCTTCAAGCCGCCATTCTGGCCATCGTGCAAACTGATCTGCGCCAAATGCGCACGGCAGATCTCGCCAACGATCGCCAAGCCCAGGCCACTGCCCTGCGCGCTGCGCCGATAGAAGCGCTCAAACACCCGCTCGCGCTCGTCCTCGGGAATCCCCGGGCCATCGTCTTCGACTTCAAGAACCGCCGGCGCCAGCACCCGCAGGATCACGTTGCCACCTGCAGGTGTATGGGCCAGGGCGTTGTCGACCAGATTGCTCAACAGTTCGTTGAGCAGGGTTGGCTCACCCCTGAGCCACACAGGCGACTCGGCCTCCAGCGCCAGAGACACACCCCGGGCATGGGCCAGCGGCGCCATGGCCATACCCAAGTCGCGCGCCAACTGACTCAGGTCCAAGCGCTGGGCACCGCCCTCGGCAATCGCCCGCGCGCCATTCTCCACCCGCGCCAGGGATAACAACTGGTTGGCCAAGTGGGTCAGCCGGTCAGTGCCTTGTGCGGCAGACTCCAGGGTCTGGCGCCATTCCTGCGGCTCGTGCGAGCGCAGACCCAATTCGACCCGCGCCTTGAGCGCCGCCAAGGGCGTTCGCAACTCATGGGCGGCATCGGCGATAAATTGTGCCTGACGTTCGAACTGGCCGCGCAGACGCTCGGTAAAGTGGTTGAGCGCCCGCACCAGCGGACCTAGCTCGCGCTGCACCTGGACCACCGGCAACGCTCGCAGGTCATCAGGCTGACGTTCTTCCACCGCCGTGCGCAAGCGCTCCAGCGGGCGCAGCGCGGCGCTGATGGCAAACCAGACCATCACCAATGCCCCCAGCGCCAGCATCCCCAGGCGCAGCAGGGTGTCGGCCATCAACCCGCGCGCCATGCTCACCCGCGCCTCTTCGGTCTCGGCCACCCGAATCTCGGCCATGCCATTCATGTTCGGCTCGCTGACCGGCTTGAGCAAACTGACCACGCGCACGTCCTGGCCCAGATAGGTGGCGTTGTAGAAGCGCGCCAGGGCTGGATAGTCGTCCGTGCGTGGCGTACCGGGTGGCGGTGGCGGCAGGTTCTCGTAACCGGAGATCAGCCGCTGGTGAATATCCAACACTTGGTAGTAGATGCGTCCGGCGCTGTCGTAGGCGAAGGTGTCCAATGCCACGTAGGGCACATCAGCGCTCAAGGTGCCGTCACGCTGCGACAGGCCCGCGGCAATGGTCCGCGCCGAGGCCAGCAAGGTTCGGTCATAGGCGGTGTCGGCGGCCTCGCGACCGTTCCAGTAGGCGCTCAGGCCGCTGGCCAGCATCAGCACCACCAGCAACAACGCCAGGTTGGCCAGCAGGCGTCCGCGCAGGCTGGTGCTGTCACGCATCGCGGTGCTCGAGCAGATAGCCAAGGCCACGGAAGGTCACGATCGCCACCGGATGGCCATCGAGCTTCTTGCGCAGGCGGTGGATGTAGATTTCTATGGCGTCGGGGCTGGCGTCCTCATCCAGACCGAACACCTGGGCGGCCACCTGTTCTTTGCTCATCACCCGACCCGGCCGGGCGATCAGCGCTTCGAGCACACCCTGCTCACGCGACGTCAGCGCCAGGTGCTCTTCACCCAAGCTGAAGCGGCGGGTATCCAGGTCGTACACCAGCGGGCCGCAACGTTGTTGGCGCTCGCCGCCCAACACACTGCGGCGCAGCAGCGCCTTGACCCGCGCCTCAAGCTCGGTGAGCTCGAATGGCTTGGCCAGGTAGTCGTCAGCGCCCAGGTTCAGCCCATGGACCCGATCCTTGACGTCACTGCGCGCGGTGAGCATCAGCACCGGCAGGGTTTTGCCGCGCGCGCGCAGGCGGGCCAGCACCTCGAAGCCGTCCATGCGCGGCAAGCCGACGTCGAGCACGGCCACCGCGTACTCCTCGCTGGCCAAGGCCAGGTCGGCGGCGATGCCGTCGTGCAACACGTCCACGGTCAGCCCATGACTCTTGAGCGCCTGGGCCACGCTTTCGGCCAGTTGCAGGTGGTCTTCGACCAGCAGCACTCGCATCGGTTTTCTCCCTGCTTGGTTAGGTCGGGTGGCGCGGAGTGTACCGCCGTCATCGAGACTGTGAAGCCCCCGAGCGTTTCCTTTCACCCTGAAAGGTTAGCGAAAGGTTGGTTACCTAGCATCGCACCACGGTCGCTCCATGCGCCGACTATAAGCACCAGCAAGGTGCAAACCGATAAGAACAATAAACGGAGTCATCCTCGATGCTGCAAGCACAGCCGCAGGCGTTCGCGCCCACCCGTTCCCTTCGCACCCGTCCGTCTGCCCTCGCCAGCGCCTTTGCGCTTGCCAGTGTCGCTCCTGTCAGCCAGGCCGCATTCTTCGAAGACAGCAGCGCCACCTTCGAAACCCGCAACATGTACTTCAATCGCGACTTCCGTGACGGCACCAGCAGCCAGCAGTCCAAGCGCGACGAGTGGGCGCAGGGCTTCATGCTCAACTTCGAGTCCGGCTACACCGAAGGCACCGTCGGTTTTGGCCTGGACGCGCTGGGGATGGTCGGCGTCAAGCTCGACTCCAGTAAAGACCGCACCGACACCGGCCTGCTGCCGACCCATGATGACGGCAAGGCTGCAGACGAGTACTCCAAGCTGGGCCTGACCGGCAAGGTCAAGGTATCGAAGACCGAGCTGAAGGTCGGCTCGCTGATTCCTGAACTGCCCACCCTGCAGCCCAACGATGGCCGCATCCTGCCGCAAACCTTCCAGGGCGGCCTGCTGACCTCCAACGAGATCAGCAACCTGACCATCACCGGTGGGCGCCTGGAAAAAGCCAAGGACCGCAACGACACCAACTGGGAAGACATCGCCCTCAACAACAAGAACGGCCGTTTCGGTGGCACCTTCGCCGCCGACAACTACGACCTGGCCGGCCTTGACTATAAGTTCAGCGAGCGCATCACCGGCAGCTACCACGTCGCCCAACTCGACGATATCTATCGCCAGCACTTCGTCGGCATGGTCGCCACCCAGCCCTGGGGCCCGGGCACTTTCGGCGCCGACCTGCGCCTGGCGATCAGCGACGACCAAGGCCAGGCCCGTGCCGGCAAGATCGACAACACCACCGCCAACGGCATGCTCAGCTACGCCCTGGGCGGGCACAAGGTCAGCGGCGCCTACCAGCATTTGTCCGGCGACAGCGCCTTCCCCTATGTCGATGGCGCCGACCCGTACCTGGTCAACTTCGTCCAGATCAACGACTTCGCCGGGGCTGACGAGCACTCCTGGCAACTGCGCTACGACTACAACTTCGCCTCCTTAGGCATTCCCGGCCTGACCTTCATGACCCGTTACATCAGCGGCGACAACGTCAGCCGCGCCGATGGCAGCGAGGGCAAGGAGTGGGAACGCAACACCGAGTTCAAGTACGTGGTACAAAGCGGCCCGTTGAAAAACGTCGCCGTGCGCCTGCGAAACGCCACCTTCCGCTCCAATTTTGCCCGCGACGCCGACGAAGTGCGGCTGCTGGTGAGCTACAGCGTGGCGCTGTGGTAACCCAATAACAACAATGCTCACGGAGATAGACGATGACCTTTTCACTGCGCCGCCTCGTCCTCGCCACTGGCTGCCTGCTGCTCGCCGGCAACGCCCTGGCCGCTGAACCGAAACGCCCCGAATGTATTGCCCCGGCCTCCCCTGGCGGCGGCTTCGACCTGACCTGCAAGCTGGTGCAAAGCGCCCTGGTCAACGAGAAGATCCTCAGCAAACCGATGCGCGTCACCTACATGCCTGGCGGTGTCGGCGCGGTGGCCTACAACGCCGTAGTCGCCCAGCGCCCGGGCGATGCCGGCACCCTGGTGGCCTGGTCCAGTGGCTCGTTGCTCAACCTGGCCCAAGGCAAGTTCGGCCGCTTCGACGAGAACGCGGTGAAATGGCTGGCGGCGGTAGGCACCAGCTATGGCGCCATTGCGGTGAAAAACGATTCGCCCTACAAGAACCTCGACGATTTGGTCGCGGCCTTGAAGAAAGATCCGAGCAAAGTGGTGATCGGCTCCGGCGGCACCGTCGGTAGCCAGGACTGGATGCAGACCGCGCTGATCGCCAAGGCTGCCGGAATCAACCCGCGCGACTTGCGTTACGTAGCCCTGGAAGGCGGCGGCGAAATCGCCACCGCACTGCTCGGCGGACACATTCAGGTCGGCTCCACTGACATTTCCGACTCCATGCCGCATATCCAGAGCGGCAACATGCGCATCCTTGCGGTGTTCTCCGAGAACCGCCTGGACGAGCCCGAGATGAAGGACATCCCCACCGCCAAGGAACAGGGCTACGACATTGTCTGGCCGGTGGTACGCGGCTTCTACCTGGGGCCAAAGGTCAGCGATGAGGACTACGCCTGGTGGAAAGCCTCGTTCGACACGCTGCTCAAATCCGAAGAGTTCGCCAAGCTGCGTGACCAGCGTGAGCTGTTCCCGTTCGCCATGACCGGTGAAGAGCTCGATGGCTATGTGAAGAAGCAGGTTGCTGACTACAAGGCGCTAGCCCGGGAATTTGGGTTGATCCAGTAAGTGAACCTGCTGGGTGCCCTTGCTTAAGACTGGTGTTGGCCGCTTTGGGGCTGCTATGCAGCCCTTCGCGGGCCAGCCCGCTCCCACAGTTCTTCAGACCGACGCGGTCCCTGTGGGAGCGGGCTTGCCCGCGAAGAGCCGCACAGCGGCTCCAGAACCTCAGCAGCAACCCGCCCAAAAGGCCGGCACCGTGCCCGAATACCCGTATCGAGGATTCCTTGATGATCCTGCAACGCCTGTTCGCCCTCATTCTGCTGGCGCTCTGCGCCGCCCTGGCAGTGATGGCCTGGCCTTACCAGGCCGCGTTTTCCTATGAACCGGTAGGCCCACGCGCCTATCCCTTGCTGATGCTCGGCCTGATGAGCCTGGGCCTGTTGTACCTGGCCATTCGCCCCACGCCCATCGTGCACAAGGACGACGAGCCACCACTGGACCGCGAAACCCTGCTCAAGATCACCGCCTGCGTGGGCCTGCTGATCGTCTTCGCCAGCACCTTCGAGGCCCTGGGCTTCGTGCTCAGCGCGATCCTGGTCGGCGTGCCGATGGCCCGTCTGTATGGCGGCCGCTGGCTGCACAGCGCGATCGTCGTGGTGGGCATGAGCCTGTTCCTGTACTGGCTGTTCGACCGCGTGATGGACGTGCCCCTGCCCCTTGGCCTGCTTGACGTTCTGGAGAACTGACACATGGATACCTTGAGCTACCTGGGCCAGGGCTTCGGCGTCGCCCTGAGCCCTTACAACCTGGTTACCGCCCTGACCGGCACCCTGATCGGCACCGTGGTCGGCCTGCTGCCGGGCCTGGGGCCAATCAATGGCGTGGCGTTGCTGATCCCGATTGCCTTTGCCCTCGGCCTGCCACCAGAGTCGGCGCTGATCCTGCTGGCGGCGGTGTACCTGGGCTGCGAATACGGCGGACGCATCAGCTCGATCCTGCTGAACATCCCCGGTGAAGCCTCCACCGTGATGACTACCCTCGACGGCTACCCGATGGCCCGCCAGGGCCTGGCTGGGGTGGCCTTGTCGCTGTCGGCCTGGAGTTCGTTCATCGGCGCCTTCATTGCCACCTGCGGCATGGTCCTGTTCGCGCCGCTGCTGGCGAAATGGGCGATCGCTTTTGGCCCGGCGGAATACTTCGTGTTGATGGTGTTTGCCATCGTCGCCCTCGGCGGCATGGCCGGCGACAAACCGCTGAAGACCTTTATCGCCGCCCTGATCGGCCTGTTCCTGTCGGCGGTCGGCATCGACGCCAACAGCGGTGTGTACCGCTTCACCGGTGACAGCGTGCACCTGGCCGACGGCATTCAGTTCGTGGTCCTGGTGCTTGGTTTGTTCTCCATCAGCGAGATCCTTCTGCTGCTGGAAAAAACCCACCATGGCCACCAAGCGGTCAAGGCCACCGGACGCATGCTGTTCAACTTCAAGGAAGCGGCTTCGGTGTTTGTGGTCAACATCCGCTGCGGCCTGCTTGGCTTCATCATGGGTGTGTTGCCGGGTGCCGGCGCGACCCTGGCCAGCGCGGTTGCCTACATGACCGAGAAAAAGATCGCTGGCGCCAAGGGTAATTTCGGCAAGGGCGATGCCCGTGGCCTGGCGGCCCCGGAAACCGCCATTGGCGCCTCCTGCTGCGGCGCCCTGGTACCCATGCTGACCCTCGGGGTTCCCGGCTCGGGCACCACAGCGGTGATGATCGGCGCGCTGACCCTGTACAACATCACCCCAGGCCCGATGCTGTTCGAACAGCAGCCGGACATCGTCTGGGGCCTGATCGCGTCGTTGTTCATCGCCAACATCATGCTGGTGATCCTCAACATCCCGATGATCCGCATCTTCACCCGCATCCTCGCCGTGCCGAACTGGGCGCTGGTGCCGGTGATCGCCATCATCACCGCGATCGGCGTATACGCCGTGCATGCCACTACCTTCGACCTGTTCCTGATGGTCGGCATCGGCATCATGGGCTACATCCTGCGCAAGCTGGACTTCCCGCTGTCGCCGATCCTGCTCGGCTTCATTCTCGGCGGCTTGATGGAGCAGAACCTGCGTCGCGCCTTGTCGATCTCCAACGGTGAGCTGGGCATTCTCTGGTCGAGCCCGATCAGCATGGGCGTGTGGGTGCTGACCATTTGCATGCTGAGCCTGCCGCTGCTGCGCATCTGGCGCCGCCGCAGCCTGCAACGTCGGGCCGTGGCGGATGCCTGATCGGTCGTTGCCGCTGTTCTGGGCCACCGGGCTGGTCGGGCTGGCGGGCGGGTATCTCGCCAGCCTGGTCGGCTGGCCTTTGCCATGGATGGTCGGCTCGTTACTGGCGATCATCCTGGTGCGCTGCCTGACGCCCTGGCAACTGACGGAGATCCCCAACGGGCGCAAATGCGGCCAGTGGATCATTGGCGTCGGCATTGGCCTGCACTTCACCCCGGCGGTGATCGAACAGGTGGCTGGGCATTTCATGTTGATCGTGTTTGGCGCGCTGTTCACTACAGTGTCGAGCGTGATCGGCGTGTGGCTGCTGCGGCGCACTGGCGAGGACCGCGCTACGGCATTCTTCGCCAGCATGCCGGGCGGTTCGGGAGAGATGGTCAACCTCGGCGCGCGCAATGGCGCGGTACTCAGCCAAGTAGCTGCGGCGCAAAGCCTGCGGGTGCTGGCGGTGGTTTTGTGCGTTCCAGCGCTGTTCAAATTTCTGGTCGGCGACGGCGTGCCGCTGAATCACGCCAACAGTGTTAGCTGGGGCTGGCTGGCGTTGATCGCACCGCTGGCCGTGCTGGTCGCCCTGGGTTGGCAGCGCCTGCGCCAGCCCAACCCCTGGCTGTTCGGGCCATTGTTGGTGGCGGCCTGCGTGAGCCTTGCCGGCAACCTGCAAATCGCCCTGCCCAATGGCGCCAGCCAGATTGGCCAGTGGTTGATCGGCAGCGGCCTGGCCTGCCATTTCAACCGGGCGTTCTTTCGCCGTGCCCCCTCGTTTTTGGGTCGTACTTTGGTTGCCAGCGCATTGAGCATGCTGATTGCCGCCAGCGCCGCCTGGGCGCTGAGCAGCCTTACCCATCTGGACTTGCGCTCACTGACGCTGGGCATGATGCCTGGCGGCATCGCCGAGATGAGCCTGACGGCCGAGACCTTGCAACTGTCGGTGCCGCTGGTGACAGCGATGCAGGTTATGCGTTTGCTGTTCGTGCTGTTTTTGGCGGAGCCGTTGTTTCGGCGTTGGAATGCCAGCCGCCAAAAGTAACGGGTTTAATACTCAGGAACATATAACGCCTTCTCGCACCACCCGGCTGTACCTTACAACGCAGGGCTCGGAGCGAATCACCGTGACGCAGCAGTACCTGGGCGTTGGTTTTGTAATTGATTGTTGAGAATAGCAACGTACCTCACGAACGCACTGATGTTGACCCTTATAGTGGTTACGGGTGAGCGTTGAAAGTTGCCTGCATTGGTCGCAGTGGCATCAGGATAGATTTCATAAAAATCTGCTTCTGCCCATTACCTTGCGCCAGCAAGGTTGCATTGGGCAGCGTCACGACAGCAGTGCCGCCTGGGGTTTCAGTGCCGACCAGTGTACGCACTTGTGCCGCGAGCAACTCCACCCCGTCGTAGAAGAACCTTACGAAGTGACCGGCCGCCTGCCCTTGGTAGAAGGTGAAAGTAATATCAGCATTTGCACCGCCAGCCGCATCGCGCTCGGTAATTTCATTAACCGTTGGCGAAATACGACCGCGAACTGAAACTGGGGTAAGGCTGGGGCTGACCGGTCCTCGATCAACGGGTACTGGGCCCACTGTGCGAAGATCGAGTGGCACGACCGCACGCGGTGAAGTCCCACGTGGCGTACCGTCTCGATACCATACGTATTCAACATGCAGCGTGTATGAGGACTGGCCGAGAAGCAGGGGTACTGCCAGATCTTCCCACTGCGCCGTTACGCTACGTGGATCGAAACTGGCAGAACTGCTAGGAAAAGGGCTTCTGCCCAAGTTAATCCCAAGAATCGACACCCAATAAAAAAGGAAGCCGAAGCTTCCTTTTCTCTAACCGCGCTTATCAGAAATCGTAGCGCACACCCAGGTTCACCCCGTAAGGCTGCTCGATGTGCTTACCATTGCTGTACTCCACATCCGCATGCACACGGAACTGCTTGGACAGCGCCAGCGACACCCCCGCCCCCAGCTCAGCACGAGAACCGGACAGGTCATTGTTGAACACGTTGTTGTTCACCTGTACTTCGTTGCGCTTGACGAACTCGTGGGCGAAAGCGGCCTTGACGTAAGGCTGGAGCATGCCGCCGCCATCGAGCGGGATAGTCTTGCCGACAGTGGTACCAACCTTGCCCAGCAGCGACCTGGCAGTATCACCTTCGGCGCGCAGACCGTTGTCGAAGCTGTAGTCCTTGCCAGCTACCACGGCTGTGGCCACCTGGGCAAAGGGCTCGATGAAGTAGCCATCGTTGAGCTTGATGTGCTTACCGGCCTCAACCGAGCCACTCAGGCCGTGGGTGTCGTAGTCGCCCTTGGTCCGGGTCGAGTCGCTCAAGCCAACCTTGGCGTTGTTCTGGTAGCGGTTGTACTTGACCACGGTGTCGACGTAGTAACCGGTCTCACGGTCCAGCCAGGTGGCGTAACCGCCCAGGTAGTAGCTGTCGACCCGGCCCGAAGTGCCATAGTCGAGGTTCAGGTCCGAGCGACTGGTACCACCCAGCACACCCACCAGCCAGTCGGTCTCGGCCACCTGCATGTCGGCGCCCAGGCTCAAGCCATGTTGGTTTTGCTGATAGCCAGCGCCCGATGACGCGCCGCTGACATTGTACTTGTTGCCATAGGCGCGCATCCACAAGCCGGCATCGCGGCCTTCGCTGTAGCGCAGCTCACCCATGCGGCTGCGCAGCGAGCTCAGCTCACCATAGGCCACCGTGATCGGGGTATTGAACAGGGCCATCACCGAACGGGTCATCGGCGAGATGGTGCGGGTCTCGCGGTTGAGTACCCAGTCGTTGTTTTCATCCTTGGTCATTTCATAGGAGTAGGCGCCTACATCCACTCGGTCGCGGTCGTTGAGCAGGTGGAACTGGGCTGCACCATCTTGCGTTTGCACTAGGCGCATCGACTCCACGGTGGCCTCATTGCCGCTGCTGGCGACCAGCAAGCCGTGATTGCCACTGGAGCTGCCAGTAACGATCAGTTGATCGGTTTCACCGCTGACAAAATCACTGCCCATGACGAACGTGCCGTTGCCGGACAGGTTGTTCACCGTCAGCTCATGGAAACTTGGGGTGTCGCCGAAGGTCACTTGACCGCCATTCAAGGCCAGGTCACCGACGCTGCTGTTTCCGTTCAGGGTCCAGTTCGAGCCGCTGGCAACGTTAGCGTTGCGCACGTTGTTCAGCGTACCCAGCAAGGTCGAGTTATTGAACAAGCTGACGTCGGCCATTGCGCCGGAGGCGGCGGTGACGTTACCGGTCATCTGGCCCTGGTCCAGCGCAAGGCTGAGCGAGCCGGTGTTGGTAACCGTGCCATTGCCCGTCAACGCCGCCTGGTTGAAGGTCGCAGTAGTGCTGCCGGCCGAATCGATGTTGCCCTGCATGGCGCCGCCGTTGAAGGACAGATCGAGCTTGCCTGCATCGGCGACCACGGCATTACCGGTCAACGTCGCTTGATTGAAGGTGCTGGTAGCAGCGCCTGCCGACTGAATATCGCCGGCCATGCTGCCGCCGTTTAGGGTCAGATCAAGGGTGCCGGCGTCAGTGACGATCGCGTTGCCGGTCAGTGCTGATTGGCTGAGGTTCGCTGTGACAGTACCGGCAGACTCGATGTTGCCGTTCATGCGTCCATCAGTCATGTTCAGGTTGAGTGTACCGCCGGTTGCGGCCACGGCATCGCCGGTAAGCGTCGCTTGATTGAAGGTAGCTGTGGCAGTGCCGGCAGACTCGATATCGCCAGCCATGCTGCCGCCGTTCAAGCTCATGCCAAGCGTGCCGCCGTTGAAGACCGTGGCATTACCGGTCAAGGCCGTTCGCGTGAGGTCGACCGTTGCACTGCCAGCGGAGTCGATGTTGCCGTCCATGCGCCCATCAGTCATGGTCATATTGAGCGTACCACCGGTAGCGGCAAGGGCATTGCCGCTCAGCGTCGCTTGATTGAACGTAGCCGAGGCCGTGCCGGCAGACTCGATATCGCCAGTCATGCTGCCACCGTTCACAGTCATGCCAAGCGTGCCGCCGTTGGCGACTGTGGCGTTGCCCATCAACGCAGTTCGCGCGAGGTCAACCGTTGCGCTACCAGCGGAGTCGATGTTGCCGTCCATGCGCCCATCGGTCATGGTCAGGTTGAGCGTACCACCGGTAGCAGCAACGGCATCGCCGGTCAGGGTCGATTGATTGAAGGTGGCCGTGGCATTGCCAGCAGACTCGATATTGCCGGTCATACTGCCTTCGCTGAATGACAAATTCAGCGTACCGGTATCGGTAACCACAGCGTTACCGGTCATGTTCGACTGTTCGAAACTCACCACTGCAGCACCGGCAGAATCAATGTTGCCGTTCATGGCCGCGGTGTCAGTGAACCTAGCGGAGGCATCGCCCAGTTCGCTGACATTCAGATTGCCGTTGAGCGTCGACTGATCGAGTGACGCATCGAGCGTCCCCGCGATCTGAAGATGGCCATCGATCTGTGAATTGTCGAAAAGCAGGTCGCCGAGGGCTTGCTCAGCAACCGTGACGCCGCCTACCAGCCGAGAGTCTTCCACTACAGCGGCAAGGTTACTGGTACGCTCCAGGTTAAGTGCGACGCCATTGTTACCGGTCAACGTCGAGCCATTGCTCACTTGCAAGGTGGCCTCTGTGCCCCCTCCCGCCGCTATTGCCGGGCCATTTACGCCTACCACGTGGGAATTATCCAGCGTGAGTGCTGGCACGTTGACTGTCGGACTCTCTTGCGCCAGACGGATGCCTGCGGTTTGGCCAGTGATGACACTGTTAGCACTGACATCGGCACTGCCTCCGAGCAGTCGCAGCCCCACCCCGGCGGGGGTGGTTGCCGTAACCTGCGAACGCTGGATGATCAGCTGACTACGGGCGGACGCCTGTGCGCCGGCAAAACCGCCACTAATCTGACTGTCGGTTATACGGGCAGTAGAGCCGATGTTCAACCGCCCCAACAAGACCCCGGTGAGATTGGTCGAGGTGATGGTGGCGTTGCCAATAGTCGCTTGACTGTCCACAAGTCTGATAGCGCTAACGGTCGGCGCCGTCGTCGTGCCGCTGAGAATGTTCAATGTAGATTGAGAGGATTGTATTGCCCCTGTCTGCGCCCCATCGACGGTCAATACCGAAGCGGCACTCAAGTTGTAGGTATCCAGAGCAGTGGTCGCATCAATAGTCAGGCTCTGCCCAGTTAGATCCCGTGCATGCAGGGGGCTGGCAGCCAATGTCAGTAAACTGATAACACCAGCGAGGGACAAGGCAATTTGTTTTTCCGGGCGAGTTCGGCAGTTTCGCATCTTCGAGCTCCAATTTCGGGCATGAGATGTACAGAAGGCGCGACTGTCGCGCGCTCCAATGAATAAGCGCCGGCAATTTATTCTTTTGGATGGCCCTTTTCTGTAGGAAAACTCAACAACCGTATGAGTTCTTTCCTACAAGAATTGTCTCTAATCACGAAAACTAGCGCCGCGGTGGCCATCACAACCACCGCGGCAGTTTCAACACTTAGAGGGCAGGCCCACAGACTGTATTGGTCTGCAGTCTGCTGTACCGAACAAGGCAGTCAGCGGTACTACCGAAGCCTCCGTCAGCTTTAGTCACGGTGAAACTGCTGACGAAACTACCGCTGGCAAGTGCCGGCGTTGGTCCACTGCCGACGTTGTAGAACATGATCTGGCTATACGGCACGCTGTGAAGCAGGCGGCGATCATTCACGTCAGCTTGAGTGACATCATGATCGAAGGTGTAGTGTTGATTGACCAAGGCAGTACCCAGAGCATTACTGGAGTAGGTCAGGGTAATCGTAACGATGTCACCGACAACTAAAGTGGGCTCGATAATTTCAAGATTGATACCAAGCCACGGCTGCGCCCCGCAGTTAATGATACCGGTTTGGGTAACGGGCGAACCTGGCCGACGGTTCTGCTGCTGTATGACCTGCCCGTTAGCTACGCGAGTGTCGGCAACAGCGGTATATCTAATGAACGACGTTAGCGCCAAGGTAACGAATTGAACCCTGACATCGGTAGTCGGCGAACGCTGGAAGTTATTCGCGTTGGCCGCTGTGTCATCTGCATACACTTCATAGTAGATAGGCTTGCGCCCATTGCCGCGCGCCGTGATCACAGCTTCCGGCAACGCCACGGTAACCGTGGTTCCTACAGTCTCGTTGCCCACCAGTTCAAGTTCAGCGACTTGATCAGCTGCCGTGCCACCATCGTAGAAGAACCTGACCACATGACCGGCAGCCAGTCCTTCATAGTAGGTAAACGTGATGACGCCATCCTGGCCTGTATCACGACTATCGATCAAGTTGTCGGTCTGTGAAGCAGGACCCCGTACAACAACTGGCGTAAGCGCTGTATTCACAGGGCCTTGGTCAATCGGTACTGGACCCACCGTGCGCAGATCCAAAGGCACGATGGCGCGAGGCGAGATACCGAGATCGGCGGTCCCTCGGCGCAAGGTATATTCCACATTCAGATCATAGAAGGACTGACCGCCTAATCTAGGCACTGCCAGATCATCCCAACTGGCGATGACGGTGCGAGGGTTACTACCGTATGTGAACGTCGGCAGTGTCACGACATTACCGGTATCTCCTGGGGGGTTGGCAGCAATGGGACGGATCAGGCGCATTTCGATCAGGTCGCCGGGCTGTGCATTGGTAATATCCGGCACCCGAATAGGCAGCCCCGTGCGGGCAATCACGCGATCCACGCGCGCAGCGGTAATGACTGGCGCAGGCAATACCCCAGGTACAGCATCCAGCCGCAGGGTGACCTGCAGAGACTGGGAACGACCCGATCCCCAACCAGCACGATCGATCAGCTCATATTCCAATTCCTTGGGCCCCTCTCCCAGCGCAAGAAGCGCAATGGAGGGAATGGCCACAGTAGCGTTAGGAGCAGGAGCGGGAAGGGGCAGGGGTTGAGCCTGGTCATCAATTGGCCACATCACGGCCTCATGCACGATAACCCCACCGGCCCTGACCACAATTCGATCACCTGGCCAGGCGCCAGTGGCCAGTGGTACAGGAAACTCAATGAGCTGATTGCTCTCGAGTAGCGCTCTGGTTAGCACGACCGGTGCGGTGATGCCGGCAGGGGTTGTCGGGATACCTAGCGGACCCGGTGTTGAGCGAAAGGACGGCGGAGTCGCATCTACGAACAACGGCTGTAGGGGCGACATCGCATCGTTTAAGACAATTTCGTTAGTGACAATGTAAAAAATGTTGTTGAGCCGATCCGGGTCAAGCCAGCGGATGAAATCTGGAGTAAGCGTGAACGTGTACTCGGTAGGACTGGTAGCCGTGGTGAGTTCAAATGGCGTACTGAATAAAAAATCTCCGTAGCGAATATTGTTGGCCGGATTATTTCGGTCCTGCCGCCCGAAGTAAATAACGTCATTAGTGCCGGCATAATCCGGAGCTTCCGTGTCCGATACCGTGGATGCCCAACGCGGCACGGTAATGGTGATTAAGCTATTTCCGCTACTATCGGCATCTTCCCACGCCGCGGCGGGAACGGTATTTTGACGTGCATCATCAACATCTGGCAAGATATTGCTGAGGGTAAAAGCCGCGGCCGCAAGAATAGAAATGTCCGCTGGCGCATCCGTACCGGCTGCGAGCCGGGTCCGCGCTTTAGGTTTTGTACTCGACGTCAATAGCTTGTCATTGGCTTCTTTTCGACGCGCTGACATTTCTTCAGCTTCTAGTCGCTGCTCGGCCAGAGTACGCTCATTCACACTGAGCGACAGGTCCTTCTGCACCTGTCCGATCGGCGCAACAAAATCGCCTGATTCAATGATCACCAGTGTGCCATTATCGCTGGAGTCTTTCTCTTGAATAGTCATTGTCTCTATCCCTAATCTACTAGCCGGAGTGTAATTATCCCTACCACTGAACGCTCTACTACAACTACTCATCTTCTTTGAACACTGTAATTATCTTTCTGACATGGCCATCCGCCCTCCTCTGCTGGTCTGAGCAGATATCGATAGGTGCTACTGCATGTCATGAAACGTCTGTAACTTAGGTCGACACTAAATTGCTAACTGCCAAGCAGTGTTAAACCCTCACATCACCCGTTGGGGTACAGACCACAAAGCTTGCTCGCTGGAGATCGATGGGCACCCAGGACAGTGGCGCTTCAACGGTTCGGCCATCTGGCTTGGTCAACCGATAGCCGATCCTCGCGTAGCCCGTGTAAACCCTCCCGGCTGCGGCGAACACATCAAAGATCAGCCTATTGAACTCGTTCATCTGCAAGGTCTGCGCACCCGCCTGGGTGACCACTATTGGCGCAAGATATTCCGGGGCTGGCATAAGCGGCTGGGAAGCCACCCCATCACTCTGCGTGCGGAACAACTGCCAACGCAGCTCCAGACGGTCTCTCACCTGAATGTCCGCGTGCTGCGCAACGGTCATCGTTATGCCTAGCCAGGGTTGCGTGGCACAGTTGAGAATGGGTTGGAAAGGCGTCAGTCGTGGTCTGGTCACCGTCAATCGAGTCAGTTGTGCCGTGTCAACTCTGACCGACGTCGGGTTGGCTCGTTGTCGGTTGCCGCCTATCGCCGTTCGGTAGAACACCTGCACGGCAGGGCCATCACCGCCTTGCCTGATCACCTCGTAAGGCACCGGGGAAAAGGTAACCCTCTGTCGCGGCGGTTCATTACCGCTCACCAGGTAAGTAGCAACCACCTGTGGCAAGTTCCCCCAATGCAGCTCAAGCACCTCACCGGCGCGGGGGCTTGGGTAAAGCTCAACATCGACCATGACGGCCAGAGCGACATCCGCAAGCCCGAGGACGTTATCCGCCGTGCGCCCCCTCACCACCACGGGAGCAAGCTGTGTGTTGACCTCTCCGGGCCCCTGCGGATCAGGCCCTGCCACGCGCAAATCGACGTTCACCTGGATGACAGGTGAAGGCGACCTTCCCGCATTTTGCACCAGCTCATAGCGCACTGACCGCAGCACTGGGCCAACGAAACCATCGGCGGTGATCGTCGCCCAGGGCACGATCACAGTGGCAGGCCACTGCGGGGTAGCAGGTACTGGCCATAGCGCAAGCGGGCGATCATTCCAATAGACCTGAATGCTATCGCCGGCGAGCGCCTGGGTGATTTGCGGGACTTCAACAGTTACCAACCCACGCGCCTCCTGCAGATCGATCAAACCATCGCTAGCTAACGGTACGACTGGAGCAGGCAGCACTGGGCCGACAGTCAAACGTATCTCGACGTCCCGCGAGGTCGATTCACGACCGACGTTGCCCGAACGGTCAAGCAACTTGCTGACCACTCGGAACTGCCCATCACGTAATAACCCGGCCGGGACAGCGATAGGAAACGGCTGCAGATTGATGTTCTCAGGCGTGACTTCGACTTCCACGGTAGGCGTTTCGGGTGTCGCCGCTTGCCCTTGAGGGATAACAAATAACAAGGCACGGTCGCCCAAGCGTATATCGACCCAGCGATCGAGGAAAAAGATCGCTTGCTGAGCATTGTTGGCGAGATAGGTAGGGTCAACCAGTCTCACGTTATCGTTACGCAAGGGTGCAGGATTGCCGAAGTTGGGTGCTGTTCGATCAATACGAATCTGTATGGAAGAAGACGTGCTCGGATTGCCGATGACCTCCACTTCGGCCGAGTAGCCAACCGACCACACGCCTTCACGGTTGAGCAAGTGTGCGGGCATCTGCAACTGCACCGGAAAGAAATCTACCGCGCGGGGCTCCATTTTTACTGGAAACTCTGCGACTGCCGCGCCTTCCCACAAGCAACGAAAGATCATCTGCGGATCGGTGTAACCCTCACTCACCAACTGTGCATAGCTAGCTTCGTAATCTGCCCAACCGAGCACTTGCATCTCCAACGCAGCGCCCTGCGCGGTGAGCGGTACGGTGAAGGCACCGTTTTCATCGGCAAGCAATGCAAGCACTGCGGGCAGGTTCGGTTCAGGAAGATCCGTGGTGCCGGCCCTGGTACTTGGTAGCGGCTGCGTCATGAAACACCCCTCTGGTGCAGGCCTGCAAAGTTCGGCTTGCGGATTTGCTGGGTGAAATCTAGCGCGCAACGCAGCCAGGGCGAAACTGACAAAAATGCTAGGTAGTTACCTTCAAAGCGGCCGCAGCGCCCAATCGATCGGGCTCATGCCATGCTGCTGCAAAAAGCCATTAGCCCGACTGAAATGGCCACAGCCAAAGAACCCACGATAGGCCGACAGCGGCGATGGATGCACCGACTTGAGCACCAGGTGCTTGGTGCCGTCGATCAGCTTTTGCTTGCTCTGGGCATGGGCGCCCCACAGCAGAAACACCACGTTGGGGCACTGCTCGCTGACCAACTGAATGATTCGATCAGTAAACAACTCCCAACCTTTTTTCGCATGCGAAGCGGCATTGGCGCGCTCTACGGTCATGGTGGTGTTGAGCAACAACACGCCCTGATCGGCCCAGCTCTGCAGATAGCCATGATTAGGAATGGGCAGGTTCAAATCACGCTGCAGTTCTTTGTAGATGTTGACCAGCGAAGGCGGCGTAGCAATGCCCGGCTGCACCGAGAAACACAAACCGTGGGCCTGCCCCGGGCCGTGGTACGGGTCCTGGCCGAGAATGACCACTTTGACCTGGTTCAGCGGCGTCGAATTCAGCGCATTGAAAATCAGCGGACCCGGCGGATAGATCTCCTTGCCAGCGGCGTACTCCTGACGGAGGAATTCGCGCAGCTGGTGCATGTAGGGCTGGTCGAATTCAGCGCGTAGCGCCTCCTTCCAGCTGGGTTCGAGCTTGATGCGGTCGTCGTCGGTCATGGGGCTGTCCAAAAGCAAAGTGGCGCGACACTAGGAAAGCTGCCCTGGCTTGTCAATCGATCCGACCGACGACCAGCGCGATCTGCTCAGCAGGCCATACTTGGCGGATGACTTGTGCGAGGTAGTCCATGTCCATTACAAGCGAGGTACTCACCGGCGTCGATGGCGCCCGGATCGGTATCGCCACCCTGGATGCACCCAAGGCGCTCAACGCATTGGGCCTGCCGATGATCGAGGTGCTCGACGAGCAACTGCGCGTTTGGGCCAGTGACCCGGGAATCGTCTGCGTGCTGCTGCGTGGCAGTGGCAGCAAGGCCTTTTGCGCTGGCGGCGACGTGCGCGCGCTGGTCGATGCATGCCGTGAGCATCCCGGTAGCGTCCCGCCGCTGGCGGCGACCTTCTTTGCCGCTGAATACCGCCTGGATTATCGCCTGCACACCTACCCTAAACCGCTATTGTGCTGGGGGCATGGGCATGTGCTCGGCGGTGGCATGGGCCTGCTGCAAGGCGCGGGGGTGCGTATCGTCACCCCCAGCAGCCGGTTGGCCATGCCGGAAATCAGTATTGGCTTGTACCCCGATGTGGGCGCCAGCTGGTTCCTCAGCCGCCTGCCCGGCAAGCTGGGGTTGTTCCTGGGGCTGACCGGGGCGCCGATCAACGCGCGTGATGCGCTCGATCTGGGCCTGGCGGATCGTTTCTTTGGCGAGCACCAGCAGGACGCGTTGATCGAGGAGCTGCTGCAACTGAACTGGCAAGAGCAAACCAACCTGCAATTGAACAGCCTGCTCAAGTGTGAACAGCACCGTGCCAGCGTCGAACTGCCGCAAGCACAGTGGTTACCACGCAGGGCGTTGATTGACGAGTTGCTCGATGTCGCCGATCCGGTAGCTGCCTGGCGGGCGCTGGCTGGGCTGCAGCAGCATAGCGACCCATTGTTGGCCAGCGCTGGGCAACGTCTGCATGCAGGCTGCCCGCTCACTGCACACCTGGTCTGGGAGCAGATTCAGCGGGCCCGGCACCTGTCGTTGGCGCAAGTGTTCCAGATGGAATATGCGATGAGCCTTAATTGCTGCCGGCACCCGGAGTTTAGCGAAGGCGTGCGCGCGCGACTGATCGACAAGGACAACCAACCGCGCTGGCACTGGCCAGATGTGGCGCAGGTGCCCACAGCGGTGGTGGCGGCGCATTTCGCCAAAGTCTGGGAAGGGCGCCACCCCTTGGCCGATCTGTAGGGTTGTGCCGGAGCTGAAGGACGCCGCTACCCGCTTAGCGGTGCCAGTTGCGTTCACCGCGCGGCCCATCCGGGCGGCGATTGCGGTCACCGCGGCCGTTGGAGTGCCAGCGATCATCCTGGTAGCGGCGGTTGTCGTTGCGGTAGTCATGCCGGTCGCGGTCGCGACCATAGTCATAGCGCTGGCGGTTGCCGTAGTCATTGCGCGGATTGCCGTGCCACTGCTTCACCCCAGGCTGCGGATAAGGCCGGTAATGCGGCACTGGCGCTGGCCGATAGTAACGCGGCGCCGGTTGGTAATAGCGCGGTGCGGCTTGATAGTAGTAGCGCGGCTGCGGCGCTACGTAATAGCCGCGGTCATAGCGTTGATAGCCGGGATAGGCGTAGCGATCGGCGCTGTAGTACTCGGTGCGATAGTAGCCGCCGTTACCGTAATAAGGGGCGCAGGCGCTGATCAGCAGCGCCAGCAGGGCGATCAGCAAGATTCGTGGGGACATGGCGGCCTCCTGGACCGCTGGAGTGCCCGGCACAGCGGCGCTGGCGAGCGTCGATCGGCATGCGTTGATCGACACTGATTAAGACAGTTGCGCCAAGGTCCAGTGCCATTTGCGCAACAAATTGAAACAAGTCGGATACCCCCAAAAAACATGCAGTCATTTTCCGGTCATCTCACTAGAATGGCGCCACTGGCACACATCACGGGAAGATCATGCCGTCACGTTCCGCCTTGTTCTCACAGCGCTCGCTGATCCTGACCCTGCTGCTGTTGCTGGCGTGTGGTTTTCTGGCCACTTCCCTGCTCGGCTATTTCGCCTCGCGTAGCGCCATTCGCGATGGCATCGTCAATACCGAGTTGCCCCTGACCTCCGACACGGTCTATTCGGAGATCCAGAAAGACCTGATCCGCCCAGTGCTGATCTCCTCGATGATGGCCCAGGACACCTTCCTGCGTGACTGGGTGCTGGCCGGCGAACAGGACGCCGAGCGCATCACCCGCTATCTGGGCGAGGTGATGGGCAATCAGGACACCTGCACCGCCTTCTTCGTCTCCGAGCGCACGCTCACCTATTACCAGGCCAAGGGCGTGCTCAAGCAGATCAGGCCCGGCACCTGGCGCGATGCCTGGTACTACCGCCTGCGCGAGCTGAACGAGCCCTACGAGATCAACGTCGACCTGGACATGGCCAACCAGGACAAACTCACGGTGTTCATCAACTACCGGGTGCTCGACTATCAGGGCCAGTTCATTGGCGCTGCCGGGGTGGGCCTGAGCGTGGAGTCGGTCGTCAAGCTGATCGACGACTACCAGCGGCGCTACCAGCGCTCGGTGTTTTTCACCGATGCCAGCGGCAAGGTCTTGCTGACCGGCTCGGAGGGCGCTGCGCATGGCCTGCGGGTGGGCCAGCAACTGGCCGAGAGCCGCGAGTTCGAACAACTGCTGGCGCGCATGCCCATCCCCGGCACTGGCAGCCATGACTACCTCGACAGCGAAGGCCACAGCCACTTTCTCAATGTGCGGCAGATCCCCGAACTTGACTGGTACCTGCTGGTAGACAAGCGCGAGACCGGCGCGCTGGAGCGGGTGCGCCAGTCGCTGTACTTGAATCTGGCGATCTGCGCAATGATCACCCTGGTGGTGTTGTCGCTGCTGCATGCCATGGTTAAGCGCCATCAAGACAGCATCGAAGCGCTGGCCACCCTCGACAGCCTCACCGGTCTGCCTAACCGGCGCAGCTTCGATCTGCTGGCCGGGCAAGCGTTGCAAGAAGCCCAACGCGACAGCACGCCCTTGGTGGCGCTGCTGATCGATCTGGATCATTTCAAGGTGCTCAACGACACCCACGGCCACCTGGCTGGCGACGAAGTGCTGCGCCAGTTCGCCAACGTCCTGCAGGGCAGCTTGCGCCAGTCGGATATACTTTGCCGCTGGGGCGGTGAGGAGTTCATCGTGCTGTTGCGTGAAGCCGATGGTCGGCAAGCGTTCGATGTGGCGGAAAAAATCCGCCGGCGCACTGAGCAGCTGACTTTCAGTTACAACGACCAGCCGCTACGCCTGACCACCAGCATCGGCCTGAGCAGCCTGCAACGTGACGACACCCTGCACACGCTGCTGACCCGCGCCGACCATGCCCTCTATCGTGCCAAACAGGGCGGACGCAACCGCGTCTGCTGCGAGACAGCCTCATGACCGACAGCCAGCGCTGCCCCGCCTGCGGCGCCCTCAACCAATGCGGCCTGGCCGACCCACGCAGCGCTACCCAGGGTTGCTGGTGCTTTGCCGTGACCATCGACCCGGCGGTGCTCCAAGCCCTGCCCGCCGAACTGCGCAACCAGGCTTGCCTGTGCCCACGTTGCGCAGCGGTCGATGAGCAGCTCAAAACACCGCCCCGTGGGAGCGGGCTTGCCCCGCGATAGCGTCAGATCAGCCCCCCCAATTGAGGCTGCTGATGCTATCGCGGAGAAGCAGCGAATCCGCCAGCAATTGGGTAGACTGCGCGCCCTTTTTCCACTTTCAGCTGCGCTCATGCGTCTCGACCGTTTCCTCGCCAACCTCCCTTGCTACAACCGCCAGCAGGTGCGCTTGCTGCTGGTGCAGCGGCGCGTGCGCGTGGATGGCGAGATCGTTGTCGATCCGCTGCATGAAGTGCGTGAGTTCAGCCGCGTCGAGGTCGATGAGCAGTTGCACCAGGCTGGCCGGCCTGCGCGCTACCTGATGCTGCACAAGCCCGCCGGCTGCGTCAGTGCCACTCACGATCGGCAACATCGCACTGTGCTTGAGCTGTTGCCGGCCGAACTGCGCGAGGATTTGCACATTGCCGGGCGGCTGGACTTCAACACCACCGGGTTGCTGATCCTGACCAACGATGGCCAGTGGTCGCGGCGCTTGACGCAACCGAGCACCAAACTGCCGAAGGTCTATCAGGTGCAGACCGAGGATGAAATTGGCGAGCACTACCCTGCCAAGTTTCGCGAGGGGTTCTATTTTGCTTTCGAGGACCTGACCACCCTGCCCGCCCAGCTGCAGATCCTGGGTACGCATCAGGCCCGGCTGGAAATCGTCGAGGGGCGTTATCACCAGGTCAAGCGGATGTTCGGCCACTTTCAGAACAAGGTGATCGGGCTGCACCGGGAGAGCATGGGCAGCATTGTCCTGGACCCGGCCCTGGCGCCGGGCGAGTTCCGCGAGCTGACCCAGCAAGAGATCGCGGCGGTCTGAGACACGCGGTCATTCTCAGCAGTGCTATCGCGGGGCAAGCCCGCTCCCACGCTCCCGCTCCCATGCTCGGATTTCACGTGGGAGCGGGCTTGCCCCGCGATAGGGCCTGACCTGAGTTACGCCCCATACCAGCGCACCCACAACCGCCCAGCGGTTTTTCCTACACGATTACCCGAACGGCACTTGCGGGATCGCCAACCTGCTGCTTGAATCGAAATCGTCAGTCTGCATGTGACTTGCCAGTCACGACCGCAGTCCAAGACGCCTTTTGCCGGCCACCCAGGGTCTCGATACCCTGGGGCACGGCGAATTGCCCGCCAAAAACAATACCGTCGACACATGTGCCAAGGATCGACACAGGGCCCGGTAAAACTCTTCAAGGCATGTGCCTACCTGTCATAAACAACGTGCACCCTAGGTGACGCGAATACCCTTTTTGCGCCAGGAGTCGATGACATGAGGCCAGAAATCGCTGTACTTGATATCCAAGGTCAGTATCGGGTTTACACGGAGTTCCATCGCGCGCACGGCGCCGAGAAGACGATCATTCTGATCAACGGATCGCTGGCGACCACTGCCTCGTTTGCCCAGACGGTGCGCAGCCTGCACCCGCAATTCAATGTGGTGCTGTACGACCAGCCGTATGCCGGCAAGTCCAAGCCCCACAACCGCCAGGAGCGTCTGCTGACCAAGGAGACCGAGGCGCATATCCTCCTTGAGCTGATCGAGCACTTCCAGGCCGACCACGTGATGTCGTTCTCCTGGGGCGGTGCCTGCACCCTGCTGGCGCTGGCGCACCAGCCACGGTTGGTGAAAAAGGCCATCGTCAGCTCGTTCTCGCCAGTGATCAACGAACCCATGCGCGACTACCTGGAGCGCGGTTGCCAATACCTGGCCGCTTGCGATCGCTATCAGGTCGGCAACCTGGTCAACGACACCATTGGCAAGCACCTGCCGTCGCTGTTCAAGCGCTTCAACTACCGGCATGTCAGCAGCCTGGACAGCCATGAGTACGCGCAGATGCTGTTCCACATCAATCAGGTGCTGCAGCACGATCTGGAGCGGGCGCTAAAAGGCGCGGCAAACATCAATATCCCGGTGATGTTCATCAACGGTGATCGTGACGAATACACCACCGCCGAAGATGCCCGCCAGTTCGGCAAGCATGTGGGCCAGAGCCACTTCAGCGTGATCAATGGCGCCGGGCACTTCCTCGATATGGAGCACAAGACCGCCAGCGAAGCGCTGCGCAACGTCATGCTGGGCTTTCTCAAGCCGACCACGCGTGAGCCCCGTCAACGCAACCACTATGTACAGGGGCACCATGCACTGGCCATCTGAGCGCATCGGCGTCCTGCAGCCCTTTGACTACCCGCAGGCTACGGGCCGCCGACTGTTCTTTTTCAAGCCTGGGCTTTTCATCGCAGGAGGGTTCTGGTACAAAGTCGAGCTGCAAAGCGCAAGCCGCTTAGTAAAGGCGTCAAGCGGGTATAGTTTAATGGTAGAACAGTAGCTTCCCAAGCTTCCGACGAGGGTTCGATTCCCTCTACCCGCTCCACTTCTTGCTGCACCGGTTCAAGTAGTTCCGCATGACGTTGTCATAACGTCATCGCCTGTCAAAAGGAAGCCGAGGCTTCCTTTTTTCGTTTCTGCCCTTTGCTTGATCTGGCCCATGGCCTGCACCTGCCCAATCCGCTTGAATGCCCTGCGCGAAAATCCGCTTGCACGGAGCGCGCCGTGAGCGCATATGCTCACCTGCACTGTGAAACATTTCGAAAGGACTGCGCATGTTTCTCTCACGCTGGCTACCGGGCCTGGCCAACCTGCTGCACTACCGCCGCGAGTGGTTCCACGCTGACCTGCAGGCGGGCCTGTCGGTGGCAGCGATTCAGATCCCGATCGCCATCGCCTACGCCCAGATCGTCGGCCTACCGCCGCAGTACGGGCTGTACGCCTGCGTACTGCCGATGATGGTCTATGCCTTGATCGGCAGTTCACGGCAGTTGATGGTGGGGCCGGATGCGGCGACCTGCGCGATGATCGCCGGAGCCGTGGCGCCGTTGGCGATGGGTGATCCGCAGCGCATCGCCGAGCTGTCGGTGATCGTCACGGTGCTGGTGGGGGTGATGCTGATTGCCGCCGGTGTGGCGCGAGCTGGGTTCATTGCCAGCTTCTTCTCGCGGCCGATCCTGATTGGCTACCTCAACGGCATCGGCCTGAGCCTGATCGCCGGGCAATTGAGCAAGGTGGTGGGCTTCAAGATCGAGGGCGACGGGTTCATCCTCAGCCTGATCAACTTTGTTCAACGCCTGGGCGAGATCCACTGGCTGACCCTGCTGATCGGCGTGGCCGGTCTCGGCTTGCTGATCTGGCTGCCACGGCGTTATCCGCGCCTGCCAGCGGCGTTGGTCACCGTTGTGCTGTTCACCTTGCTGGTCGGACTATTCGGGCTCGACCATTTCGGCGTCGCCATCCTCGGCCCAGTGCCAGGCGGGATGCCCGAGCTGGCTTGGCCGCAAAGCAATCTGGCCGAGACCAAGAGCCTGCTGCGCGATGCCTTGGGTATCGCCACCGTCAGTTTTTGCAGCGCCATGCTCACCGCCCGCAGCTTCGCCGCCCGGCATGGCTATGCGATCAACGCCAACCACGAGTTCGTCGCCTTGGGGGTGAGTAACCTGGCTGCCGGGCTGTCGCAAGGTTTCGCCATCAGTGGCGCCGACTCACGTACCGCGGTCAACGACATGGTCGGCGGCAGGAGCCAACTGGTGGGCATCATTGCCGCGCTGGTGATTGCCTTGATCCTGCTGTTCTTCACCGCCCCGATGGCCTGGATTCCCCAGGCTGCGCTCGGAGCTGTGCTGCTGATGGCTGGCTGGGGGCTGATCGATGTGCAGTCGTTGGGCAAAATCTATCGCCTGAGCCGCTTCGAGTTCTGGCTGTGCCTGCTGACCACCGTCGGCGTGCTTGGCCTGGGCGTATTACCGGGGATCGTGTTCGCCGTGACCTTGGCCATCCTGCGTCTGCTCTACAGCATCTACCAACCTACCGATGCGGTGCTCGGCTGGGCGCCAGGCATCGAAGGCCAGGTCGATGTGCGCCATCACCCCGACGCGCGCACGGTGCCAGGTTTGGTGGTGTACCGCTTCGATGATGCGATCCTGTTCTTCAATGCCGACTATTTCAAAATGCGCTTGCTCGACGCCGTGCAAGCCGAGGACAAGCCCCAGGCAGTGCTGTTCGATGCCGAGGCGGTGACCAGCATCGACGTCAGCGGTATCGCCGCCCTGCGCGAGGTGCGCGACACCCTCGCAGCACAAGGGATTCACTTCGCCATCGCCCGCGCCCGCGGCACCTTCCTGCGCATGCTGGTGCGCTCGGGAATGGCGCGAGAGATGGAAGACAAGCTGCTGTTCGGCTCGGTGCGGGCGGGGATACGAGCTTATCGGGTTTGGCGCAATCGGGCGCGTAAGGAGACGACGAACGATTAAGGCTTTGCGTGAGGCCACTAAGGGCTTGCTCTTCGATCAGTACCCGAGCCTGCGCAATACCTGTCCTTCCTCCAGCGCATCCGCCCGTCCATAAAAGCGCATCAGCGCCCCGGTCCTATTGGTAAAAATCCCATCCACCCCGGCCTGCATCGCCTTGGCGAAATCCACCGGCTCATCAAGGGTATACACATGCACCAGCAGCCCCTGTTGATGGCTGAGCTGGTTCATCCACGGCTCAATCAAATCGGCATAGCTCTGTTCGCCCAACTGGCTGCGCCGCGCCGATGGCCCTGTGGCGATCGCGCCGCCCGCCTTGGCAAACTCAAGCCAACGTTCGAACTCAGCCCGATCGCGAGGCCGCTGACGGGCGTAGAACGCCGCTTTGTCGCGCTCACCCGATTCGGCAAACGACTGCCCCGAGGCCGGCTCGATACTGCCCTTGCCCACCCACAGCAACAGCACCTTGGGCACCTGTGGCATGGCCTCATGCAGCAGTCGCAGGCTGTTGCGATCAAACGTCTGCAGTACCACCCGCCCGGGCTTGTCCAGCCAGCCCCGCGCCTTGAGCCGCTCGGCCAGATCACGCTCGATGCCAGGAAACTGCCCCGGCATCTTGGTCTCGATATACAACCCAGGCCGCTGCTGCGGGCTGTCTTCTGCGATGTCGATCACCTCATCCAGGGTCAGGATTGGTAGCTGCTTGAACGAAGCCCGGGCGCGATCCGGATACGCCTGGTTGAACCAGCTGCCCGCGTCCAGCGATTTAAGCTCCGCCAAGGTGAAAGCGCTGACCGGGCTGTCACGGCGCGTGGGGAAGCGCTCGGCGACATCACTGGTGCGCGACAGCACATCGTCGTGCACCACCACCAGCACGCCATCGCGGGTGCGTTGCAGGTCCAGCTCCAGATAGTCAGCGCCCAGTTCGCGGGCCAGCAGGTAAGCCGGCCTGGTGGACTCGGGCGCATCGAAAGACGCACCGCGATGGGCGATCACTGCCGGATGTGCAATGCCCTGGGCAGCCGCCAAGCTGCGCCCATCGCTGGCTTGGGCCGCGCCCGACAACAGTGTTGCAAGGCCCAGTGCCCGTACGATCTGCGTGTGCATCTTGGCTCTCCTGCGTCTCTATCCATGGCCAGACAGCCTCGCACAGCTTGCATGACATGCTAAAGTCCCCGCGATTTCCGCCTCTACCCCTGGACCCTCGCATGCCTGCACTAGACGCCCACCTGATCGCCTGGCCAACGCTCAACGCCAGCCATCCCTGCGATGCCTTGCTGCTGGGCAATGGTGCCAGCCGTGCGCTGTGGAAACCGTTCGGCTATTTCTCGCTGTTCGAACAGGCCCAGCGCGTGCGACACAAGGCCTTGGGTGTCAGCGACCAGGCGTTGTTCAAGGCGTTGGGCACAGAGTTGTTCGAGCCGGTGCTGAGCACCTTGAACACCACGGTCCGGGCCAACGCTGCGCTGGCGATCAACTCCACCGCGCCGCTGAACCGCTACTACTCGCTCAAAGAAGCGCTGATCCATGCCGTGCGCGCGGTGCATATGCCCTGGCCACTGATGCCAAGCGCCACCCTCGACACGATCAACCAGGCGCTGCGTGGCTATCGCCGTGTCTATACCAGCAACTACGACCTGCTCTTGCCCTGGGCGATGCGCCATGCACCGCAGGGGTTTGCCTCGCTGTTCGATGAAGAAGGCTTTTTCGATGTGCGCAACACGCGCAGCGAAGGTACGCGGGTGATGCACCTGCATGGCGGGCTGCACTTGCTCAAGCTGCCCGACGGCAGCACCCGCCAGCGCAGCGCCAATAACGCCGAGTTGCTCGATGGCTTTGCCGTGAACATTCCCGGTGAAGTGCCGTTGTTCATCAACGAGGATCGCAGCGAACACAAACTGCGGGCTATTCGTCATTCCGATTACCTGTCTTGGTGCCTGGGCCAACTCGCCGGTGAAACCCAGGGGCTATGCCTGTTCGGGCAGCATCTGGATAGCAGCGACCAACACCTGCTCGAGGCCATTCGCCAGGCGCGGCCGGCACACCTGGCGATCGCCATTCGGCCGCTGAGCGAGGCTTCGGTTATCAACCAAAAACAGCATTTCATTCAGCGGTTTGCCGATATTCCACACATTTCCCTGCACTTTTTCGACGCCAGCACCCACCCGTTGGGCGATACCCAGCTGGCCATCGACGTCCCCGCTGATTTCTCCCGGCGGCACTGAACGAGCAATCAGTAAAACTTGGCAAATGTAAATAATTATCGATAAGATCCGCACCCTTTCTCCAGGCCAGCCCGGAAAGCGTGCATGCAGCGCCTCAAACCCGACCCAGCCGCCCAGGAATCCTGCCGGGGTTTCTATGCCGACATCCTGCACTTCCTGCGCAAGCGCATGGACAATGCCAGCGATGCCGCAGACATGACCCAGGACGTGTTCACCCAATGGCTGGGGTATCGCGACCGGGCCAAGGTCGAGCAGCCGCGGGCGTTTCTGTTCCAGATGGCGCGCAACCTGCTCAGCGACCATTGGCGCCGGCAGAAGGTGCGCCACAGCGCGCTGGGCGAAGAGCAGGCCGAGGTGCTGCACAGCGAGCCGGCCAACGACCCGCTCGACCACGCCCAGCGCCAGCAACGCCTGGAACATCTGCGCCAGGTGCTCGCGCAACTCTCGCCGCGGCGCCGCGAAGCCCTTATGCTGCATCGCTTCGAAGGACTGACCCAGGCGCAGATCGCACAACGCATGAATATTTCAGTAAGCATGGTCGAAAAGCACATCGCCGCCGCCCTGCTGCAGTGCAAGCAACGCCTGGACAGCGATAACGGCAGGGAGCACGCAGAATGACCCCTCTTGACGATCTCGACGCCAACTCGATCGACGCCCAGGCCGCCAGCTGGTTCAGCCGCAACCGCAATGCCCCCTCGCGTGAGGCACGCAAGGCCTTTGCCCAGTGGTTGCAAGACCCGCAGAACGCTCGCGCCTATCGCCAGTTCGAGCAACTATGGGACGACCTCGAGGCGCTCAAACAGGCCAACCGCCCGGTGCCCCTGGTGGTCCGCCGCGCGCCGCGCTGGCGCCCGGCCCTGGCCGCCGCCGCTGCGCTGCTGTGTGCGCTGCTGGCCGGCAATCTCGGCGCTGGCAGCAGCGCCTACCAACAGCGTCTGAGCGCCCAGCACGACCTGCGCAGCCTGCGCCTGCCCGACGGCAGCCAGTTGGTGATCAACGCCCAGACCCGGCTGCGCCTGGACTTCAGCGCCGAGCGCCGGCTGATCCACCTCGATCAAGGCCAGCTGTACATCGACGTGGCACCGGACAAGGAGCGGCCACTGCTCATCGACGCGGGCAGAGGACAAGTACGGGTGGTGGGCACAGGCTTCGATGTGCGCCGCGGTGAAAAGGAGCTGGTGGTCACAGTCGCCCACGGCCAGGTAGCCTTCGACACACCAGGCGAAACTAATCCGCCGCTGCTGCTCGGCGCAGGTCAACAGGCCACCTACGACACAACGCGAGGCACTGTCACCCAACAGGCATTGAACGACCAGCCGGTAGCCGACTGGCGCGACGGTCATGTGAGCTTTCGCAACCGCGAGTTGGCCAGCCTGATTGACGAACTCCGCCTGTACCGCGAACAGCCGGTGCTGCTGGCCGATCCGTCACTTGGGCAATACAAAGTCTCAGGGAATCTCGACGTACACGACCCGGACGCCCTGCTCAACGCCCTGCCCGCTCTGCTGCCGGTGAAAACCACCTTGCTGGCCGACGGACGCCTGCGCATCGACCGCCGCTGATTTTTTTAAGAATTTTTATCATTCGCAGGTGAGGACTTTTCTCAACGCCACGTCTTCCTCCCCGCCTGTCGCGCAATTGGCAGGCTTTTTCCGGCCTATTGCCGTTTGGGGGAATTCATGTTGTCCGCGTTGCGTCCGTTGCGATCCTTGCCTGTTCGTCCATCCCTGCTGGTGCTGTGCCTGGCTGTGAGCCTGGCCGCCGAGGCCGCGCCTGTACAGCTCGACCTGCCGGCCCAAGCGCTGGCCCGCTCGCTCAGCCAACTGGCGCAGCAGGCCAAGGTGCAGTTGCTGTTCGATGAGGCGGTGCTGCGCGATGCCCAGGCCCCTGCGCTCAACGGCGCCTATGAGGCGCACGAGGCGATCTCCCGCCTGCTGGCCGGCAGCCGCTTCAGCGTACTGCGCATGGGTGAAACCTACGTGGTGCGCCTGCGCGAGGACCAACCCAACGCCGACAACAGCATCCAGCTCGGCGCCCTGAGCATCGTCGGCGATGGCCAGCAGGTCACACCCGACAACGTCGGCCGCTCGACCCTGGACCAGGAACAGATCGACCGCTACCAGCCCAGCAACATCCCCAGCGTCTTGGCCACCCTGCCTGGAGTGAACATGGGCGGTTCGGCCAAACCTGGCGGGCAGACCATCAACATCTGGGGCATGGGTGACGCCGAAGATGTGCCGATGACCGTCGACGGCGCTACCAAGAGCGGTTTCGAGCGCTACCAGCAGGGCACCATCTTCATCGAGCCAGAACTGATCAAGTTCATCGAGGTGGAAAAAGGCCCGCACTCGGTCAAGACCGGCAACGGCGGCTTTGGTGGCAGCGTCAACATGCAGACCAAGGACGCCAGCGACCTGCTGCAAGAGGGCCGCAACAGCGGCGCGATGGTCAAGTACGGCTATGCCAGCAACGACCACCAGCAGATCTACAGCTCGGCGCTGTTCGGCCGCAGCGACGATGGCCGCATCGACGGCTTGGTCTACCTGACCAAGCGCGACGGCGGCGACATGAAGATGGCCGACCGCCTGCCCGATCCGGAAAACCGCTACCCGATCAACCCCAAGCGCCTGCCCAACAGCGCCTTGGACCTGGAAGGCGCTTTGCTCAAGAGCAACATCCATTTTACCGACGAGCACAGCCTGGGGCTGTCCTGGTCGCGCTCGCAGACCGAGCGCTGGACGGCCTTCTCGTCCACCGCCTACCCGACCCCGCCGACCCAGGCCAACATCGATCGCTATGGCTACGAAAACGCGATCAAACGCTTCCTCGCCCTGCGCAACACGGTCGACACCACCTGGTCGGCCACCTACAACTACCAGCCGATCGAAAATCCCTGGGTCGATTTGCAGGTCAAATATTCCGAGTCAGACACCGACCAGACTGACGAACGCAACGCCACGGCGTTCTTCCAGGCCGCCACGGGCGGGCGCAAGATGGACACCGAGTACAAGGACCGCATGCTCGATGTGAAGAACACCAGCCTGTTCACCACCGGCCCGCTCGAACATGCGCTGACCGCAGGGTTGCAAGTGCGCCAGCATGAGCGGGATACGCAGATGTGGATGCCGGGCAAGATGTACGACGTGCCCAAGTACAACTACGGCCATTTCCAGCCGTACTTCATGCCGCGTGGCAAGGTCGAGAGCCAGGGCTACTACCTGCAGGATGCGATCACCATTGGCGACCTGACCATCACCCCATCGCTGCGTTACGACCACGTGACCAACGAAGGCGAGCCAAACCAGGCGCCCTACTACAACAGCCCAGCAGCCGGTCACGACTACAGCGCCAAGACCTACAGCGGCTGGTCGCCGCGCCTGGCGCTGTTCTACAAGCTAAACGACCAGCACGCGCTGTTCGCCAACTACAGCAAGACCTGGCGTGCCCCGGTGCTGGACGAGCAGTACGAAGTGCAGGGCGTGGGCAGCCGCACGGCCACCAGCCGTAACCTCGACCCCGAGCGCATCACCGGTATTCGCCTGGGCAGCATCAGCAATTTCTCCAACGTGTTCGTGCAGGGCGACAGCGCACAGATTCGCACCACGCTGTTCCGCAACCATGTCAAAGACGAGATTTTCAAAGCCACGGGTATTGGTTGCCAGCAGCAGATGGTCACTGGCGGCACCATCGCCCAGACCTGCGGCGGCGGGCTGATGAGCAACTACCGCAACATTGGCGACACGGTGTACCAGGGCTATGAGGTGGAGACCTTCTACGACGCCACCTACCTGTTCGGTGCCCTGTCGTACGCCTGGATGGAAGGCCGCCACGAAGGCGCCTACACCAACCCATGGGGTCCGGATGTGTGGGCCAAGGACGTGCCGGCGCCCAAGTGGATCGCCACCCTGGGCGTGAAGATTCCGGCCTGGGATGCCCGCGTCGGCTGGACTGCCGAGTTCGTTAGCAAGACTCACCATCTGCCCAGCGACAAGTACTTCGAAGGCCCGGCCAGCGCATTGGGCGACCGCTACTACGACAACTTCGGCAACGAGCGTTATCAGATCCACGGCCTGTTCGCCAACTGGAAACCGCAGCAGCCTTACCTGAAAGGCACTGAGGTCAACCTGACGGTGGACAACCTGTTCAATGTGTCGGTGCGGCCGGAATTGTCTGGGGAAAATGCCTACACCATCGGGCGTAATGCCAAGGTCAGTGTGACCCGGTTCTTCTGAAACATCTGACACTTCGCGGCGCCCTTTTCGCGGGCAAGCCCGCTCCCACAGGGATAGCGCTGCTTTGGAAGTATGCGCGATGCCCACTCCCACAGGGATAGCGCTGCTTTCGAAGGTATCGCGGTACTTGTGGGAGCGGGCTTGCCCGCGAAAAGGCCAACGCGCAGTCAGATAGCGATCAAGCCATCCGCCCGCAACAACGTCTCCAGGCAATGCTCGCTGACGCCATAGAACGCCTTGAGCTGGGCAATCTTCTGCAAAAGGGCAGTCGCATCCACCGGCTGCTTGCGCTTGACCGCAAGAATCATCTTGTTCTTGTTGGTGTGCTCCAGCGAGATGAACTCGAACACCTTGGTCTCGTAGCCACAGGCCTCCAGGTACAAGGCGCGCAGGCTGTCGGTGAGCATCTCGGCCTGTTGCCCCAGATGCAGGCCGTACTGCAACATTGGCTGCAACAAGCCTGGGCTCTGCAACTGCGGGCGTACCTGTTTGTGACAGCACGGCGAGCACATGATGATCGCCGCGTTGCAGCGAATACCGGTGTGGATGGCGTAGTCGGTGGCGATGTCACACGCGTGCAGGGCGATCATCACCTCGATGGCCTCGGGCACCACGCTGCGCACATCGCCGCACTCGAATACCAGGCCTGGATGCTCAAGACGCGCGGCGGCGGTGTTGCACAAGTCGACCATGTCCTGGCGCAATTCGACGCCAGTGACCTGCGCCTCGCGGCCCAGGGAGTTGCGCAGGTAATCATGCATGGCGAAGGTCAGGTAGCCCTTGCCCGAACCGAAGTCGGCAACCCGCAATGGCTGCGCCGCCGCCAGCGGGGCACTGGCCAGGGCATGGTCGAAGACTTCGATGAACTTGTTGATCTGCTTCCACTTGCGCGACATCGACGGGATCAGCGCGCCCTGGCCATCGGTCACCCCCAGATCGCGCAGGAACGGCCTGGAAAGCTCCAGGTAGCGTTTCTTCTCGCGGTCATGCCCAGCCGCAGGCGCGGCTTCGCGCGGAGCCTGCGCCACATGGCGCTGAAGCATCGGCTTGCCTTTTTTGCTGAAGGCCAGCTGCACTTCGCCGTCAGTAGTGAACAGGTGCGCATTGCGAAAGCTGTCCGGCAACAGCTCGGCGACCAGCGCTTGCACTTGCTCGACTGGCACGTTGCGGGTGATGTCGCGGGTTTGATGGCGGTAGACCAGCGACAGGCTTGGCTGGCCCTTGACCAACAGCGGCTTGGCGATGATCCGTTGCAGGCTCTGGTCGGCGCCAACGTGACGAGCGAGCACCAGCTTGCTCAGGCTGCCTTGCTCCAGGGCATCGGCCAGCAGGCGCAGGAATTGGCCACGCGCATCCGGCGCGGTGGAAGCGGAAGGGTTGGCGGACATGGGAACGGGGTGCCTCGAATTGCCGGGAGCGCTGCGCGCAATGGCGGGCATTCTACGTCGCTGGCAGCCTTGCGCGAAGGTTTTCTCGATGGGCGTGGCTCAGTCGAGGATCACCAAGCGGTTAGGCAATTCGTTGCGGCTATGGGTGGCCGGCAGCTGGCGGCTGAGCAGCTCACCGCAAGCATCGATGCATTCGACGAAGCCCTGCAAGGTCCGGCCCTGGCGCACCTGCTCGGTGAAACGGGCGACCAGCACGGCCCTAGCCTGGCCGTCCAGATGCTGTTCGATGCCTTTGTCAGCCAGGATCGCCACATAGTGCTCGGCCTCGCTGACGAAGATCAGCACGCCAGTAGCGCCAGCGGTACGCTGCAGGTTCAACTCGCGAAACTGCTGGCGCGCCAGGCCCGAGGCACGCCGATGGCGCAGCAGACGCGGGGTTACCAGGCTGGCCAGGCGGGCATTGCGCAGCAGCAGACACAGGCCGATGAACAGCACCACCTGGGCCACCAGCAACGCGCGCAAGCTCGGCCAATTGATCAGTAGATGCAGCACGGCAGGAATCACCAGCGCCAGCAGCGCCGCCCAGAACAGCGGCAGATAGGCATAGTCGTCGGCGCGACGCGCCAGTACCGTCACAAGTTCCGCGTCGGTGCGCCGCTCGGCGCGGGCGATGGCCTCGGCAATCTGGCGTTGCTCGTATTGATTGAAAACGGTCATGCCATCGGTCTCTAACGTTCTTATAGTTGTTGTCCCGGCACGGGGCTGGCGCGAGTGTATCTCAACAACTGCGTGACATCAGGCATAATCCTCCGCTGCCGCTGCATCCTGCTGTAGGAATGATCGGAAAGATCGCCCTATCACCCAAGAACAACAGCCGCCCGACAACTTTAGGCCGCGCGCGTATCCCTGTGGATACGGCCCAGGCCACGACAATGGAATTGATGATGAAACTGTCTTCGCTGGGCCTGGCCATGGCCCTTGCCAGTCAGGCGGCCCTGGCCGCTAACTCCGCCCCGCCCCTGCAAGACAAGCAGGCGTTCATCGACCACCTGATCGGGCAGATGACCGTCGATGAGAAGATCGGCCAGCTGCGCCTGATCAGCATCGGCCCAGAGATGCCAAAGGAAAAGATCCGCGAGGAAATCGCCGCCGGACGCATTGGCGGCACCTTCAACTCGCGCACCGCGCCGGAAAACCGCCCGATGCAAGACGCCGCCATGCGCAGCCGGTTGAAGATCCCGATGTTCTTCGCCTACGACACTATCCATGGCGAGCGCACCATCTTCCCGATTAGCCTGGGCCTGGCCGCGACCTGGGACATGGACGCGATTGCCAAGGTCGGCCGTACCTCGGCCATCGAGGCCTCCGCCGATGCCCTGGACATGACCTTCGCACCCATGGTCGACATTGCCCGCGACCCGCGCTGGGGCCGCACCAGTGAAGGCTTCGGCGAAGACACCTACCTGACTTCGCGCATTGGCCAGGAGATGGTCAAGGGCTTCCAGGGATCGAGTGCGAAGAACCCCGACAGCATCATGGCCATCGTCAAGCACTTCGCCCTGTACGGCGCAGTGGAAGGCGGGCGCGACTACAACACGGTCGATATGAGCCTGCCGAAAATGTACAACGACTACCTGCCGCCCTACCGCGCCGCGCTTGATGCGGGTGCAGGTGGCGTGATGGTCGCGCTCAACTCGATCAACGGCGTGCCAGCCACCTCCAACACCTGGCTGATGAATGACCTGCTGCGCAAGGAGTGGGGCTTCAAGGGCGTGACCATCAGCGACCATGGCGCGATCCAGGAGCTGATCCGTCACGGCGTGGCCAAGGACGGGCGCGAAGCGGCCAAGCTGGCGATCAAGGCCGGCATCGACATGAGCATGAACGACACCCTGTATGGTGAAGAACTGCCCGGCCTGCTCAAGTCTGGCGAAGTGACCCAGGCCGAACTCGACCAGGCGGTGCGCGAGGTTCTGGGTGCCAAGTACGAGATGGGCCTGTTCGACAACCCGTACGTGCGTATCGGCAAGGCCGAGACCGATCTGAAGGACTATTACGCTAACGACCGACTGCACCGCGACGCCGCCCGCGATGTCGCCCGGCGCAGCCTGGTGTTGCTGGAAAACCGTAACCAGACCTTGCCGCTGAAGAAAACCGGCACCATCGCCCTGGTCGGCCCCCTGGCCGATGCACCGATCGACATGATGGGCAGCTGGGCCGCCGATGGCCGCCCCGAGCATTCCGTCACTGTGCGCGAAGGGCTGCGCCGCGCAGTCGGCGACAAGGCCAAGCTGATCTACGCCAAGGGCTCGAATGTCACTGGCGACAAGGCCATGTTTGATTACCTGAACTTCCTCAACTTCGACGCACCGGAAATCGTCGACGACCTCCGCCCTGCCGCCGTGCTGATCGACGAGGCGGTCAAGGCCGCCAAGCAATCCGACGTGGTTGTTGCCGTGGTCGGTGAGTCGCGCGGCATGTCCCACGAGTCGTCAAGCCGCACCACCCTGGAAATTCCCGCGGTGCAACGCGAGCTGATCAAGGCACTGAAGGCCACCGGCAAGCCCCTGGTGCTGGTGCTGATGAACGGCCGCCCGCTGTCGATCGCCTGGGAACGAGACCAGGCCGATGCCCTGCTCGAAACCTGGTTCAGCGGCACCGAAGGCGGCAACGCCATCGCCGATGTGCTGTTTGGCGACTACAACCCGTCCGGCAAGCTGGCCATCTCTTTCCCGCGTTCGGTCGGGCAGATCCCGATGTACTACAACCACCTGCGCATCGGCCGTCCGTTCACCCCTGGAAAGCCTGGCAACTACACCTCGCAGTACTTCGAGGAGCCTAATGGCCCGTTGTACCCGTTCGGCTATGGCCTGAGCTACAGCAGCTTCGAGCTGTCGGGGTTGAAGCTTGCCAGCACTCAGCTCAAGCGCGGCGACACCTTGCACGCCAAGGTGACCGTGAAGAACACCGGCAAGCGTGATGGCGAGACTGTGGTGCAGTTGTATCTGCAAGACGTCAGCGCTTCGATGAGCCGTCCGGTCAAGGAACTGAAGAACTTCCAGAAACTGATGCTCAAGGCGGGCGAATCGCGAACCTTGACCTTCAGCATCAGCGAAGAAGACCTGAAGTTCTACAATGGCCAGCTGCAGCGGGTGGCTGAGCCGGGCCAGTTCAATGTGCAGGTCGGGCTCGATTCCGAAGCGGTGCAGCAGCAGAGTTTCGAGTTGCTGTAAGGCCTCTGCCGGAGCAAGGCGCCTGCGACGGGGTGCCTTCACCGGCCTCATCGCGGGGCAAGCCCGCGCCCACGCAGTCTCAACAGAAGGATACGCGTGGGAGCGGGCTTGCCCCGCGATGAGGCCGGCACACCTAGCACACCTCCAATAGATCTCAACAGCCCCAGGATCTGCACCATGCCTTCTTCGTTTCGCGCACTGCGCCTGGGCCTGATCGTGTTGCTGATTGTGGTCGGCACCGCTCTGAGCGCCGGCTGGGCCATGCATCAGGCCAAGCGCCAGTCGATGGAAACCGACGCCCGCCGTGCCGCCCAGCAATTGGGCTTGTACGCCAATTCTCTGCATACCCTGATCGAACGCTACCGCGCCCTGCCGGCGGTATTGGCACTGGACCCGGAACTGATCGCCGCCTTGCGTGGCCCGGTCAGCGAGCCGGTGCAAGATGCCCTCAACCGCAAGCTCGAACGCATCAACGGTGCGGCCAACTCCTCTACTCTTGAGTTGCTCGACCATACCGGCCTGGCGGTCGCCGCCAGCAACTGGCGCCTGCCGACCACCTATGTCGGCTCCAACTATGGCTTTCGCCCCTACTTCAAACAGACCCGCACCCAGGGCAGTGGCCGCTTCTACGCGGTCGGCGTGACCAGTGGCGTGCCAGGTTATTTCCTCTCAAGCGCGGTCAATGACGAGCAAGGGCGCTTTCTTGGCGCCATGGTGGTCAAGCTGGAGTTCCCCGAACTTGAGCGCGAATGGCGCCAGGGCAGCGATGTACTGTTGGTCAGCGATGCCCGCGGGATCATCTTCATCGCTAACCAGGACGGCTGGCGTTACCGTGAACTGGCGCCGCTGACGGGCGCCGACCGCGCAGAACTGGCCGAAACCCGTCAGTACGACAAGCAACCACTGGTCCCGCTGCAGCACCAGGTGTTGACGCGCTTCGATGGCAACAGCCACCTGAGCCGAGTGCAACGCCCGGATGGCCCGGTTGAATACCTGTGGCAAAGCCTGCCGCTGGAAGGCGAAGGCTGGACCTTGCACCTGCTACGCAAACCCCAGGTCAGTGAGGACGGGCGCAACGCCGCGCTGGCCGCCGCCGCGATCTGGCTGACCCTGGTGTTCGCCGCGCTGTTCGTCAGCCAGCGCCTGCGCCTGGCGCGCTTGCGCCAGCGCAGCCGTGAAGAGCTCAAGCGCCAGGTCGAAGAGCGCACCCGTGAACTGCGCACCGCCCAGGAGGGGCTGGTGCAGTCGGCCAAACTGGCGGCGCTGGGGCAGATGTCAGCAGCGCTGGCGCATGAGATCAACCAGCCGCTGACCACCCAACGCATGCAACTGGAAACCCTGCGCCTGCTGCTCGACCATGGCCGCCTCGATGAAGCGCGCCAAGCCCTGGAGCCGCTGGAGCAAATGCTCGCGCGCATGGCGGCGCTCACCGGCCACCTGAAGACCTTCGCCCGCAATAGCCCTGGTGGGCTGCGCGAACGCCTGGACCTGGCCAATGTGGTCGACCAGGCCCTGCATCTATTGGACGCCCGCATCCGCAGCGATGAAGTCGAAGTGGCGCTGTACCTGGCCCGCCCGGCCTGGGTGCGCGGTGATGCGATCCGCCTGGAGCAGGTGCTGATCAACCTGCTGCGCAATGCCCTCGACGCCATGGCCGACAAACGCTACAAACGCCTGGAGATCCGCATCGAAACTGACAACGGCCAGTGGCGCCTGAGCGTGCTCGACTCCGGTGGCGGTATCGATGAAACCGACTTGGCCAAGGTCTTCGACCCGTTCTTCACCACCAAGCCGGTGGGCGAAGGCCTCGGCCTGGGCCTGGCGATCTCCTATGGCATCGTCCATGATGCCGGCGGCCAGTTGCAAGTCGAGAACCTGCCTGGCGGCGCACGCTTTAGCCTGACCCTGCCTCGCGATCTGGAGCCGGTATGTTGAATTCAGTGATCGTCGTCGATGATGAAGCCAGTATCCGCACCGCGGTCGAACAGTGGCTGAGCCTGTCGGGCTTCAGCGTGCAGCTGTTCGCCCGTGCCGAGGAGTGCCTGGCGCAACTGCCGGCGCACTTCCCAGGGGTGATCATCAGCGATGTGCGCATGCCAGGGATGGGCGGTTTGCAGTTGCTTGAACAGTTACACGCACAAGACCCCGACCTGCCAGTGATACTGCTCACCGGCCACGGTGATGTGCCGATGGCGGTGGAAGCCATGCGCAACGGCGCTTATGACTTTCTGGAAAAGCCCTTCACGCCCCAGCACTTGCTGGGCAGCCTGCGCCGCGCCCTGGAAAAGCGCCAACTGGTGCTGGAGAACCGCCGCCTGCACGAACAGGCCGACCTCAAGGCGCGTTTGGAGAGCACGCTGCTGGGCATGTCCCAGGGCCTGCAGCAACTGCGCCGACAGGTGCTGGACCTGGCCAGCCTGCCGGTCAATGTGCTGATTCGAGGGGAAACCGGCAGCGGCAAGGAGCGTGTGGCGCGCTGCCTGCACGACTTCGGGCCGCGCGCCGACAAGCCGTTCGTGGCGCTCAATTGCGCAGCGATCCCGGAAGCGTTGTTCGAAGCCGAACTGTTTGGCCATGAAAGCGGCGCCTTCACCGGTGCTCAGGGCAAACGCATCGGCAAGCTGGAATACGCCAACGGCGGCACGGTGTTTCTCGACGAAATCGAGAGCATGCCGTTGGCCCAACAGGCCAAGCTGCTGCGGGTGATCCAGGAGCAGAAGCTCGAACGCCTGGGCGCCAACCAAAGCATCAATGTCGACCTGAGAATTATCGCCGCAACCAAACCGGATCTGCTGGAAGAAGCCCGCGCCGGGCGCTTCCGGGAAGACCTGGCCTATCGCTTGAACGTCGCCGAACTGCGCCTGGCACCGCTGCGCGAACGGCGAGAAGACATCCCGCTGCTGTTCGAGTTTTTCGCCCGCACTAGCGCCGAGCGCTTGAACCGCAGCGCACCTGCGCTATCCGGGGCACAGTTGGCGCAATTGTTGGCCCACGATTGGCCGGGCAATGTCCGCGAGCTGGCCAATGCCGCAGAACGCCATGCCTTGGGGCTGGGGGCGTCCAGTGCCGAGCAGAGCCACGGCGGGTCATCGTTGGTCGAACAGATGGAAGCCTTCGAAGCGCAATGCCTGCGCGCCGCCCTGCGCCAGCATAAGGGTGAGATCAAGGGCGTGATGGAAACCCTGCAATTGCCACGGCGAACGTTGAACGAGAAGATGCAGCGCCATGGTCTGATTCGAGAAGATTTCATTGAGCGCGAATAGGCGGATTTTTGCCTATTTCATCTTTAAGATAAGCGGATATCCGCTCATTTAAGGCGATTTACCTGAACGGTGGTGGCGCACGGCACGCATTGTGCGACAACAAGCCGCAGCCTCAATCGCCTCGTGCAAGGCCTTGGTTACGCGGTTTCACTGTTTTTTGCGGGAGCGCACGACACCATGGTGCGCCCCCAAATGGATCGCCCTGTACCCATCTGGCACACCTTCTGCAAACACCTGTGCAAGCGCACCCCAGCGCGCTCCACAAAAACAACGAGAAGGTTACCTCTGATGGATAACGCCACCTCCCTGCCAACCGGGGCGGCCATAGCGCCTGCCGCGGAAAAAACCACCGCCAGCCGTCTCAAGTCGATTTTCAGCGGCTCGATCGGCAACATGGTCGAGTGGTACGACTGGTACGTCTACGCTGCATTCTCGCTGTACTTCGCCAAGGCCTTCTTCCCCGCTGGCGACACCACCGCACAACTGCTCAACACCGCCGCAATTTTCGCCGTGGGCTTCCTGATGCGCCCAATCGGCGGCTGGCTGATGGGCCTGTACGCCGACCGCAAGGGCCGCAAAGCGGCATTGATGGCCTCGGTCCTGCTGATGTGCGCAGGCTCGCTGGTCATCGCCCTGACCCCGGGCTATGAAACCATCGGCGTCGCCGCCCCGATCCTGCTGGTACTTGCGCGCTTGCTGCAAGGCCTGTCGGTGGGCGGTGAATACGGCACCTCGGCTACCTACCTCAGCGAAATGGCCAGCAAGGAGCGTCGTGGCTTCTTCTCAAGCTTCCAGTACGTGACGCTGATCTCTGGCCAGCTCATTGCCCTGGCAGTGCTGATCATTCTGCAGAACACCCTGACCACCGAAGAGCTGTACGCCTGGGGCTGGCGTGTACCGTTCGTGATCGGCGCGCTGTGCGCAGTGGTCGCGCTGTACCTGCGTCGTGGCATGGAAGAGACTGCCTCCTTCACCAAGAAAGAGAAGTCCAAGGAAAGCCTGATGCGCACCCTGATGCGCCATCCCAAGGAGCTGCTGACCGTAGTCGGCCTGACCATGGGCGGTACCCTGGCCTTCTACACCTACACCACCTACATGCAGAAGTACCTGGTCAACACCGTGGGCATGAGCATCAGTGACTCGACCACCATTTCGGCGGCTACGTTGTTCCTGTTCATGTGCCTGCAACCGGTGATTGGCGGCCTGTCCGACAAGATTGGCCGGCGCCCGATCCTGATCGCTTTCGGCGTGCTCGGCACCCTGTTCACCGTACCGATCCTCAGCACCCTGCACACCATCACCACCTGGTGGGGCGCGTTCTTCCTGATCATGGCGGCGCTGATCATCGTCAGCGGCTACACCTCGATCAACGCCGTGGTCAAAGCCGAGCTGTTCCCTACTGAAATCCGCGCCCTGGGCGTGGGCCTGCCGTACGCGCTGACCGTGTCGATCTTCGGCGGCACCGCCGAGTACGTGGCGCTGTGGTTCAAGAGCGTCGGCATGGAGAGCGGCTTCTACTGGTACGTCACCGGCTGCATCGCGTGCTCGCTGCTGGTCTACGCGACCATGAAAGACACCAAGACCCACTCGCGGATCACGACCGACTGATCCTGCTCGGGCTGTAACCAGAAAGGGGCGCACCGTCAGACGGTGCGCCCCTTTTGCATTTGGGCAGTTCGCTTTTGGGGTAAACCCGCTCTCACAGAGTCCAAACGATGTGGCAAACCTGTGACGCCGCTATAGCTCGACGAACGGTCTGAGCGTTAATTACTCATTAATCCCCCGCCGTCATCCTGACATTGCTGACCAACCTGCCAAGAAATCACTCCCCCGGGTAAATGACCTCGGGAATTCCTAGGCACTCAAACAAACATCGATAAATACGATTATTAAACCCAGATATTTGCGCTTTTTAATCAAATTAATCGGCGTAACATTAAACCCATAGAAACAAACAACCCAACGACTCACCGGAGCAACGACCATGAAAAACAAACTGATCCTGACCCTGGCTCTCTCTGTACTGGCTACTGGCGCCTTCGCCGAAGACGGTTTTGACCGCACCACCGCCCACAACTTCGCCACCGCTCAAACCCAGTCGGCGGCCTATGCAGAAGATGGTTTTGACCGCACTGGCGGCGCACGCTTCGCCGAAGATGGCTTCGATCGCACTGGCGGCGCACGCTTCGCCGAAGACGGCTTCGACCGCACTGGCGGCGCACGCTTCGCTGAAGATGGCTTCGACCGCACTGGCGGCGCACGCTTCGCCGAAGATGGCTTCGATCGCACTGGCGGCGCACGCTTCGCCGAAGACGGTTTCGATCGCACCAACGCCCACCGCATCAGCTGATTGCTGATGCTCACACCCAGCCCGGCTTCGGTCGGGCTTAATCATTTCCAGCAAGGCTCAGGCTTGGCACACTAGGCGCCTCGTCCATCCCAGAGGAAGGGCCCCGGCCCTGAGCAGATGTACTACTACGAACCCGCCAAAGGCCACGGCCTGCCCCACGACCCGTTCAACGCCATCGTCGGCCCTCGACCCATCGGCTGGATCTCTTCGCAAGACCGCGAAGGCCGCCTGAACCTGGCGCCATACAGCTTCTTCAACGCCTTCAATTACATTCCACCGATCATCGGTTTCTGCAGTGTCGGGCGCAAAGACAGCCTGAACAATATCGAGCAGACCGGCGAATTCGTCTGGAACCTGGCCACTCGGCCACTGGCCGAGCAGATGAACCAAAGCTGCGCAGCAGTCGCTGCGGAAGTCGATGAGTTCGTCTTGAGTGGCCTGACGCCAACGGCATCGCGGTTGGTCGGCGTGCCGCGGGTGGGTGAAAGCCCGGTCGCCTTCGAATGCAAGGTCAGCCAGATCGTCCAGCTCAAACGCGCTGACCAGGAGCTGGTGCCCAGCTGGCTGATCCTCGGTGAAGTAGTGGCGGTGCACATCGCCGAGCATCTGCTCAAAGACGGCATCTACGACACCGCTGCCGGCGAGCCAATCCTGCGCGGCGGCGGCCCGCAGGACTACTTCGAACTGGGCAACCTGTTCAAGATGGGCCGGCCCCAGGTCAACGGCTGATCACCAGATCAGCTCGCCCTCTTCGCTCACCCCTTGCAGGCGTTCAAGCTCGGCGCAGGCGGCCTCATCGGCCGCTATCGCGCCTTTGAACACCTGGCCATCGAGCACCTTGTGAAAGCGCGGGGTGCCCATGCCGTTCAATGCCTTCACCGCAATCGCCGCGTTATAACCACCACCTTCTACGGGGACCATCGCCGAAACCGCTTCGAAGTGGGGGAACTCTCTACGTGCCATCGTGCAATCCAGTCTGGGTAAAAGTGCGCATTCTAACCCGAGCCCTGGTCACTGAAGGTATGCAGATCGAGGCTGGCGACCACATGCGCCTGCACCAGCTCACCAAACAGATCGAGATTAGGCGAGGCAAAATAGCCACTCATCGCCTGCTGATCGCGCCAGCTGCCGCTGAGCAGCCACAGGTCGTCATCCGCTTGCGAGCGCTGCACGCTGAAACTCAGGCAGCCGGGCATGCGCAGCGATGGCTCGAGCAGGTCACGCAGGCGCACGCCGAGTTCCGCCGAACGACCGTTGCTGGCACGGATAAAAGCCAAGTGAGTGACCGGTTGGCGTTGGGTCATGAACGATCTCCTTGAAGCGGGGCGGACGGAAAAACCAGGCTGGCCAGCGTAGGGCCTGGCCCGCGCGCGCCGTTAGGCCATTACTGCACGCCGATTGCCTGATCCTGCCACGCTGCAGGATCAGGCAATCGACGTGCAGTAATCGACTAGCGCCGCGGCTTGCCCAAACCTATCCTGCTGGTCACTACATAGGATCCACGCCATGACCACGCCAGCGACCCTCGAACCGACTTTGGAGACCCTGCGCCAGGAGCTTTCCGGGCTGATCCTGCGCCACACCGCCGAGACCAATGGGGTTGAATCGGTGATCGACGGCTTGTTCCTGAGTCGCTATGAGGAGAATGTGCGCGGTATGCCTGCCCTGGCGCAGCCAGCCCTGTGCATCCTTGCCCAGGGTAACAAGACGCTGTTTCTCGGCGATGAACGCTACACCTACGACCCCCTGCACTACATGGTGGTCTCGGTGACCTTGCCAATAACCGGGGCAATGCTTGATGCCTGCCCAGAGAATCCATGCCTGGGCCTGCGCCTGGACATCGACCCGGCCGAAATTAGCCAGCTCATCGCCCAAAGCGGCCCGATGCTGGTGCCCAGCATGCCGTCGGGGCGCGGACTGTTCGTCGAACGCAGCGACGTGACCTTGCTCGATGCGCTGCTGCGCCTGGTGCGGCTACTCGACTCGCCAAGAGATATCGCAGTGCTTGCGCCATTGGTTCGTCGCGAGCTGCTGTACCGCGTATTGCGTGGTCCCCAAGGTCATCGCCTGTATGAAATAGCCTTGGCCAACAGCCAGACCCACCGGGTATGCCAGGCCATTGCCTGGCTCAACCAGCATTACCAGCAACCGCTGCGCATCGAGGACCTGGCGCGTGAGGTCAACCTGAGTACCTCGACCCTGCATCACCGTTTCAAGGCCGTGACCTCAATGAGCCCGTTGCAGTATCAAAAGCAACTGCGCCTGCAAGAAGCGCGGCGGCTGATGCTCAATGATGGGATAGAAGCAGCGGTGGCGGGCTATCGGGTGGGCTACGAGAGCCCGTCGCAGTTCAGCCGCGAGTACAGCCGCCTGTATGGCGCCCCGCCGATTCGGGATGTGGCCAGGCTGAGGGCCAGCGCCAACTGACTACTGTTGCGTAGCACTGTCCTGCTTGCGTCGGTGGCGGCCTCTTCGCGGGCAAGCCCGCTCCCACAAGGACCGCGCTGCTCTATGTCGCAGCGCTGTACATGTTTCCCCAGACCACCTCCCACAGGCAAACGCTGCCCGTGGTCCAACGCTGTACCTGTGGGAGCGGGCTTGCCCGCGAACGAGGGCGCAGCCCTCGCAGCGGTCGTCAGCCCTGCACAGCCTGCTGCCACTGCGCCTGATCCACCTGGATCAAGGTCGGCCCCTTACGCTCGACAGCGCTAGCCAACGCCGCCTGCAATTGCGCCACATCCGCCACATCCTCAGCCGCCGCACCCAACGCCCGCGCCACGCCGATAAAATCCGGCGTATGAATATCCACGCCCACCGGCTCAATCGCCCGATTGACCATGTACTTCTTGATTTCCTCATAGCCCTGGTTATTCCACAGCAGCACGATCAGCGGCACCTGCGCTTCCACCGCGCTGGCCAGCTCCGGCAGGGTGAATTGCAGGCCACCATCGCCGATCAGGCACACTGCGGGCGAGCGCTGGCTGACCTGCTCGGCACTACCGAGCCAGGCGCCCATGGCCGCTGGCAAGGCGTAGCCAAGCGTCCCGTAGCCAGTGGAGGCATTGAACCAGCGGCGCGGCTGATCAAGGTCCAGGGTCAGATTGCCGGTGTACACCGGTTGGGTCGAGTCGCCGACCAGGATCGCCCGGGGCAACGTTTGCAGGACCGCCGTCAACAGGCGCGTCTGACTCAGGGTCGGCTGATCCCAACCAGCCGCCAACGCCTGGCGCAACTGACCCACCCGGGCCACCCCCCACTGCGCCTCAAGCACCGCTGGCGGCTGCGCCTGCAACGCAGCGAGCAACGCCCCTGTCGCTTGTTGGGCGTCGGCCACCAGCGCCAGCTCAGGCAAGTAATTGCGAACTGTCTGGTCAGGGTCGATGTCGATCCGCAGCAAGCTGCCGGGAATCTCGAAGCCACCCTTGAAGGTCACGTCGTAATCGGTCTCGGCCAACTCGGTGCCGATTGCCAGCACCACATCGGCCTCGGCCACCAACGCGCGGGTGGCGGACAGCGATTGGGTCGAGCCGATCTGCAGCGAGTGAGCGGCTGGCAGCAGGCCCTTGGCATTGATGGTCAGCGCCACCGGGGCCTGCAAGTGTTCGGCGAGAGCGGTCAGTTCCACCCCTGCGGCCAGTGCGCCACCGCCAGCGAGGATCAGTGGCCGGCGGGCCTTGGCCAGGCGTTCGGCCATCAGCGTTACAGTCGAAGGTGATGCAGCGGCGCGGCTGGTACGCACCGGCCGCCCTGGTAGCAAGTGATCGGCTGGCTCGACCAGCACATCCAGCGGGATCTCGATATGCACCGGACGCGGCCGCCCCCCCTCGAACACCGCGAAAGCCCGCGCCAGCACGTGCGGCAGGTCATCTGCACACATCAGGGTATGAGAGAACGCCGCCACCCCGGCAACCAGCGCAGACTGATTAGGCAGCTCGTGCAACTTGCCACGCCCACCACCGAGCGAGTCGCGCGACTGCACGCTGGAGATCACCAGCATCGGGATCGAATCGGCATAGGCCTGGCCCATGGCAGTGGTGATGTTGGTCATGCCAGGGCCGGTGATGATGAAGCACACCCCAGGCTTGGCGCGGGTGCGCGCGTAGCCGTCGGCCATGAACCCTGCGCCCTGCTCGTGGCGCGGAGTGATATGGCGGATGGATGAGCCAGCAAGTCCGCGATAGAGCTCCACGGTATGCACGCCGGGGATGCCGAAGACATGGTCCACGCCATAGCCTTCGAGCAGTTTGACCAATACTTCGCCACAGGTTGCCATCGTTCGATACCCAGCTTTGTTGTTGAAATCAGGGCTCATTGGAACCAAGCAGCCGGTATCGCCACAATGCAAAAAAACACATACTAGCCATGTCCTCAGATCATGGCTGACTGCGATGAAACGCCTCCCTCCCCTGCCTGCACTGCACACGTTTCTGGTGACTGCCCAGCACTGCAACTTCACCCGTGCGGCGCAGCAGTTGCACATCACTCAAGGTGCGGTCAGTCGGCAGATCGCCAGCCTCGAAGAGCACTTGGGCTATGCCCTGTTCCAGCGCCAGGCGCGCGGCCTGAGCCTGACCCGCGAAGGCCAGGACTGGCTGCCGCGGGTGCAGCAGGTGTTTGCCTTGATCGACCAAGGTGTGCGTGAAGTGGGCGGGCGCAGCGCCACCCTGCAACTCAAAGCGCCAACCTGCGTGATGCGCTGGCTACTGCCGTGCCTGATGGAGTGGCAGGCCCTGCGTCCGGATGTGCCGGTGGAGCTGACCACCACCGTGCAGCATGGGGTGGATTTTCGTCGCGAAGGGTTCGATGCGGCGGTGGTCTACGGCAATGCGCCCAATCATGGGCTGCGGGTGCGCAAGCTGTTCGATGAGCAGTTGACCCCGGTGTGCGCACCGTCCTTGCTAGATGGATCAGTGCCGTTGGCGCAGCTTGAAGATCTGGCTGGGCACATGCTCCTGCACCCTTCGCGCGACGAGCATGACTGGCGGCTGTGGCTACAGGCGGCGGGGGCAGGGTTCGATCTGCACGGCCCGCGCCAGCACTTCGAAACCCTGGACATGGCGATGGCCATGGCCTCGCAGGGCACTGGCGTGGCGATTGGCGACTGGGCGCTGATTGGGGATGACCTACGCAGCGGCAGGTTGTGCATGCCGTTTGGCTTGAAGGTGATGACGGGGAAGGCGTATTACCTGGCAAGCCCAGCCAAGAGCCCCCCTGCGGGGTTGATCGAGTTGCTGGATTGGCTGGAACAACGTGCCAGCCAGTGATGCTGTGCTGGATGGGCCGCTCTGCGGCCCCAGCATTCAGTACCCGACCGTAAAGCGCTGCCGCGAATGCGCCGGTTTCTCCAGCTCATCAAGCATGGCAATGGCGTAATCGGCGAAGCTGATCCAGCTTTTGCCATCCGCCCCGATCAGCAGATGATCCTTGCCCAATTGGTAATGCCCACTGCGCGGCCCTTCGACAAACTCCGCCGACGGCGACAGGAACGTCCAATCCAGGTTCTGCTCCTGACGCAGCGTTTCAAGAAAACGCACCCCGGCCGTAGCTTCAGCCTTGTAAGCCTCAGGGAAATCCGGGCTATCGATCACCCGATGCCCCGACGGCAACAGCAGGCTACCTGCCCCACCCACCACCAGCAGCCGCTTGACCCCGGCACGCTTGACCGGCTCGATGATCGCACGCGGTTCGAGGGTGGAGAAGTGCGCCGCGCTCAGCACCGCGTCGACCCCAGCCACAGCCTGCTGCAACGCTGCACTGTCCTTGGCATCCAGGGCCTTTACAGTAACGCCCTCGCGCCCTTGCAACGCGGACGGATCACGGGCGATGGCCACGACACTGTGACCACGGCGCAGGGCCTCTTCCAGCAACTGGCTGCCAGCCCGTCCGGTAGCACCGATAATTGCGATCTTGCTCATGGGAAACACTCCATCAGGTTGAAAGGGATTACCACTTCATCTCGCCCTTGGCGACCTTGGCGCTGAGCTCCAACGAGCTTTCGTCGGCAAGGTCTGGGTAACGCGCTTTCATGGCTGCGATCAGCGCGTTGGCATCCTTGGCCTTCGCGGTTTCGCTGTCGAAGGCACGAATGTAGTTGGCAGTGAAGCGCACCGCGTCCAGCGATTGGCTGCTTTTGCCCAGATAGTGACCAGGGATCACCGTGCGCGGAGCCAACTGCTCAATGCGTTGCAGCGTCGCCAGCCAATCGGCGTGGGATTGCGTGGTCTGGGTATCGGCCATCCACACGTGAATATGCTCGGCCACCACCACGCCACCGACCACCGCCTTGATCGACGGAATCCAGACGAAACTGCGATCAGGCTGCGGGCCGTCCAGGCCGATGATCTGCAGCGCCTGCCCTTCCAGCTCAAGGCGATCGCCTTGCAGCACTTGCGGAACGACCAGACGCGTGGGCTGATCAGCGCCCATCTGCGGCCCCCAATAGGCTAGCTTGGCATCCATGGTCTTGCGGATATGCGCCACGGTGGCCGCAGAGGCCACCACCCGTGCCTTGGGGAAGGCTGCGGTCAGGGTCTGCAGGCCAAAGTAATAGTCCGGGTCGCCATGGCTGATATAGATCGTGGTCAAGCGCTTGTCGCTGGCCCGCAGGCGTTGTACCACTTGCTCGGCCTGGGCCTTGCCGAACTGAGCGTCGACCAGAATCGCCTCATGCTCGCCACTGACGATCACCGAACTGACTGGAAAGATCGCCTCATGACCTGGGTTATAGACCTCAAGCTGCAAAGGCTCGGTAGCCAGTACGGGGCCTGCGAGTGCTGCGCACGCCAGCAACACGCTGCGCAAGGGGGTAAGAAATGACATTGGCTGATCCTGTGAATGGTCGATGCAGGACAGCTTAGTTGCCCGATCCATTACAAAAAATGCGATGCTGCTACATAGTTTGTTTCCAAAATCGAGCAGATCATGGACCGTCTTAACGCCATGCGCGTGTTTGTCACCGTCGTCGACCTGGGTAGCCAGTCGGCAGCTGCGGATCATCTGCAGATGTCCAGGCCAGTGGTGTCGCGCTATCTGGCAGAACTGGAAGACTGGGTCGGCGCACGCCTGATGCAGCGCACCACGCGCAAACTCAGCCTGACCGCCGCTGGCCAGGAGACGCTGCCGCGCTGCCGGCAAATGCTGGAGTTGGCGGGCGACCTGCAAAGCGCCGTGCGCCAGCCGGACGATGCGCCACGCGGGGAGCTGCGCATTAGCGTCAGTACGTCATTTGGCCAAGCGCAACTGGTCGATGCAGTAGCGGAGTATGTGAGCTTGTTTCCAGGGGTTAAGGTCGAGCTGCAGATGCTCGATCGCACGGTCAATCTGGTCGACGAGCGCATCGACTTGGCGATTCGTACCAGCAACGACCTTGATCCCAACCTGATCGCCCGCCGCCTGACGGTCTGCCGCTCTGTGGTCTGCGCCGCCCCCGCTTACCTGCAAACCCATGGCGTACCGCAACAGGTGGAGGAGTTGAGCCAACACAATTGCCTGACCCATGCCTATTTCGGCCATAGCCTGTGGCATTTCGAAGTGGATGGCCGTCAGCTCGCCGTGCCGGTGCAAGGCAATATCAGCGCCAACGAAGCCATGACCTTGCAGAAGGCCGCGCTGGCCGGCGCAGGCATCGCCATGCTGCCGACTTACCAGGCAGCTTGCGCCCTCAAAAAGGGCGAACTGCTGCGCTTGCTGCCGCAGGCCAAGCCCCGGGAGCTGAACCTGAATGCGGTCTATACCTCGCGCAAGCACATGCCGGCGACCTTGCGCAGCATGCTCGATTTTCTTGCTCAGCGTTTCAAGGATGAGCCGCAGTGGGATAGCGGCATTTAGGCCGCCACTGCCTACAAAGTGATCAGACTGACCTATGCTTGTAGTTACCACCTGTCGCTGTTGAAGGAGGTAAGCTCGATGAGCATAAGAACAAGAAGATGCGCCGTGGCCTTCGCCTTGGTCGCGGTCGCAGGCCTCTATGGCTCGGCCTGCTGGCGAGTCGAACTGCTACGCAACCAGCCCAACTCGGCGGCCAGTTGCGCCCAGGAGCACTGCGTTCCCCACACCGCGACCCTGAGCGCCGTCAGATAAGCCGACGGCAGCCTGCCGTTACTCTTCGACGCTCATGTATTCCTTGGCCCAGCGGATGTAGTCCTCAGGCTGGGTGTAGGTGTGCGAAAGCTCGGTAGCGCTGAGGTTCTCGGACTTGTTCTGCTGGCCACGCTGCAAGCGCAGGCAATCATAGGTCGCCTTGATCGCGGCAAAGTAGGCGGCGTGCCCATCGACCACGATCCGCACCCCCAGGCGCGCCAGACGCTCGTCGTCACGCAGATTCGGGTTGCCGTAGCTGACCAGCATCAGCGGCACGCTCAAGTGCTCGGCAATCTGCTCCAGGTGATCGAAGTCCTTCACCCCGACCATGCAGATCGCATCGGCGCCGGCCTTCTGGTAGCTCTGCGTGCGCACGATGATTTCTTCGGTGGTGAGCACCCCGGCGTTGGTGCGGGCGATGATCGACAGCGACGAATCGACCCGTGCCTCGATGGCTGCGCGCACCTTGCCAACACCCTCTTCCACTGAAATCAGGTCAGTCGACTTACGGCCAAACTGTGCTGGCAACAGGGTGTCTTCAATGGTCAGCGCGGCCACACCGGCGCGCTCGAGCTCGATCACCGTGCGCATCACGTTCAGCGCATTGCCATAGCCATGGTCGGCGTCAGCCATCACTGGCAACTGGGCAACACGGCCGATGCGGGTGGCCTGTTCGACGAACTCGCTCAGGGTGATCAGGGCGAAGTCAGGCGCGGCCAGCACCTGCAGCGAAGCGACCGAACCGCCAAGGATGCCCACCTCAAAACCGAGGTCGGCGGCGATGCGTGCGGACATCGGGTCAAAGACCGAGGCGGTGTGATAGCACGAGCCTGAGGCGAGCAGTTTACGGAAGGCAAAACGCAGATCTTGGTGGGAAGCCTTGGGCATGATCACTCCGCAATAACGTTGAAATTGAACTGGCTGACAACCGACCCCGAAATTGGGTCTACCTGACCTGTTCCAACCGTCGCCATCTGGGCGGTCATGCTCGACATGCAGGCAGAGGAATAAAAGGCGTGGGATACAGCGACCGGAAAATCTGCGGCAAAATGATGCACCAAGCTGGTGCAAAGCCCTGATTTCAGCCTCTGCGGCCCGGCCACGATATCACGCAGCCATGCACATCCGGGTGAAAGGGCTAATGCCGATCTTGCATAGGGAATGCACATACTACATAGGAAGCTACCTAAGTCAGGTTACACTTGACCAGCGTGAGCAGCCCGCGATCCGGCTGTTTTCAATTACAAGGTATGACCGTGACCGCCGCCCTGCCCCCCGCCGTCCTGCGCAGTGTCCTCAGCGCCCTGATGCTGGCGATCTTTCTCGGTGCCCTGGACCAGACCATCGTCGCCGTCTCGCTGCCAGCGATCTCGGCCCAGTTCAATGATGTCGGGCTGCTGGCCTGGGTGATTTCTGGCTACATGGTGGCGATGACCGTGGCCGTGCCGATCTACGGCAAACTCGGCGATCTGTATGGCCGTCGGCGGATGATCCTCACCGGCACCGCGCTATTCACCCTCGCCTCGGTGTTTTGCGCGTTGGCGCAGAACATCGAGCAGCTGGTCTTGGCCAGGGTGCTGCAAGGGGTCGGCGCAGGCGGCATGGTCTCGGTCAGCCAGGCGATCATCGGTGACTACGTGGCGCCGCGCGAGCGTGGCCGCTATCAGGGCTACTTCAGCAGCATGTACGCGCTGGCCAGCGTGGCCGGGCCGGTGTTTGGTGGCTGGCTAACCGAGTACCTGTCCTGGCACTGGGTGTTCTGGATCAACCTGCCGCTGGGCCTGGCGGCGCTCTGGGTGATCAACAGCGCCTTGCGCGGCATGCCAGTCAAGCGCCGTGAAGCACAAGTGGATTACCTCGGGGCGGTGCTACTGATTATTGGCCTGGGCAGTCTGTTGCTTGGCATTACCCTGGTCGGTCAGGGACATGCCTGGCTGTCCACGCCCGTGTTGGCGCTGTTCGGCTGCGCCCTGCTGGGGTTGCTGCTGTTCATTGGCCATGAGCGCCGTTGCCAGGAGCCGCTGCTGCCCCTCTCGCTGTTCAGCAATCGGGTCGCTGTGCTGTGCTGGGTGGTGATCTTCTTCGCCAGCTTCCAGTCGATTTCCCTGACCATGCTGATGCCGCTGCGTTACCAAGGCATTACCGGCGCGGGCGCCGATAGCGCGGCCCTGCACCTGCTGCCATTGGCCATGGGGCTGCCGATGGGGGCGTTTGGCGGTGGCCGGCTGACCAGCCTGACTGGCCGCTACAAGCCGCAGATTCTTACCGGCGCGGTATTGATGCCGCTGGCGATTTTCGCCATGGCCCTCACCCCGCCGCAGTCGGGGTTACTCAGCGCTGTGTTCATGCTGCTGGTGGGCATTGCCTGCGGTTTGCAATTTCCGACCTCGCTGGTGGGTACGCAAAGCTCGGTGCAGATCAAGGACATTGGCGTTGCCACCAGCACCACCAATCTGTTCCGCTCGCTGGGCGGCGCGATGGGCGTTGCCTGTATGTCCAGCCTGATGCTGGCGCTGCTGCACGATGGCGGGTTTGCGTTGCTGGGTAATCCGCTACTGGGCAGTTTGCAGGCGGGGGATGCAGACCCTGCGACCCAGGCGCGGCTGCTGGAGATGTTCAAGCAGTTGTTGATCGGCAGCGCAGCGGTGGCCGTGTTGGGCTTGTTCGCGGCGATCGGTTTGCCGGATCGGCAATTGCGCGGGCATTGAGCTGGCATTGCAGGACGAGGTGGTTGGACGGGCGCTATCGCGGGGCAAGCCCGCTCCGACGCCTCCCAGCAGGGGCCAGCAGCGTGGGAGCGGGCTTGCCCCGCGATAGCGTCAGTTCGGCCAACCCATTAACTGTCCCTTAATACAACCGGGCAACACTTCCTCACAATCCTTAACAAAGTGTCATTTGCGCATGCCAGGGCTCAAGCGCAGCATATCCAGCCCGGTATCGACCCATTGCTCGGCGTTGGCCAGCAGGTCGAAGCTGTCCGGCAGCAACAACCAGCGGCCAATCAACCCGTCTACATAGGCGAACAGGGCGATGGCGGCACGCTCCACATCCAGATCCGCAGGTAACTGTTCACGGCGTACTGCATTGGCCAACGCGAGGGTGATGCCCTCATGGCAATCAAGGATCGCGCCTTGGCGCTGCTGACGAATTTCACACATCTCATCGGTGAACTCGCACTTGTGATGCAGGATTTCATTGATACGCCGGGTTCGGGCGTCCAGCACCAACTCGGTAAAGACCTGCAGCAACAGCTTGCGCATGCAGCCGAGCGGGTCTACTTCATCTTCGCTCTCGCTGGCGCGAGCCAGGTGGTCGTGGGTTTCGTGCAGGCTGTCAAGCAGCGCCTGGACCAACTCCGCCTTGTTGTTGAAGTGCCAGTAGATCGCCCCACGGGTGACCCCCGCAAGCTCCGCGATGTCGGCCAGGGTAGTTCGCGCAACCCCGCGCTTATAGAAGGCCTTTTCCGCCGCCTCGATGATCTGGGCGCGGGTTTCCTGGGCTTCCTCTTTGGTTCGACGGACCATGGCAGCACAACCTCATCAGGGCCCAGCCGCTCACGCGGCAGCTGGGAATCAGGCCGGGGGCACCTCTGCATGGGCGACTCCCGGGGCAATTGAAGGCTCGGTGTGGCAACTGACCACTACCGTATGGTATTTACAAACAACCATGAATGTAAGTATATTCGTTAGTAAGCTATTAATCCAGCCGATAGCATTTTTTCTGACAAGACTCTTCCATTATTCTTGAGCGTCTCCCAGCTCTCGCGACCCGAGGATCCTCATGCAATTCAAGCCAGCCGTCACCGCCCTGGTTTCCGCCGTCGCCCTGGCAACACTGCTAAGTGGCTGTAAGAAAGAAGAGGCGGCACCTGCGCCGCAGGCTCCTCTGGTCGGCGTCGTCACCCTGCAACCACAAGCCTTTACCCTGACCTCGGAACTGCCGGGGCGCACCACTGCGTTCCGCGTCGCCGAAGTTCGGCCACAGGTCAATGGCATCATTCTCAAGCGCCTGTTCAAAGAAGGCAGCGAGGTCAAGGAAGGTCAGCAGCTGTACCAGATCGACCCATCTGTGTACGAAGCCAACCTGGCCAACGCCCAGGCCAACTTGCAGGCTACCCGTTCGTTGGCCGAGCGCTACAAGCAGCTGATCGACGAGCAGGCCGTATCCAAACAGGAATACGATGACGCCAATGCCAAACGATTGCAGGCCGAAGCGTCGCTCAAGAGCGCCCAGATCGATCTGCGCTACACCAAGGTCCTGGCACCCATCAGTGGCCGGATCGGCCGCTCCTCGGTGACCGAAGGCGCGCTGGTGAGCAATGGCCAGACCAACGCCATGGCCACTATTCAGCAGCTCGATCCGATCTACGTCGACGTCACCCAGTCCACGGCCGAGCTGCTCAAGCTGCGCCGCGACCTGGAAAGCGGCCAGTTGCAGAAGGCCGGGGAAAACGCCGCCAAGGTTCAGCTGATCCTGGAAGATGGCAGCAAGTTCGCCCAAGAAGGCCGCCTGGAATTCTCTGAAGTTTCGGTCGACGAGACCACAGGTTCCGTGACCCTGCGTGCCGTGTTCCCTAATCCAGAACACACCCTGCTGCCGGGCATGTTCGTCCACGCTCGCCTGCAGAACGGGGTCAACGCCAACGCCATCCTGGCACCGCAACAGGGCGTAACCCGTGACCTGAAAGGCACGCCAACGGCGATGGTGGTCAACCAGGAGAACAAGGTCGAGCTGCGTCAACTCAAGGCCAGCCGCACCCTGGGCAGCGACTGGCTGATCGAGGAAGGCCTCAACCCAGGCGATCGCCTGATCACCGAAGGCCTGCAATACGTACGCCCCGGCGTCGAGGTCAAAGTCGGCGAAGCCACCAACGTCAAGAAGCCGGGCAATCCTCAGGCCAATGCGGCGAAAGCAGACGGCAAAGCGGAGTAAACCATGTCGAAGTTCTTTATCGATCGCCCGATCTTCGCCTGGGTGATCGCCCTGGTGATCATGCTGGTCGGCGCCTTGTCGATCCTGAAGCTGCCGATCAACCAGTACCCAAGCATCGCGCCGCCGGCCATCGCCATCGCCGTGACCTACCCGGGCGCCTCGGCGCAGACGGTGCAGGACACCGTGGTGCAGGTCATCGAGCAGCAGCTCAACGGCATCGACAACCTGCGGTATGTGCAGTCGGAAAGTAACTCCGACGGCAGCATGACCATTACCGCGACCTTCGAGCAGGGCACCAACCCTGATACGGCGCAGGTCCAGGTGCAGAACAAGCTGAACCTGGCCACCCCACTGCTGCCGCAAGAAGTGCAGCAGCAGGGTATCCGTGTCACCAAGGCAGTGAAAAACTTCCTGATGGTGATCGGCCTGGTGTCCGAAGACGGCAGCATGACCAAGGATGACTTGGCCAACTACATCGTCTCGAACATGCAGGACCCGGTCTCGCGTACCGCAGGTGTCGGTGACTTCCAGGTGTTCGGCGCCCAGTACGCCATGCGCATCTGGCTCGATCCGGCCAAGCTGAACAAGTTCCAGCTGACCCCGGTTGACGTGCGCACTGCGGTTACCGCGCAGAACGTCCAGGTGTCCAGCGGTCAGCTCGGCGGCCTGCCAGCCCTGCCGGGTACCCAGCTCAACGCCACCATCATCGGCAAGACCCGCCTGCAAACCGCCGAGCAGTTCGAGAAGATCCTGCTCAAGGTCAACAGCGATGGCTCGCAGGTGCGCCTGGGTGACGTTGCCAAGGTCGGCCTGGGCGGTGAGAACTACGCGGTCAGCGCGCAGTTCAACGGCAAGCCGGCCTCGGGCCTGGCGGTCAAGCTCGCCACCGGCGCCAACGCCCTGGACACTGCCACGGCGCTGCGCAAGACCATCAGCGACCTGGAGCCATTCTTCCCGCCTGGGATGAAAGCGGTGTTCCCGTATGACACCACGCCCGTGGTCACCGAATCGATCAGCGGGGTAATCCACACCCTGATCGAAGCGGTAGTGCTGGTGTTCCTGGTGATGTACCTGTTCCTGCAGAACTTCCGCGCCACGGTGATTACCACCATGACGGTGCCGGTGGTGTTGCTGGGTACCTTCGGTATCCTCGCCGCCGCAGGCTTCAGCATCAACACCCTGACCATGTTCGCCATGGTCCTGGCCATCGGTCTGTTGGTGGACGACGCCATCGTTGTGGTGGAGAACGTCGAGCGGGTGATGTCCGAGGAGGGCCTGCCGCCCAAAGAAGCCACCAAGCGTTCGATGGAGCAGATCCAGGGTGCGCTGGTCGGTATTGCCCTGGTGTTGTCGGCGGTACTGCTGCCGATGGCGTTCTTCGGCGGCTCCACCGGTGTGATCTACCGGCAGTTCTCGATCACCATCGTGTCGGCCATGGGCCTGTCGGTGCTGGTCGCGTTGATCTTCACCCCGGCCCTGTGCGCGACCATGCTCAAGCCACTGAAAAAGGGTGAGCACCACGTCGCCAAAGGCGGTTTCTTCGGCTGGTTCAACCGCAACTTCGACCGCAGCGTACAAGGCTACGAGCGCAGTGTCGGTGGCATCCTGCGCAACAAGCTGCCGTTCCTGCTGGCCTATGCCCTGATCGTGGTCGGCATGATCTGGCTGTTCATGCGCATCCCTACTGCGTTCCTGCCTGAAGAAGACCAGGGCGTCCTGTTCGCCCAGGTGCAGACCCCCGCCGGTTCCAGTGCCGAGCGCACCCAGGCGGTAGTCGACCAGATGCGCGAGTACCTGCTCAAGGACGAAGCCGACACCGTGTCGTCGGTATTCACCGTCAACGGCTTCAACTTCGCCGGTCGCGGCCAGAGCTCGGGTATGGCGTTCATCATGCTCAAGCCCTGGGATGAGCGTTCGGCGGAGAACAGCGTGTTCAACCTGGCGGCCCGTGCCCAGCAGCACTTCTTCGGCTTCCGTGACGCGATGGTGTTTGCCTTTGCCCCGCCTGCGGTACTGGAGTTGGGTAACGCCACCGGTTTCGACGTGTTCCTGCAGGACCGTGCAGGCCTCGGTCACGAGAAACTGATGGAGGCGCGCAACCAGTTCCTGGCCAAGGCCGCACAGAGCAAGATCCTCTCTGCAGTGCGCCCCAACGGCCTGAACGACGAGCCGCAGTATCAGCTGATCGTCGACGACGAACGCGCCAGCGCCTTGGGCGTGACCATCGCCGACATCAACAACACCCTGTCGATTGCCTTGGGTGGTAGCTACGTCAACGACTTCATCGACCGCGGTCGGGTCAAGAAGGTCTACATCCAGGGCGATGCCAATGCCCGGATGAACCCTGAAGACCTGCAGAAGTGGTACGTACGCAACGCCAAGGGTGAGATGGTGCCGTTCTCCTCCTTCGCCACCGGCGAATGGTCGTTCGGCTCGCCGAAGCTGTCGCGCTACAACGGTGTAGAAGCGGTCGAAGTGCTGGGTGCTCCGGCGCCGGGCTACAGTACCGGTGAGGCCATGGCCGAGGTCGAGCGCATCGCCAGCGAACTGCCAACCGGCATCGGTATGTCCTGGACCGGTATGTCGTACGAGGAAAAACTCTCTGGCTCGCAGATGCCGGCACTGTTCGCCCTGTCGCTGCTGTTCGTGTTCCTCTGCCTGGCAGCGCTGTACGAAAGCTGGTCGATCCCGATCGCGGTGGTGTTGGTAGTGCCACTGGGGATCATCGGTGCACTGGTTGCCACCAGCATGCGCGGGCTGTCCAACGACGTGTACTTCCTGGTTGGCCTGTTGACCACCATCGGTCTGGCGGCGAAGAACGCGATCTTGATCGTCGAGTTCGCCAAGGAACTGCATGAACAAGGCAAGAGCCTGTACGACGCGACCATCGAAGCGTGCCGTATGCGTCTGCGCCCGATCATCATGACCTCGCTGGCGTTCATCCTCGGCGTGGTACCGTTGACCATCGCCAGCGGCGCAGGCTCGGGTAGCCAGCATGCCATTGGTACTGGGGTGATCGGCGGCATGATCAGTGCGACCGTGCTGGCCATCTTCTGGGTACCGTTGTTCTTCGTAGCAGTGTCGTCGTTGTTCGGCAGCAAAAAGCCAGAAACCGACGCCACCCCTGAAACTCCACGTTATGAGGCTGGGCAATGACCAAGTCTTTGTTGTCCCTGGCGGTAACCGCCCTGATCCTCAGCGGCTGCTCGCTGATCCCTGATTACCAGACCCCGGACGCACCGGTGGCAACGCAGTGGCCGCAAGGCCCTGCGTACTCGCCGACCGAATCGGCCGATGTCGCCGCCGCTGAACAAGGCTGGCGCCAGTTCTTCCAGGACCCGGCGCTGCAGCAGCTGATCCAGACCTCGCTGGTCAACAACCGCGACCTGCGAGTGGCTGCGTTGAACATCGACGCCTACCGCGCCCAGTACCGCATCCAGCGCGCTGACCTGTTCCCGGCGGTCTCGGCCACCGGTAGCGGCAGCCGTCAGCGCACCCCGGCGAACATGTCGCAGACGGGCGAATCGGGTATCACCAGCCAGTACTCGGCGACCCTCGGCGTCAGCGCCTACGAGCTGGATCTGTTCGGCCGTGTGCGTAGCCTGAGCGAGCAAGCGCTGGAAACTTACCTGTCCAGCGAACAGGCGCGTCGCTCCACGCAGATCGCCCTGGTCGCCAGCGTGGCCAACGCCTACTACACCTGGCAGGCTGACCAAGCCCTGCTCAAGCTGACCGAAGACACCCTCAAGACCTACGAGGAAAGCTACAACCTGACCCGTCGTAGCAACGAAGTGGGGGTCGCCTCGGCGCTCGACCTGAGCCAGGCACGCACCGCTGTCGAAGGCGCGCGGGTCAAGCTGTCGCAGTACCAACGCCTGGTCGCCCAAGACCTCAACAGCCTGACCGTGCTGCTCGGCACTGGCGTGCCGGCCAACCTGCCAGCACCGCTCAAGCTCGATGCCGACCAACTGGCCGAAGTGCCCGCCGGTCTGCCGTCGGACCTGCTCACGCGCCGCCCGGACATCCAGGAAGCCGAGCACCTGCTCAAGGCCGCCAACGCCAACATCGGCGCGGCCCGCGCAGCGTTCTTCCCGAGCATCAGCCTGACCGCCAATGCCGGCACCTTGAGCCCGGACATGGACGGGCTGTTCAAAGGAGGGTCGGGGACCTGGCTGTTCCAGCCGCAGATCAACCTGCCGATCTTCAACGCCGGCAGCCTGCGCGCGAGCTTGGATTACTCGAAGATCCAGAAGGACATCAACGTCGCCAAGTACGAAAAAACCATCCAGACCGCCTTCCAGGAAGTCTCCGATGGCCTGGCGGCGCGCAAGACCTTCGAAGAGCAGTTGCAGGCGCAGCGTGATCTGGTCGCGGCCAACCAGGATTACTACCGCCTGGCTGAGCGTCGCTACCGGATCGGTATCGACAGCAACCTGACCTTCCTCGACGCCCAGCGCAACCTGTTCAGCGCGCAACAGTCATTGATCAGTGATCGCCTGTCGCAGCTGACCAGCGAGGTCAATCTGTACAAGGCCCTGGGTGGCGGCTGGTATGAGCGTACCGGCCAGGCCAACCAGCAGGCATCGCTGCAAGCGCCCAAAGGCTGATTGATCGGTAACGCATCAAGCCCACCTTCGCGGTGGGCTTTTTGTTTGTGAGGCCAGTCATCGCGGGGCAAGCCCGCTCCCACGTTGGTCTGAGCAGAATCTCTTGGCAAGCGTGGGCAAGCCCGCTCCCACGCTACCCGAAGGATTCAGTCTGACCAACGTGGGAGCGGGCTTGCCCCGCGAAGAGGCCACCCTGGACAATAAAAAGTAACTGACTGGAACATTCCGTTCGATTATCGCCCAGTACCGCCTGCGACGAATTGCCCCGCCCCTGCTGTGCCGCGCACCATTCTCCCCGCAACGTTGCACAAGTTCATCCAATCAAGACCCCGTCGCCCCTGCAGGCCCGCACCCCGCAGCGCACCGGTTCGCCCAATAAAAACAAGAGATCCACGACAGATGAGCACTTCGCAACCCGCACGCCAGCTGCTGCCCGGCCTGTTGGCCATGTCCTGCGCCCTGCCCGCCTTCGCCGCCGACGGTGGGTTCCTCGACGACGCCAAGGCCACTCTCAACCTGCGCAACTTCTACATTAACCGCAATTTCGTCGACCCGGCCAACCCCCAGGGCAAGGCCGAAGAATGGACCCAGAGTTTCATCCTCGACGCGCGTTCCGGGTTTACCCAAGGCACCGTTGGCTTTGGCGTGGACATCCTGGGTTTGTATTCGGTGAAGCTCGACGGCGGCAAAGGTACCGCTGGCACCCATCTGCTGCCGGTGCACGATGACGGTCGTCCGGCCGATGATTTCGGCCGCCTGGGCGTGGCCTTCAAGGCCAAGCTGTCGCAGACCGAACTGAAGGTCGGTGAGTGGATGCCCGTGCTGCCGATCCTGCGCTCGGACGACGGCCGCTCGCTGCCGCAAACCTTCCGGGGCGGCCAGATCACCTCGAAAGAGATTGACGGCCTGACCCTGTACGGCGGCCAGTTCCGCGCCAACAGCCCGCGTAATGACGCGAGCATGGAAGACATGTCGCTCAACGGTCGCAGTGCGTTCACCTCCGACCGCTTCAATTTCGCTGGGGGCGAATACACCTTCAACGACAAACGCACCCTGATCGGCCTGTGGGATGCCCGCCTCAAGGACATCTACCGCCAGCAGTATCTGAACCTCAGCCACAGCCAGCCGCTCGGCGAATGGACCCTGGGTGCCAACCTGGGCTACTTCATCGGCAAGGAAGACGGCGCCGAACGCGCAGGCGAGTTGGATAACCGCACCGCCTCAGCCATGCTCTCGGCACGCTACAAAGGCCACACCTTTTACGTAGGCTTGCAGAAAGTCAGCGGCGATGACGCCTGGATGCGGGTCAACGGCACCAGCGGCGGGACCCTGGCCAACGACAGCTACAACTCAAGCTTCGACAACGCCAAGGAGCGCTCCTGGCAGGTGCGCCATGATTTCAACTTCGTCTCGGTGGGCGTACCCGGCCTGACCCTGATGAACCGCTATATCAAGGGTGACAATGTGCACACCAGCACCGTCGACGACGGCAAGGAATGGGCGCGTGAAACCGAGCTGGCGTATGTCGTGCAGTCGGGCACCTTCAAGGACTTGTCGCTGAAATGGCGCAACTCGACCATGCGCCGGGATTACAGCACCAACTCGTTCGATGAAAACCGGGTGATCGTCAGCTATCCGCTGAATCTCTTGTAGTGAGTTGCGGCCTCATCGCTGCGACTCGCCCTGCGATGAGGCCGGCCAATTCAGCAAAGCCTATGCTTATAAAATAAGCATATAAAAAACAAACAAAACCATCATTGACGGAATATGTAACTAAAGCTAAAAACGATACTCCCGCCCGCCGCAGAGCTCGACATGGACCTTCGCCAACTGCGCTACTTCATCGCCCTTACCGAATACCGCAGTTTCGTCCGCGCCGCCGAGGCCATGGGCATCACCCAACCGGCCTTCAGCCGGGCCATCCAGGGCCTGGAGCAAACCTTCGGTTGTTCTCTGATAGACCGCGCCAGCAAGGCCCTGCACCCAACTCCTGAAGGCCTGGTGGTGCTGCAACACGCCCGGCGCCTGGTGCAGGGCGCTGCGCAATTGAGCACCGAGGTATTGCAGATGACCAAGCTCGATGCTGGCGAGCTGCATTTTGGCAGCGGCCCGGCGCTGGCCGTACGCCTGGTCCCCGATGCCCTGCAGCACTTCATCGAGGCCCACCCCGGCATCCGCACCTCGCTGCTGGTCGACAACGCCGAACGCCTCGGCCAAGCCCTGCGCCGTGAACAAATCGAATTTTTCGTCGACGACATCCGCCCGTTCGAAGCCGACCCCAATTTCCACACCGAGCCACTCAACCCTCGCCCGGGCCTGTTCTTCTGCCGGCCGGGCCATCCGTTGCTGGCCAAGGACAGCCTGTCGACCAATGACTTGTTCGCCTACCCGCTGGCCAGCGCCCTGCTCGCCCCTGGCGTGCGCAAGCGCCTGGCCAACCTCAGTGGGCGCAATGACTTCACCCCCCACTTGCAGACCGAGCACCTGGCCGTGCTGCGCAGCGTGGTGCTGGCCAGTGATGCGATCGGCACCGCCAGCGAAGAATCGGTGGCCGACGACTTGAGCAGCGGCCGCCTGGTGCGCCTGCACTGGCGTAATTTGCCACCGGGCCTGGAAGTGCTGAGCGTGCGCTGTGGCGTGGTCAGCCGCAGTGGCTATCGACTGTCCCCGGCCGCGCGGGCGATGATCGAGACCTTGATTGGCCTCGATCAGCGCACTTCGCCGCGCGAGCAGCCGCCACGCACCGCGCCGCGTGCCGGGCATTCGCCACGCTGATGATGAAGCATCAACCGCGCGCGGTTCCGGCGTTGTGGCCGGGGGGCTATGCTTGCACACAGTGATCCACTGTCAGCGGTGCAGCCAAGGAGGAACAACAATGAAAAGCCTCGTCGAACACCTGAGCCAGTACGCCGCCTACCACCGTGACCCACGCAACATCGCCACCCACTTCGTCGGCATTCCGCTGATCGTCGTGGCCGTGACCATTCTGCTGTCGCGCCCGGGTTGGGATGTCGCCGGGATGTGGCTGTCACCGGCGTTGATCGCAGCGGCGGCCTCAGTGTGGTTCTACCTGCGTCTGGATCTGCGCTTTGGCTTGGTGATGGGGCTGTTGCTGGGGTTGTGCCTGTGGCTGGGGCAGATGCTTGCGCTGAAGAGCACCGGGCTATGGCTGAGCGCCGGGCTGGGCGCCTTTGTGCTGGGCTGGATCATCCAGTTTGTCGGGCATTATTACGAGGGGCGTAAACCTGCGTTCGTCGATGACCTGAGCGGGTTGATCATCGGACCGTTGTTCGTGGTGGCGGAGGCGGCGTTCATGCTCGGGCTGTGCCCGCAGTTGAAAAAAGCCGTGGAAGCCAATGCTGGGCCGGTGGCGATCAGGCACAAGAACGCCGCGGTTTAAGTTGCGCCCTCATCGCGGGGCAAGCCCGCTCCCACGTCCTCAGCCTCACTGAGATGACTGCGTGGGAGCGGGCTTGCCCCGCGATGAAGCCAGCACCCTCAACAACTATTCTTGTAACTGACGCGACTCGACCCCCAACTCATCCCACACCGATTCTGCCAGGTGGAAAGTGGCATTGGCCGCCGGAATCCCGCAATAGATCGCGCTCTGCATCAGCACTTCCTTGATCTCTTCGCGCGTCACGCCATTGTTGGCCGCCGCGCGCAGGTGCAGCTTGAGCTCGTCATTGCGGTTCATGCCGATCAGCATGGCAATGGTGATCAGGCTGCGGGTATGCCGTGGCAGCCCTGGGCGGGTCCAGATATCCCCCCAGGCGTGGCGCGTGATCATTTCCTGGAACTCGCCGTTGAAGTCGTTGAGTTTTTCCAGGCTGCGGTCCACGTGGGCGTCACCGAGCACGGCGCGACGCACCTGCATGCCCGCGTCGTAGCGTTGTTTTTCGTCCATCTTGTTCTCCTCAGCAAGCCTGCAGAAAATCGACGACCCGCGCCGTGAACGGCTCACCGATCTCGACATTGGACAAGTGCGCGGCGTGGAATTCTACGTAGTGCGCGCCCTCGATCGCGTTCTGCATGAAGCGTCCATGCTCCGGGGTGGTGACCACATCGGCAGTACCGGCGACGATCAGGGTCGGCACCTGGATAGCCGCCAGTTGCTCGCGGTAGTCGGCATCGCGCACCGCCGCACAGTTGGCGGCATAGCCTTCAGGCGAGGTCTGCGCCAGCATCTGGGTGATGCGCTGGGCCTGGGCGGCGTGGGCCTCGGCGAATGCCGGGGTGAACCAGCGGGCAATGGAGGCATCGCGCAAATCGACCATGGCCTGGCGGCCACCCTTGAGCACTGTGTCGATGCGGGTATTCCACACCTCATCGCTGCCGATCTTGGCGGCGGTGTTACACAGGGTCAGGCTGAGCAGGCGTGAGCCTGCGTTGATACCCAGCCACTGGCCGATCAGGCCGCCCATCGACAGGCCGACGAAGTGCGCCTTGGCGATGTCCAGTGCGTCCAGCAGCGCCAGCACGTCAGCGCCCAGCTGGGCAATGCTGTAGGGGCCGGCGGTGACCAGCGAGCCGCCATGGCCACGGGTGTCGTAACGCAGCACGCGAAAGTGCTTGGACCAGGCCGCTACCTGCGTGTCCCACATGCCAAGGTCAGTCCCCAGCGAGTTGGACAGCACCAGCACCGGGGCCTCCTGCGGACCATCGATTTGGTAATTCAGTACGCCATCGGCCAGTTGCAAATGCGCCACAGCGGTCTCCTTCAGGCAGTCAAACGTTGATGTTCAGCCACGGCGCGCGCCACCCAGACGCGGGCCTGGCCGAGGTAATGAGCAGGGTCGAGCAGGCGGTCGAGCTCCTGCGCGGACAACTCGGCAGTGACCTGCGCCTCGTCACCGAGCACGGCGCGCAGGTGGCGCTGCTCAGCGACAGCGCGCTGGCAGCACTGCTCCAGCAAATGATGGGCGCGGTCGCGGCCCAGGCGCTGGGCCAGGACGATACTGACCGCTTCGGCCAACACCAGGCCCTGAGTCAGGTCGAGGTTGCGGCGCATGCGTTCGGCATCCACCTGCATCCCCTCGGCGATCACCTGGGCCTGGCGCAGGGCGCCAGACACCAGGCAGCAGATATCCGGCAAGGTTTCCCATTCGGCGTGCCACAGGCCAAGGCTGCGCTCGTGCTCCTGGGGCATGGCGGCGAACAGCGTCGACAACAGGCCCGGCACCCGCGTGGCGGCGCCGATCAACACGGCCGCGCCAACCGGATTGCGCTTGTGCGGCATGGTCGAAGAGCCGCCCTTGCCCGGCGCGGAAGGCTCGAACACCTCCCCCGCTTCGGTCTGCATCAGCAAGCTGATGTCGCGGCCGAACTTGCCCAGGCTGCCCGCCACCAGCCCCAGCACCGAGGCGAACTCCACCAGGCGATCGCGGTGGGTATGCCAAGGTTGCTCAGGCAGGCTCAGCTTGAGCTGCTCGGCCAGCGCCTCGGCCACTGGCAGCGCCTTGCTGCCCAGCGCCGCGAGGCTGCCGGAGGCACCGCCGAATTGCAGGCAGAGCAAGCGTGGGCTCAGCTCTTTGAGGCGCTGGCGGTGGCGGGTCAAGGCGCCGAGTACGCCGGCCAATTTCATCCCCAGGGTCACCGGCGTTGCGTGCTGCAACCAGGTGCGCCCCACCAGTGGCGTGTCAGCGTGTTGCAGGGCCTGGCGGGCCAGGGTATCGGCCAACGTGGCCAGATCGGCTTCGATCAGCTCGAGCGCATCGCGCAGTTGCAGCACCAGCCCGCTGTCCATGGCGTCCTGGCTGGTCGCGCCTAGGTGCACGTAGCGCTCGGCGTCTGGTACGCCGCTGGCGACCACCCTGCCCAGCGCCTTGACCAGCGGAATCGCCGAGTTACCTGCCGTGGCGATGGCATCGGCCAGGGCGCGGGCGTCATAGCGCTCGGCCTTGCATGCCGCCTCGATGGCCGGCACCGCAGTGTGCGGCACCAACCCTGCAGCGGCTTCGGCCCGCGCCAGGGCGGCCTCGAAGTCGAGCATGCCTTGCAGGCGGCCACGGTCGGAGAAAATCTCGCGCATGGCCGGTGCAGTGAAGTAGGCGTCGAACAGCTGGTTGTCCGCTCGGTGGGTCATCGCGAGTCCTTAGTGATCATGGTGCAGGTAGGCCGCTTGCTTGGGCAGGCGCAGGCTGAACAGGAAGGCCACCGCCATCATGGCGGTCACGTACCAGTAGAAGGTGTTCTCCATCCCCAGGGTTTTCAAGCCCAATGCGACATATTCGGCCGAACCGCCGAACACCGCGTTCGCCACGGCATAGGCCAGGCCCACGCCCAGGGCGCGCACTTGCGGCGGGAACATCTCGGCCTTCACCAGGCCGCTGATGGAGGTGTAGAAACTGACGATACACAAGGCCAGGGTAATCAGCACGAAGGCCATGAATGGGCTGGTCACGGTCTTCAGCGCCATCAGCAGCGGCACGGTGAAGACAGTGCCCAAAGCGCCGAACAGGAGCATCGAGTTACGCCGGCCAATGCGGTCGGAGAGCATGCCGAACAACGGCTGCAGGATCATGAACAGGAACAGCGCGCCGGTCATGACGAAACTGGCGTCCTTGGCGGGCATCCCGGCGGTGTTGACCAGATATTTCTGCATGTAGGTGGTGAAGGTGTAGAAGATCAGCGATCCGCCAGCGGTGTAGCCCAGGACGGTGATGAACGCCGCAGCGTGGTTGCGGAACAAGCCGCTGACACTGCCGGCGTCTTTGTCCTGGCGGGTTTCGGCGCTGCTGGTTTCTTTCAGCGAACGGCGCAGCATCAGCGAGATCAGGGCAGCGACGGCACCCACCACGAACGGAATGCGCCAGCCCCAGGCACGCAGTTCTTCTTCGCTGAGCAACTGCTGCAGGATCACCACCACCAACACCGCCAGCAACTGGCCGCCGATCAGGGTGACGTACTGGAACGAGGCGAAGAAACCGCGCTGGCCGCGCAAGGCGACTTCACTCATGTAGGTAGCGGTGGTGCCGTATTCGCCACCCACCGACAGGCCCTGGATCAGGCGCGCCAACAGCAGCAACGCCGGCGCCCAGGCACCGATGCTGGAGTAGGTCGGCAGGCAGGCGATGATCAGCGAGCCGAAGCACATCATCAGCACCGAGACCATCAGCGAATTCTTGCGCCCATGACGGTCAGCCAGGCGGCCGAAGATCCAGCCACCGATGGGGCGCATCAAGAAGCCCGCGGCGAATACGCCTGCGGTATTGAGCAACTGCACGGTCGGGTTGTCGGAAGGGAAGAACGCCGGGGCGAAATAGATGGCGCAGAAGGCGTAGACGTAGAAGTCGAACCATTCCACCAGGTTGCCTGAAGAGGCACCGACGATAGCGAAGATGCGCTTGGAGCGTTCTTCGCCGGTGTAATAGGTTGAGGTCATGGTGGTTTTACTCCTGGAGGGTCACTGAGAGTCTAGACATACCCAGTTACACTCTCGTTCCGCTACCCGGCCATGGTCGGGTTTTGCAAGCCCCATCGCGGGGCAAGCCCGCTCCCACGGGATAGTGGTTCCCGTGGCAGCGGGCTTGCCCCGCGATGCGGCCAGAGCTGCTCAAACCCGCTCTATGGCCAGCGCCAGCCCTTGGCCAACACCTACGCACATGGTCGCCAGGCCCTTACGCCCGCCGCTTTTCTCCAACTGATGCAGCGCAGTCAGCACCAGCCGTGCGCCGCTCATGCCCAACGGATGGCCCAGGGCAATCGCGCCACCATTGGGGTTTACCTGCGGTGCGTCATCGGCCACACCCAACTCGCGCAGCACTGCCAAGCCTTGGCTGGCGAACGCTTCGTTGAGTTCGATCACGTCGAAGTCGGCCACGGCAACGCCCAGGCGCTCGGTCAGTTTGCGCACTGCCGGCACCGGGCCGATGCCCATCACTCGCGGCGCGACACCGCCACTGGCCATGCCCAGAACCCGTGCCCGCGGGGTCAAGCCATGTTTCTTCACCGCTTCTGCCGACGCCAGGATCAACGCGGCGGCGCCGTCGTTGACGCCCGAGGCGTTGCCCGCAGTGACGGTCTTGTCCGGGCCGTTGACTGGCTTGAGTTTGCTCAGTGCTTCGAGGGTGGTATCCGGGCGCAGGTGCTCGTCGTGCTCGACCACGGTCTCGCCCTTCTTGTGGGCAATGCGCACTGGCACGATCTCTTGCGCGAAGAAACCTGCAGCCTGCGCCGCTGCTGCCTTTTGCTGGCTGCGCAGGGCGAAGGCGTCTTGATCCGCGCGGGAAACCTGATAGTCGTCAGCGACGTTGTCGGCCGTCTCGGGCATCGAGTCGACGCCGTACTGGCTCTTCATCAGCGGGTTGATGAAACGCCAACCGATGGTGGTGTCCTCAAGCTTCATGTTGCGCGAGTAACCACTCTCGGCCTTGCCCATGACGAACGGCGCGCGCGACATCGACTCGACACCACCGGCAATCGCCAGCTCCATCTCGCCACTGGCAATGGCGCGAAACGCCGTGCCAATTGCATCCATACCCGAAGCGCACAGGCGGTTGAGGGTCACCCCAGGAATGCTCTCGGGCAGGCCCGCCAGCAGCAGGGCCATGCGCGCGACGTTGCGGTTGTCTTCGCCGGCCTGGTTGGCGCAGCCGAAGAACACTTCGTCGACCTGATCCCACTGCACCGACGGGTTACGCTCGATCAGCGCCTTGAGCGGCACTGCTGCCAGGTCATCGGCGCGCACGCCGGCCAGGGCGCCGCCGAAGCGGCCGATCGGGGTGCGGATGGCATCACAGATGAACACGTCACGCATCAGGCTTCTCCTGGCTTCTGGCCGTGGGCGGCAGCGGTGCGCTGTTCAAGATCACGCAGCGCGGTCAGCTCGACCTCGTTTGGCGCGGCGGTGGTCTGCACGTCATCGGCAAAGCGGATCGCCCAGCCGGTGGCGGCAATGATCTGTTCGCGGGTCACACCAGGGTGAATCGAGGTGACCACGAATTCGTGGGTGCCGGCTTCCGGCTCCATGATGCACAGGTCGGTGATGATGCCGACCGGGCCTTCACCAGGCAGGCCCAGGCGTTTACGCGAGTCGCCACCCTCGCCGTGGCCGACCGAGGTGATGAAGTCCAGCTTGTCGACAAACGCGCGTGGCGATTGCTTGAGGATGATCAGCACTTGCTTGGCGGAACCGGCGATTTCCGGCGCACCACCGGCACCCGGCAAACGGGTGCGCGGGGCGTGGTAGTCACCGACCACGGTGGTATTGATGTTGCCGAAGCGGTCGACCTGGGCGGCGCCGAGGAAGCCCACGTCGATGCGTCCGCCCTGCAGCCAGTAGCGGAAAATTTCGCCGGTCGGCACCACGGTGTCGGCGGTTTCCGCCAGCTCGCCGTCGCCGATCGACAGCGGCAGCACGCTCGGCTTGGCGCCAATCGGGCCAGATTCATAGATCAGCACGACGTCGGGCGACGAGGTCAGGCGCGCCAGGTTGGCAGCCTTGGACGGCAGGCCGATACCGACGAAGCAGACCGCACCGTTGCGCAGGCGACGGGCAGCGGCGACAGTCATCATTTCGGAAGTGGAGTAGCTCATTGCGCGGCCTCCGCAGTGCTGGCCAGCTTGGCCTTGAATTCATTGAAGTCGGCGGTGCCGCGGATGTAGCTATCGATCCAGGCGGTGAACGACTCACGGTCACGGGCAATCGGGTCCCAGGCCTGGTAGAAGCGGTTGTCGCGCTCGTAGTAGCCATGGGCATAGGACGGGTGGGCGCCACCCGGCACCAGGCACACCGCCGACAGCGCCCAGGTCGGCAGCACACAGGCGTTCATTGGCGCTTGCAGGTCGTCGACGATTTCCTCGACGGTGACGATGCACCGTTTGGCCGCCAGGGCCGCTTCTTTCTGCACACCGAGAATGCCCCACAGCAGCACGTTGCCTTTGCGGTCGGCCTTCTGCGCGTGGATCACGGTCACATCCGGGCGCACCGACGGCACGGCAGCGAGCACTTCGCCGGTGAACGGGCAAGTGACGCTCTTGATCAGCGGGTTGACCTTGGGCAGGTCGGAACCGGCGTAGGCGCGCAGCACCGCGAACGGCAGGCCCGAGGCACCCGCGACATAGGCGTTGGCCAAGTCCGCGTGGCTGTGCTCTTCGATCTCGATCGCATGCGGCCAGTGCTTCTCGACCGCATCGCGCAGGCGGTGCAGCGACCCGACGCCTGGGTTACCACCCCAGGAGAAGATCAGCTTGCTGGCGCAGCCGGCGCCGATCAATTGGTCGTAGATCAGGTCCGGGGTCATGCGCACCAGGGTCAGGTCGCGCTTGCCCTGGCGGATGATCTCGTGGCCGGCTGCGGTCGGGATCAGGTGGGTGAAGCCTTCGAGGGCGACGGTGTCGCCGTCCTGGATGAATTGCTTCACGGCCTCGTGAAGCGAGAGGATTGCTGCCATTGGAGACTCCTGGTCAGGGTGCTGCGTTGAGCTCAGATTAAGGAGACTGGAGGGTGGCGCACAATCCGATAATCGATTACTTGTGCGATTATCGAACCATTTGTTATCGTGCTATCCATTCACCCCAAGACCCTCAACCCCTGCGGGAGCGGGCTTGCCCCGCGCCTACAGAGTCGTTGTGGTTTGCAGAGTCAGGTCGCGTCAGCGTGACTCACCAAGCCCTTGACGATCACGCCCACGGTCGCCAACGCCGCCGGCACCAACAACGCAGTCAGCACTTGTTCGAAATTCCAACCCAGCCCGAGCAAGGTCGCCCCACTCCAAGCACCGAGAATGGCGCCAAAGCGACCAATGCCGAGCATCCACGACACGCCGGTGGCGCGTCCCTGGGTCGGGTAGAACCGCGCCGCCAGCGACGGCATGGCCGACTGCGCACCGTTCACGCACATGCCGGCCACCAGCACCAGGGTGGCAAGCAGGGTCATGTTGCCCAGGCTCTGCCCCACGGCGTAGGCGAATACCCCGGCCAGCAGGTAGAACAGGCCGATGACCTTGTGCGGGTTGAAGCGGTCCATCGCCCAGCCCACCGCGACTGCGCTAAGCACGCCGCCGAACTGGAACAGTGCGCCGATGAAAGCGGCCTCCTCCATGCTCGCGCCACTGTCGCGCATCAGCGTCGGCAGCCAGCTGGTCAGCAGATAGACGATCACCAGGCCCATGAAGTAGGTCAGCCACAGCAACATCGTGCCCAGGCCGTATGTGCCAGAGAAGATCACCGCAAACACGTTGCGCGCTGCCACCGCCTTCTGCTCAGGCACACTGAAACTGGCAGCCTGGGCGACCACGGCAGGGGCGATCGGCGCCAGGGTTTTGCGCACCTTGTCGGTGCCGCGATTGCGCACCACCAAGAACCGCGCCGATTCCGGCAGCCACACCAGCAGCACCACCGCCAGCAGCAGCGGCAGCACACCGCCAATCACCAGCAGGCTGTGCCAGCCATAGGCCGGGATCAGCTTGGCCGAGATGAAGCCGCCACCGGCCATGCCGAGGTTGAAGCCGCAGAACATGCTGGTCACCAACAGCGACTTGAGTCGTTCCGGGGTGTACTCGGAGAGCAAGGTGGTGGCATTGGGCATACCAGCACCCAGGCCCAGTCCAGTGAGAAAACGCAGTACCAGCAGTTGGTCGACATTGGTGGCATAGGCCGAGGCCAGGCTAAAACCGCCGAACACCAGCACCGCGCCAACCAGCACACCTTTACGGCCGAAGCGGTCGGCCAATGGGCCGGAACCCAATGCGCCAAACACCATGCCGATCAGCGCGGCACTCATCACCGGGCCGAGGCTGGCGCGGTCGATACCCCATTCCTGGGATAGCGCCGGAGCAATGAAGCCCATGGCCGCGGTGTCCAGGCCATCGAGGAATACGATCAAAAAACACAGGATCACCACCCGCCATTGGTAGCGCGACAGCGGCTGATCATTGATGAACGATTGGACGTCGAGACAATTGCCGACAGTGGTTTGCGGTTTGTTCATTGTTGTTATCCAGGAAAGCGGCGCAGGCAGGATCCTGACGCAAGTGGCTGCGCAGGTATCGAGGGTCGGGAGTTATGGCCGTGCGTCAGCCTGGATACAACGGTACTGCGTGCGGGTGCGGCCGCAGCACAGAAAGGACAGTGGTCATGGGGTGTGCCTCTCGCATGTTGTTCTTGTTCGGTCGGCAAAGCCGACCGTTGCGAAAGACATTAATCAGCGGGCCGGCGCTGCGCAATTCGGTGGAGACGAGTTTGTGCGTTTATCGAACAACATCAGTGTGCAGTCGACTGCAGCAGTTCGAGCGCAGATGTCGGCTAGCGTGGGAGCGGGCTTGCCCCGCGATAGCGTTATTGATCGCGCAGCCGCTATCGCGGGACAAGCCCGCTCCCACGTAGCCAACATCCGCAGCCGCGCCGACGTAGCGCTTATCCGAACAGCTGGGTGCACAGGTCCCGGCTCGAAGCCAACAGGATCGGCAAAAACCGCTGCTCCAGCTCACTGCGAGTCACCCGTCCGACATGGGTACTGACGTTCAACGCCGCCAGCACCTGGCCCGAGGCGTCATAGATCGGCACGGCAATTGAGCGCAGGCCCTGTTCCAATTCCTGGTCAACCACACACCAACCCTGGGCCCGCACCTGCTGGATGCAGGCAAACAGCGACTCCGGATCATGCAGGGTACGGCTGGTACGCGCCTTGAGGTCGGCACGGTCGAGGTATTCGCGCAGGCTGGTGTCATCCAACGCCGCCAGCAGAATGCGCCCCATCGAGGTGCAATAGGCCGGCAGCCGACCACCGACCGACAAATCGACCGAGATAAGCCGCTCCACCGTGGCCGAACGCGCTATATAAAGGATGTCATCACCTTCCAGGGTGGCCATGTTGGCCGCCTCATGCAGTTGGTCACTGATGCGATCCAGATAAGGCTGCGCCGAGACCGCCAACGGCGTCGACGACAGGTAGGCATGGCCCAGGGTCAAAACCTTGGGCAGCAATGAGTAGGTACGACCGTTGGTCGTGGCATAACCCAACTTTATCAAGGTATGCAGGCATCGCCGCACGGCTGCGCGAGGGATCTCGGTGCGGTGGCTGATCTGGGCGATGGTCAGGTGGCGTTTGCGCTCCTGGAACGCCTGGATGACCGCCAGGCCCCGGGCCAGAGAGGTCATGAAGTCCGGATCGCCAGTGAACGCCTGAATGCGCTTGGCGGGCGACGCCACGATCGGAGGCGCCATTGCGGGGGAACTGGCTCTTTCCTGTACCGGGGCGTCCTTGGGCAGGTTTTCGTCGCTCATGGCTGACCTCAAAAAAATCTGTCGTTCGTGCGATTATCGAACGAACGGCCGATAATCGCAATTGACCGCTGACACTTTTGCTTATACCTTTCTCATGCCACATGTGGCTTCTTTGGAGAGACTGGTCAGGTACCCACCGTAGAAGTCCCCAGGCACGGCCTCGTCACCACGAGGCCGTTTTACCTCCCCTCGCGTTCCAGCGAACTTTCTGCACCCGCTCAACTCAAACTTCTGACCGATTCGCTAGCCGAGTCGATAGTCGTATGAACAACTTTGAGTGCTTGTGTCAGTTACCCGTAAAGAGCGATGATCGATGAGTTGCCGATTGCTATAATCAGTCTGCTGGCCGTGATCAACACGTAGGCGTTAGCCCCAACTGTCTCTTTGCATAGGGTGTTTGCCAGTTCGCCAGGTGAACAGCTTAAAACTGTTACGGTTTGATCAAGTGCCTTCGCACCTTTTGGACCACTGTTGCTGCGACAGCGATTTCGCTCTGGTTGCGTAGCCGCATGCGTAACTTTGCATGCCGAGCCGGAGCCAACTCTCATACTATTCAGGTACTACTGTGACGAAAGATGAACTGCGCGCAGAACTCGAGCGCCAGGCTGAACGTTACAAGGATGTTTATGGTGGTGAAGTCACCACGTATGCGGCGCAACCGGAGCCGGAACGCAAACCGTGGCGCAAGCGAGCCACCGTCCAGGACCAGGTATTCGCCCAGGAACTGGAAAAGATGGAAAAGGATTTGCGCAGCGACGAATCCTGACGCTACGGCCCGGCATGTGACTAGGCCAAGCGGCTGACAGATCGTTACTCAAATGACGCGCATGAAATGGAATTACACAAATTTCATACGCCCGTTTTAACGCCTCTTGCGCCTGATAGATTTCGAAAAATCGCACCATTTTGCCGAAATTAGCGATTTTTATCGGCATTAATGTTGCCGAAAGCCTGCTATTGCCACGGGTTTGCTAACCGCCTGAAGACACCATCGGTCTGTCGGGGGTGCATCGATTGCCAAGGTTTTCTGGCATAATCCGGCCCCCCTACGACCGCCAGAAAACCTTCATGATCGATTTATTCAGCGGACTGGATGCCTGGGTAGTGGTGAGCTTGGTGCTCGCACTGACCTTCGTGCTCGCATTCGAGTTCATCAATGGCTTTCATGACACCGCTAACGCGGTAGCCACTGTCATCTATACCAAAGCCATGCCACCGCACCTGGCCGTGTTCTTCTCCGGCGTGTTCAATTTCCTCGGGGTTTTGCTCGGCGGCGTTGGCGTGGCCTATGCCATCGTCCACCTGCTGCCGGTCGAACTGCTGATCAATGTGAACACCGGTCACGGCCTGGCCATGGTCTTCTCGTTGCTGGCCGCGGCCATCACCTGGAACCTGGGCACCTGGTACTTCGGCATCCCCGCGTCCAGCTCGCACACCCTGATCGGCTCGATCCTCGGTGTGGGCCTGGCCAATGCGCTGATCAGCGACATCCCGCTGGGTGATGGCGTCAACTGGCAGAAGGCGATCGACATCGGCATGTCGCTGGTACTCTCGCCAATGGCCGGCTTTGCCGTTGCCGCGCTGGTCCTGCTGGGCCTGAAGTGGTGGCGCCCGCTGTCGAAGATGCACAAGACCCCAGAGCAACGGCGCAAGCTCGACGACAAGAAGCACCCGCCGTTCTGGAACCGTCTGGTGCTGGTGATCTCGGCCATGGGCGTCAGCTTCGTGCACGGCTCCAACGATGGCCAGAAAGGCATCGGCCTGATCATGCTGGTACTGATCGGTATCGTTCCGGCCAAGTTTGTCCTCGACCTGAACAGCACCACTTACCAGATCGAGCGCACCCGCGACGCTACCCTGCACCTGAGCCAGTTCTACCAGCGCAACGAAGCGACCCTGGGCGAGTACCTGGCCCTGGGCAAAGCCAAGTCCAGCGACCTGCCAGAGCAGTTCAGCTGCAACCCGCAGCAGACCGAGCCGACCATTGCCGCATTGCAGTCTTCGCTTAAAGGCGTCACCGACTACCGCGACCTGAACGCCGAGAAGCGTGTGGAAGTGCGTCGTTACCTGCTGTGCCTGGACGACACGGCGAAGAAGGTTGGCAAGCTGCCGGGCCTTGAGCCGCGCGAGAAGGCCGACCTGGAAAAACTGCGCAAAGACCTGACCGCCACCACCGAATATGCACCGTTCTGGGTAATCGTGGCCGTCGCCCTGGCCTTGGGCCTGGGTACCATGGTGGGCTGGAAGCGCGTGGTACTGACCGTTGGCGAGAAGATCGGCAAGCAAGGCATGACTTATGCCCAAGGCATGTCGGCACAGATCACGGCGGCGTGCGCCATCGGCATGGCCAACGTGTTCAGCCTGCCGGTATCGACTACCCACGTATTGTCGTCGGGTGTCGCCGGTACCATGGTGGCGAACAAGAGCGGCCTGCAAGGCGGCACCGTCAGGACCATTCTGCTGGCCTGGGTACTGACCCTGCCGGCCACCGTGGGCCTGTCTGCCGGGTTGTTCTGGCTGGCGACCAAGGCGATTAGCTGAGTCGCTGTGCAGTAATGTGAAAAAGGCGCCTTCGGGCGCCTTTTTTCGTACACATGACAAAACGTGGGAGCGGGCTTGCCCCGCGATAGCCTCAGCAAGCCCACACGCTAGTACGAGCAGCACGCAGACATCGTCAGCGCCGCTTGCCACCCAGCAACGAGCCCATCAACCCTCGCACCAACTGCCGGCCCAACTGATTCGCCGCCTGGCGCACCGCCGACTTGATCGCCTGCCCCGCCGCGCCCTGCAAGAACTCGCCAGCCTTGTCGGCAAAGCTGTCTTGCTCGACTTTAGGCTGCGGCGCCGGCTCCACCGGCTCGCCCTTGCGCTGGGTGAGCATCTCGTACGCCGACTCGCGATCGATCGGTTTGTCATAGCGACCAATCAACGACGAAGAGGCCACCAGCGCACTGCGCTCGGCCGCAGTCAACGGTCCGATGCGCGACTGCGGTGGTGCGATCAAAACGCGCTGGACCATCGCCGGCGTACCTCTGTCTTCGAGCGTGCCGACCAACGCCTCGCCAATCCCAAGTTCAGTGAGCACGGCCAGCGAATCGAAGGCAGGGTTAGGCCGAAAGCCATCAGCCACAGCCTTGAGCGACTTCTGCTCCTTGGCGGTGAACGCCCGCAACCCATGCTGAATACGCAAGCCCAACTGGGCCAGTACCGCATCGGGCAAATCACCGGGCGACTGGGTAACGAAGTACACCCCAACGCCCTTGGAGCGAATCAAGCGCACGACTTGCTCCAAGCGATCCTGCAGGGCCTTGGGCGTGTCATTGAACAACAAGTGCGCTTCATCGAAGAACAGCGCCAGCACCGGTTTGTCAGCATCGCCACGTTCTGGCAGTTGCTCGAACAATTCGGCCAGCAACCACAGCAGGAAGGTCGCGTACACCTTCGGCGCTTCGTGCACCAAGCGGCTGGCATCGAGCAGATGTATGCGCCCGCGCCCTTGAGCATCAGGCTGCAACAGGTCCTCAAGTTGCAGCGCCGGCTCACCGAACAGCGCTTCGGCGCCCTGCTGCTCCAGGGTCGCCAGACGCCGCAGTAGCGCCTGGGTCGAGCCACTGGTCATCAACGCGCTGTCTTCGCCGAGCACCTGCGGGTTGTCTTTGAGATGGTTGAGCAGGGCCTTGAGGTCTTTCAGATCGAGCAGCAACAGGCCATCGCGGTCGGCCACCTTGAACGCCGCGTACAGTGCCGCCTGCTGGCTGTCGGTCAGCTCGAGCAAGTTGCCCAGCAGCAGCGGCCCCATTTCGCTGAGGGTGGTGCGCAATGGATGACCCGACTGTCCGGCGATATCCCACAAGGTCACCGGATACGCTTTGGGGGTATGGCCCAACCACGGCATGCCAGCGATTCGCTCGGCCACCTTGCCCTGCGGCGCGCCTGCCGCGCCCAGGCCGCACAAGTCGCCCTTTACATCGGCGGCAAAGACCGCCACCCCAGCATCACTGAACACCTCGGCCAGGTGCTGCAAGGTCACGGTCTTGCCGGTCCCCGTCGCGCCTGCCACCAAGCCATGTCGGTTGGCCAGGCGCATGGCTTGGCTGACAGGCTGGCCATCAGGGCCTGCTCCTACAACTATTTGCGAAGAATCCGACATCTTGTTTCATCCTCTGCTCAAGCTTTGCCCGATAACGGCCGATATCTCTGGGTGATATTCACCCTTAAGACAGGAACATCCCAAAAAAGGACTAGCGGGACTTGTTGCACTGTTTACCAGCTCTTTGTGCGAACGACCCGATAAATACCTTAGCGGAACCGATTACGCCATGAACAAAAGCCTACGTTTCAGCCATAAGATCCTCTTGGCCGCCTCACTGATCGTGATGCTCGCCTTCAGCCTCTTCACTCTCTACAACGATTACCTCCAGCGTAATGCGATTCGCCAGGACCTGGAGAATTATCTGGCTGAAATGGGTAAGTCCACTTCGACCAACATCCGCAACCTGTTCGATGGTCGCATCAAGTTGGTCGAGAACCTGGCGCAGAACATCGCCCAGCAGCCGAGCAACGCCGAAACCCTGATGGGCCAGAACGCGCTGATCTCAAGCTTCCTCACTGTTTATCTGGGTAAGGTCGACGGTGGCTTCAGCGTCCGTCCGGACTCGCAGATGCCTGACGGCTACGACCCGCGCACCCGCCCCTGGTACAAGGACGGCATGAATGCCAGCGGTGCGATTCTTACCGAACCCTACATCGACCTGACCACCAACAAGATGGTCATCGGCATTCTCAGCAATGTGTCCAGCTCGGTTGGCGTGGTCGGTGGCGACCTGGCCCTCGACGGTTTGGTCGAAATCATCAACTCGCTGAACTTTGGCGGCATGGGCTACGCCTTCCTGGTCAATGACCAAGGCAAGATCCTGGTCCACCCGGACAAAGACCTGGTGATGAAATCGCTGGCCGACCAGTTCCCGCACAATACGCCGAAACTCTCCGGTGAGCTGACCGAAGTGCAAGCCGACGGCCAGACGCGCCTGTTGACCTTCACCCCGATCAAGGGCCTGCCTTCGGCCAACTGGTACATCGGCCTGTCGGTAGACAAAGACAAAGCCTTCTCGATGCTCAGTACCTTCCGCACCTCGGCGGTGATCGCCACTGTAGTGGCGGTGGTGATCATCATTGGCCTGCTGGGCCTGCTGATCCGGGTCTTGATGCAACCGTTGCTGACCATGACCCGCGCCATGGAAGACATCGCCCAGGGCGAAGGCGACCTGACCAAGCGCCTGACCATCCATAGCCAGGATGAATTCGGCATCCTCGGCAGCGCCTTCAACCGGTTCGTCGAGCGTATCCACGGCTCGATCCGCGAAGTGTCCTCGGCCACCGAGCAAGTCAACGAGGTGGCGTTGCGGGTGATCAGCGCCTCCAACTCGTCGATGAGCAACTCCGACGAGCAATCCAACCGCACCAACAGCGTCGCTGCGGCCATCAACGAGCTCGGCGCCGCCGCTCAGGAGATTGCCGGTAACGCCGCCCAGGCCTCGCAACACGCCAGCTCCGCGCGCTTGCTCGCCGAAGAAGGGCAGCAGGTCGTGGATCGCAACATCGAGGCGATGAATCGCCTGTCGGACCTGATCGTTACCTCCAGCGGCCATATCGAGACGCTCAACAGCAAGACGGTCAACATCGGCCAGATTCTGGAAGTGATCACCAGCATTTCGCAACAGACCAACCTGCTGGCGTTGAACGCCGCGATCGAAGCGGCGCGCGCTGGCGAGGCCGGTCGTGGTTTCGCGGTGGTGGCCGATGAGGTCCGTAACCTGGCCCACCGCACCCAGGAATCGGCGCAACAGGTACAGACCATGATCGAGGAGCTGCAAGTCGGCGCGCGGGAATCGGTCGAGACCATGGGCCAGAGCCAGCGGCACAGCCAGGACAGCATGCAGATCGCCAACCAAGCCGGCGAGCGCTTGGAAAGCGTCACCGTGCGCATTGGCGAAATCGACGGCATGAACCAGTCGGTGGCGACGGCTACCGAGGAGCAGACGGCGGTGGTCGAGTCGATCAACATGGACATCAGCGAGATCAACATGCTTAACCAGGAGGGCGTGGAGAACTTGCAGGCTACCCTGCGGGCATGTTCGGACCTGGAGCAGCAGGCGGGTCGACTGAAGCAGTTGGTGGGCAGTTTCCGCATCTAAATTGAGCTAGCGCGTCGCCCGTTTCGCGGGCGAGCCCGCTCCTACAGGGACCGCACCGGCTTCACGGCCTGAGCGGTCTATGTAAGCGGGCTTGCCCGAGAAACGGGCGACTCTGTTTGCAGTACCTCCCTCCAAACCTCGATCGAACAAACTATTCTTCTGAGAGGTCAACCTTTAGGCGCGTCATCGCCGGCTGCTTCAGCCGGATGACAGACCCGAAGACGATCCCGGAGGGATGCTGATCGTGCACATTGCTGACATCACCATGTTCTACGCCCCGGCCAGCGGCGGCGTACGTACCTATCTTGATGCCAAACACCGCCGCCTCGATGCCATGCCTGGCGTACGCCACAGCCTGTTGATCCCCGGCGCCAGCGCCAGCCATACCGATGGCGTGTACCAAGTCCCCGCCCCGCCCCTGCCGTTTGGCAAAGGCTACCGTTTCCCGGTTCGCCTGGCGCCTTGGTGCAACGTACTGCGCGAACTGCAACCCGACTTGATTGAAGTGGGCGACCCCTATTTGACCGCTTGGGCGGCACTGGAGGCGCGGCGCAAGCTTGAAGTGCCGGTGATCGGCTTCTACCACTCCGACCTGCCGCTGCTGGTCGGCAACCGCATGGGCAACTGGTTCACGCCCAATGTCGAAGCCTACGTCAGCAAGCTCTACGGCAACTTCGACCGGGTCCTGGCGCCAAGCCAGGTGATGGCCGACAAACTGCGCAGGCTCGGCGTCAAGGAAGTGCACGTACAGCGGCTGGGCGTCGACCTCGCAACCTTCAATCCCGAACATCGCGACAGCCGTCTGCGTGCTGAACTGGGCATCGCCGACACCACCCGCCTGCTGGTGTTCGCCGGGCGCGGTTCGCGCGAGAAGAACCTGCCGGTTCTGCTCGACTGCATGCGCCAGCTGGGCCGCCACTATCACCTGCTGCTGGTGGGCTCGGGGATGCCGGCCAACGTGCCGGACAACGTCAGTGTGATCAATCAGTTCTGCGCCCCGCAGGAAGTCGCCCGGCTCATCGCCAGCGCCGACCTGCTGGTGCACGCCGGCGACCAGGAAACCTTCGGTCTGGTCATCCTCGAAGCCATGGCCAGCGCCACCCCAGTGGTGGCGGTGCGTGCCGGCGCGTTTGGCGAGATCGTCAACGAGCAGTGCGGCCGCCTGTGCGCGCCCAACGACAGCCTGGCGATGGCGGCGACGGTGCGCGAGGTCTTCGAAGACGGCGTGCGCAAACTGGGCCTGCAGGCGCGCCGGCATGTCGAGCAGCATTATTCCTGGGACAACGTGGTCAACGGCCTGCTGCAGCACTACCAGGCGGTTCTCGGCCACCAGCCACAGGTCCGCGCCCATGCCTGAACCGGCCAATCCGAGCCCACGCAGCCTGATGCTGGTGTTGCACGATGTTGCCCCCGAGACCTGGCCCGACTACCAGCCCTTCGTCGAGGCCGTCGACCAACTGGGCGATGTGCCCATGACGTGGCTGGTGGTCCCGGACTTTCACCATCGCAACGCCCTGAGCCGTTCACCCAGCTTCTGCCAGCTGCTCGAACGACGCTTGCGTCAAGGTGACGAGCTAGCCCTGCATGGCTATTACCATGCCGACGACGGCCCGCCGCCACGCAGCAGCCGCGACTATTTCATGCGCCGGATCTACACCCACGAAGGCGAGTTCTATGGGCTCGACCAAGCCCAGGCGATGCAACGCCTGCAAGCAGGGCTTGAGCTGTTCAATAGCCAGGGCTGGCCGGTGGCAGGCTTCGTTGCCCCGGCCTGGTTGATGAGCGAAGGCACGCGCCAGGCGTTGCGCCAGTTGCCGTTGCGCTACACCAGCACACCACAGCACCTGTACCGCTTGCCTGAGTTCACCGCGATCGAAGCCCCTGGCTTGGTTTGGAGCGCCCGCAGCGCCTGGCGCCGGGGTCTGTCACGGGTGGTTTGCGACTGGCAGCGCCGACGCTGGCATGAAGCGCCGACCGTGCGCCTGGGCCTGCACCCTGTCGACATGCGCCACCCCAGCTCTCGAAACTATTGGCTAAACGCACTGCAAACGCTGATGGCGCAAGGTCGCCAACCCTTGACCAAATCGGCCTGGCTCGAACGCCAGATCGCAGCATGAATCGCCTTGGCTGGTTGGCCCTGGCACTGCTGTTCGCCGTGCTGGTGCCAGCCCTGCTGGGGGGCAGTGAGTTGCTGCCAAGACTGAAAACCTTCGCCCCTGGGCTGATGCTGACGCTGCTGGGGATGATCCTGCTGTGCTGGATCATCAATGCCCTGCGCCTGCGCCTGCTACTCGGCCAGCAAGGCGCCCAATTAGGCCGGGTGCGCAGCCTTGGGGTAATCATGGCCACCGAGTTCGCCATCTGCACCACCCCCGCAGGCAGCGGCGGCCCCTTGACCTTGATGGCCCTGCTGGCACGTGAACGGATCGGCCCAGCGCGCAGTGGCGCGGTGTTCGCCATGGATCAGTTGAACGATCTGCTGTTCTTCTTCTGCGCCATGCTGGCCATCGCCGGTTATGCGCTGTTCCACAGCCTGGGACACAGTCAAGAGAGCATGCTGCTGGGCAGCGCGCTGATGCTGTGTATCGCCTTGGCGTGCGTGTTGGGCTTGCTGCGCTATCGGCGCGCCGTCATGCGTTTCAATGGCCGGCTTTTGCGGCGACTGGGCATGGCCGTGCATCGGCGCCGACGCTGGGCGCGCAAGTTGCTGCATTTCGTGCAGGCCTTGGCTGAGACCTGGCGGCTACCCAAACGGACCTTGGCGCTGGTGTTCAGCCTGACCTGCGTGCATTGGAGCCTGCGCTACAGCGTGCTGTACCTGGTATTGCGCGGATTGGGCGTGGAGCTGTCGTGGATACCGAGCTTTCTGGTGCAGATGCTCTCGCTCAGCGCCGGCCAGTTCAGCCTGCTGCCAGGTGGCGCAGGTGCCGCCGAGCTGACCTCGGCGAGCCTGTTGACGCCGTTGGTGGGCAGCTCGACCGCGGCCGCCGCGATCCTGATCTGGCGCGCGGTTACCTACTACTTTTATCTGCTGGCGGGCGGCCCTGTGTTCGTTTGCCTGCTGGCGCGTCCGCTGCTGGAGCGCTGGCGGCGCCATCAGGCGGGTTGAGCTGGCGCCACAGGGCGGCGGCGCCGGGGAATTCGGTGCCATCCTCGGCGCTTAGCGCCTCGGGGTCGAAGCGGGCCAGGCAGCCTTCGCCCAAGGTGGGTGGCGCCTTGGCGCCGGCCTTGTCGCGTGGATCAGCCATCGGCCCGCCCTCTTGCTTAATCGAACACCACGGTCTTGTTGCCATGCACCAGGACGCGGTCTTCCAGGTGATAACGCAGGCCGCGCGCCAATACCATTTTCTCGACGTCACGCCCAAAGCGGACCATGTCTTCGATGCTGTCGGCATGGTTAACGCGAACCACGTCCTGCTCGATGATCGGGCCGGCATCCAGTTCTTCGGTAACGTAGTGGCAGGTCGCGCCGATCAGCTTGACCCCACGCAGTGCCGCCTGGTGGTATGGCTTGGCGCCGACGAAAGACGGCAAGAAGCTGTGGTGGATGTTGATCACCCGCTCAGCAAACTGCTCGCACAACTGCGGCGGCAGGATTTGCATGTAACGCGCCAGCACCACCACATCGGCGCCATGCTCTTCGACCAGGCGCGACACTTCGGCGAACGCCGGCTGTTTATCCTTTGGATCGACCGGAACGTGGAAGAACGGAATACCGTGCCACTCGACCATGCTGCGCAGGTCATTGTGGTTGGAAATCACGCAGGGGATATCGCAATCCAACTCATCGGTGTGCCAGCGGTGCAACAAGTCCGCCAGGCAGTGCGACTCGCGGCTGGCCATCAGCACCACGCGTTTTTTCTGCGCAGAGTCAGTCACGCGCCAGATCATCGAGAACTCTTCGGCGATTGGCGCGAAGGCTTCACGGAACGCCTCGATGCCGAACGGCAGCGACTCGGCACGGATCTCATGACGCATGAAGAACCAACCGCTCTGCTCGTCGGAGTGGTGGCTGGCTTCGTTGATCCAGCCATTGTACAAGGCCAGGAAATTACTGACTTTCGCCACGATGCCGACACGGTCGGGGCAGGCAATCACCAGTCGATAGGTGCGCATGAGGGAGACTCCAAGAACTTCGCAAAGGCGCATATTCTAACGAGCTGCCAGGAAAAACGCAGTAATCATCGGCGCCTGCCCGGACCGGACCAGCCCTCCGCCCGCAGCCGCGACAATTAGACCTTAAGCACATCGGTTCTGATGAGACCGGCAAGTCATATGTAAATTTTTCTTAACCAAAGAATCTTGTTATTGCCGAGTCGATTACAGTTTATTACCTGATTAATTGTTTACTTGCGAGAATCGCCTGTCTATTATTGGCCCACACTGTCTCTCTGAACATGCATTAAGGAACACGCCATGTCCCTGATCAACGAATACCGCGCTACCGAAGAAGCCATCAAAGAACTGCAAGCGCGTCTGGCCAACCTGTCGCAAGATGACAAGCTGAAAAAAGAGCTGGAATTCGAAGGCAAGCTGCGCACCCTGATGGGTGAATACTCCAAGTCGCTGCGTGACGTAATTGCCCTGCTCGACCCAGAAGCCAAACTGAGCAAAGCCCCACGTGGCGCCGCCAAGACCACCAGCACCAAGCGTGCGCGTAAGGTCAAGCAATACAAAAACCCGCACAACGGTGAAGTGATCGAAACCAAAGGCGGCAACCACAAAACCCTGAAAGAGTGGAAAGCCAAATGGGGTGGCGATGTGGTTGAAAGCTGGGCGACCCTGCTGGACTAATATGTCCGTGACCCGCTTTGCAAAAAACGCCGGCTGATGCCGGCGTTTTTATTTGCTCAATCACATTACAGCTGCAACTGCGTCTTCAATTGTTGGACATGCACCTGCCAGGCCTCCAGCACGCGGCGCCCCGCCTCGTCGGCCGTGGCCCAACTGCTCTGGCAAGCCTGCTCGAAGTCACCCAGGGTGTTGGGCGCGCCCCAGCGCGGATCGCTCAACCGTTGCTGGCAAAATAGCAGCCAGCGTTGCTGCTCCTGTTCATTCAATGTTTCAAAGAAATTTCGCGCGCGGTAGCGGAACAACAACTCAGGTAGCCGCGGGTCATCGAACATCCACTGCGAATGACCCAGTTGCGCTGGGTCGACCACCCGCACCTGTTCGCACAGGCGCCGATCGCGATCTCCGATAAAACCGTCATACAATTGTTGTTCGGGATCTTCGCACGGCGGGAACTCTTCCCCGCTGTAAATGTGTTCGAGCTTATCTTGCCAACTGCTCTGTTGACTGGCCAAGGCCTCGCCACGCGATTGCAACATTGCCAGGTCAATACCCAGCCGCGCTTGATCGGCCGGTCGCAACACCTTCAATGGCGCCAGTACTGGGCAGCGATTGATATGCACCAACTTCAGGGGCACCGGTAATTGCCCTGCGCTGAGATCATCGCGCCGAGTGTATAACCGCTCACGTAATGTTTCGGCGCTTTCCCGTATTAAAGGTAAGGTTTCCAAGTGCAGGTCGCACACAATCAGTGCATTGCGGTTGCGCGGGTGCCAGGCCAATGGCAAGACCACGCCAATATAATTTCGCTCGGCGGAAAAGCGCCCCGAGATATGCACCAACGGCTGCAACAGGCGAATGTGCTCCATGACTTTGTGCTTGCTGCGCAACTCAAACAGCCAGTCATACAGCTTGGGCTGTTTGTCACGGATCAGTCGCGCCAACGCAATGGTTGCCCGCACGTCGGAAAGCGCCTCGTGCGCATGGCCGTGATCGATGCCATTGGCCTTGCTGAGCAATTCCAGGCGCAAGCTGGTGCGACCGTCCTGCTGCGGCCAGACAATCCCTTCAGGGCGCAGGGCATAGGCGGTGCGCACGATGTCGATCAGATCCCAGCGGCTGTTGCCGCCCTGCCATTCACGGGCATAGGGGTCGAAAAAGTTGCGGTAGAGGCTATAGCGGGTGACCTCGTCATCGAAACGCAAGGTGTTGTAGCCCGCGCCGCAGGTGCCGGGGCGCACCAGCTGCTCATGCACGCGGGTCATGAACTCAGCTTCGCACAGCCCTTTGCTGGCCAGTTCCGCCGGGGTGATACCGGTGACCAGGCACGCCGCCGGGTGCGGCAGGATATCGTCCGAGGGGCGGCAATAGAGGTTGACCGGCGCGTCGATTTCGTTGAGTTCAAAATCAGTGCGCACACCCGCCATCTGCAACGGGCGGTCGCAGCGCGGATTGATTCCGGTGGTTTCGTAGTCGTGCCAGAAGATGCTGGAGGTCACGGGGTCTTCCTGTAGCTAGGTCGACCGTGAGTCTAGCGGCCTGCGCCGCTAAATCGAATCCCCAATCCTGGCACGATGTGTCCACATGCCTCAGGCCGAGGCGTTGGCAGGGCGAAAACTGAAGAAGTCACGAAGAGAATGCACGAAGTCGTCGTACTCGCGCGGCGCCTGCAACAGCATGAAGCCCGAGTCGTAATGCCCTGGCGTCTGGTCTTCGCGGCACCACAGGCAACTGGCGGTGAGATTGATGAACTGATGCCCACCGCCCGCCAACGGTACCCGCAGCTGCAATTCGAAGTCCGGCCCGACCAAGATCGGTAAAGAGCTGATCAACATCAATCCGTCTTCCGAGGCATTGCCCAGGTAGCCGATCTCTTGATCGGTAAAGCGGTTGTACACCTTGAGCACACAGGGCAGCTGGTGACGTTGGATGTGGCGCTGAATGAACATGATCGCAATGGTTGTCCGTACCCGGGCCAGGAATACGAGGTACTGGCGGTTGCTGTTACATCTAAGAGACAGATTAGCCCAGCACGCAGTGCAAATCTCGTGAAATCAAGGACACATTGGTGTTAACGCCAAGGGGTAGTCCTGACCGGGTTGGCCGCCGCCGCCTCACCAATGCGGTAATGCCCCAGCTTTTCAAGGGTCTGCAAGCGTGCACGGGCACGGTAGGCGTACTCGTTTTGTGGGTAACGCTGGATCAGGTATTCATAGGTCTGGGCAGCATCGACGTAGAGCTTTTGCCGCTCAAGGCACTGGCCCCGCAGCAGCGATACTTCCGGGTGGATGAACGGCCGGGCGCGACTGGTGCGATCGACCTGGGACAGCTCCAGCATGACCCGCTGGCAGTCGCCGCGATCATAGGCACGGTAGGCATTGTTCAGATGATGGTCCATCGACCACCGGGTGCAGCCGACGACACTGGCCGCGACAGCTAAAACGATCAGGGCTCGCATGGGGAATCTCCTTTGCTAGGCAGTGTATCGGCCAGATACGGCAAATCTTCACAGGCATTTGCAAGGATACCCCCACCGTTCAAATGCCACCCGTGCAGGATGCAAGGTAGTGCAACGGAACAATGACTACAGCGCAATTGAGGAGTAGCCTTTCGCTGCGCTTCACTATAGGAGTCTGTGCATGACCATCCGCCGTACCAAAATCGTCGCCACCCTTGGCCCCGCCAGCAACTCGCCGGAAGTGATCGAGCAATTGATCCTGGCCGGCCTGGACGTGGCACGCCTGAACTTCTCCCACGGCACTCCGGACGAGCACAAGGCCCGCGCTCGCCTGATCCGCGAGATCGCTGCCAAGAATGGTCGCCATGTCGCACTGCTGGGCGACCTGCAGGGTCCGAAGATCCGCATCGCCAAGTTCAGCAACAAGCGCATTGAACTGAAGATCGGTGACACCTTCACCTTCTCCACCGTCCACCCGCTGACCGAAGGCAACCAGGACATCGTCGGTATCGACTATCCCGACCTGGTCAAGGACTGCGGCGTCGGTGACGAACTGCTGCTCGATGACGGCCGCGTGGTCATGCGCGTCGAGACCGCCACTGCCGATGCCCTGCACTGCGTGGTGATCGTCGGTGGCCCGCTGTCGGACCACAAAGGCATCAACCGCAAAGGCGGCGGCCTGACCGCACCGGCCCTGACCGAAAAAGACAAGGCCGACATCAAGCTGGCCGCAGAAATGGACCTGGACTACCTGGCCGTGTCCTTCCCGCGCGATGCCAAGGACATGGAATACGCCCGCAAGCTGCGTGACGAAGCCGGCGGCAGCGCCTGGCTGGTGGCCAAGATCGAGCGCGCCGAAGCCGTGGCAGACGACGAGACCCTCGACGCCCTGATCGCCGCCTCCGACGCCGTCATGGTCGCCCGGGGTGACCTGGGTGTGGAAATCGGCGACGCCGAACTGATCGGTATCCAGAAGAAGATCATCCAGCACGCCCGCCGCAACAACAAAGCAGTGATCGTCGCGACCCAGATGATGGAGTCGATGATCCAGAACCCGATGCCGACCCGCGCAGAAGTGTCCGACGTGGCCAACGCCGTGCTCGACAACACCGACGCGGTCATGCTCTCGGCCGAAAGCGCCGCCGGTGCTTACCCGATCGAAGCGGTCCAGGCCATGGCGCGGATCTGCCAGGGTGCCGAGAAGCACCCGACCAACCAGAAATCCAGCCACCGCCTGCACACCACCTTCGAGCGCTGCGACGAAAGCATCGCGCTGGCCGCGATGTACACCGCCAACCACTTCCCCGGCGTCAAGGCGATCATTGCCCTCACCGAAAGTGGCTACACCCCGCTGATCATGTCGCGCCTGCGTTCGCACGTGCCGATCTTCGCCCTGTCGCCGCACCGCGCTACCCAAGCGCGCGCCTCGATGTTCCGCGGCGTCTACCCGATCGCGTTCGACCCGGCTTCGCTGCCGGCCGACAAGGTCAGCCAAGCGGCGGTCGATGAGCTGCTCAAGCGCGGCCTGGTCGAGCAAGGTGACTGGGTCATCCTGACCAAAGGCGACAGCTACCACACCATTGGTGGCACCAACGGCATGAAGATCCTGCATGTCGGTGATCCGCTGGTCGGCTGATAGCCTGGGAAGGGGCCGCTCTGCGGCCCTTTCGCGGGACAAGCCCGCTCCCACAGGCAACCCACTGAACTCAACGGCAGCAGGTTTTCTGTGGGAGCGGGCTTGCCCCGCGAAGAGGCCAGCATGAACACCGCAAAAAATCAGGCATGCTCGACAAACACATCGGCAAACACCTGATTCCTCGGCACCCCCGCAATAAACAGCCGCCGCGCAAACCGCTCCACACTCCCCGGCGAGCCGCACACCAGCGCCACGGTCTGCCGTGACGACGGCCGCAATGCCGCCAGTGCTTCATCCAGCTGCGCCGCCAGCACCCGCTCGACAGCCACCCCTTCAATAGCCTCCAGCGTCTCGGCCAGGTAATGCCCTGCGTGGTCACGCGCCACATGCATCACCCTGATTTCACCCCGATGCCCCTGCCGCAGAGCCTCACGCAGGATGCCCCACAATGGCGCAAGCCCTGTACCCGCCGCCAGCAACCAGAGCGGACGCGCCTGCCAATCGGGGTCGTAATGCAGCGCCCCGCCTCTGAGCTCGCCCAGGCGCAACACATTACCCACTTGCAGCCCACGGGCCTTGTCGCAAAAAGCCCCTGGCCGCTGGCAGTCGATATGAAACTCGAGAAAATCATCTTCACCCGGCAGGCTTGCCAGCGAATAAGGCCGCGCGACCGAACCGTTCCACAGCACCACATGCTGGCCGGCCTGGTAACGCAGCACCCGCTCGGGCCGCAGGCGCAAGCGCAACACATCACCTAACCAGTCCATCGCGCAGACCTGCGCGGGAATACCATCCTGCAGCGGGTCGAACACCGCCACGCGCAAGTCGCCCACTACCCGGCACTGGCAGGCCAGGCGCCAACCCTGTGCATGTTTTTCCAGTGCCAGGGCTTCGGGCAAGGCATCCGCCGGTTGCCCCTCCAGACAATGCACCAGGCAAGCGTGACAACTGCCGGCGCGGCAGCTGTAGGGCACATTCAACCCCGCCTCGTTCAAGGCATCGAGCAGGTTGCTGCCAGTGGGCACCGTCCAGCGGCGCTCGCCGACACTGAGTTCAGGCATGGTCATCATTTCTCCGGGTCTACAGCGCCACTCTAAGGCAAGCGGGCAGCGGCAGCAAAAAGGGTGCCCGTCGCTTGCCGACCATGGTCCAGACCACCCGCAGGTGTTTCGGCCACCGATGCGCGCTATACTGCCGCGCCTTTTTTGCGTCGGCCTGACCTGCCGACGCCTTGCCAGGCGTTTCGACGCGCAGGTGTGCAGCGTCGGAAAGCCTTTACGAATGTTCCCGTCTTTAAGAGGAGCGCGCTGCATGACCGTGATCAAGCAAGACGACCTGATTCAGAGCGTTGCCGACGCCCTGCAATTCATCTCGTACTACCACCCCGTCGACTTCATCCAGGCGATGCACGAGGCCTACCTGCGTGAAGAGTCGCCTGCTGCGCGCGATTCGATCGCCCAGATCCTGATCAACTCGCGCATGTGCGCCACAGGCCACCGCCCGATCTGCCAGGACACCGGTATCGTTACCGTGTTCGTGCGCGTCGGCATGGACGTGCGTTGGGACGGCGCCACCCTGAGCGTCGACGACATGATCAACGAAGGTGTGCGTCGCGCCTACAACCTGCCTGAAAACGTCCTGCGCGCCTCGATCCTGGCCGACCCGGCCGGTGCTCGCAAGAACACCAAGGACAACACCCCGGCCGTCATCCACTACTCGATCGTCCCAGGTGACAAGGTCGAAGTCGATGTCGCAGCCAAAGGCGGCGGCTCGGAAAACAAGTCGAAAATGGCCATGCTCAACCCATCCGACTCGATCGTCGACTGGGTCCTGAAGACCGTGCCGACCATGGGCGCTGGCTGGTGCCCGCCTGGCATGCTCGGCATCGGCATCGGCGGCACCGCCGAGAAAGCCGCGGTCATGGCCAAGGAAGTGTTGATGGAATCCATCGACATCCATGAGCTCAAGGCCCGTGGCCCGCAGAACCGCATCGAAGAGATCCGCCTGGAGCTGTTCGACAAGGTCAACCAACTGGGCATCGGCGCCCAGGGCCTGGGCGGCCTGACCACCGTGCTCGACGTCAAGATCATGGACTACCCAACCCACGCCGCCTCGTTGCCGGTGTGCATGATCCCTAACTGCGCTGCCACCCGTCACGCTCACTTCGTGCTCGACGGTTCTGGCCCAGCCGAGCTGGAAGCGCCGTCGCTGGACGCCTACCCAGAGATCGTCTGGGAAGCCGGTCCAAGCGCCCGCCGGGTCAACCTGGACAACATCACTCCAGAAGAAGTCGCCAGCTGGAAGCCGGGCGAGACCATCCTGCTCAACGGCAAGATGCTCACTGGCCGCGATGCGGCGCACAAGCGCATGGTCGAAATGCTCAACCGTGGCGAAGAGCTGCCGGTCGATCTGAAAGGCCGCTTCATCTACTACGTCGGCCCAGTCGATCCGGTCGGTGACGAAGTGGTTGGCCCAGCCGGCCCGACGACCGCAACGCGGATGGACAAGTTCACTCGCCAGATCCTTGAGCAAACTGGCCTGCTGGGCATGATCGGCAAGTCCGAGCGCGGCCCGACCGCGATCGAAGCGATCAAGGACAACAAGGCCGTGTACCTGATGGCCGTTGGCGGCGCTGCCTACCTGGTAGCTCAAGCGATCCGTAAATCGCAGGTGCTGGCCTTTGCCGAACTGGGCATGGAAGCGATCTACGAGTTCGAGGTCAAGGACATGCCGGTCACCGTCGCGGTGGACAGCAACGGTGAGTCGGTGCACATCACCGGTCCCGCGCTGTGGCAGGGCAAGATCGCTGAAAGCCTGGCGGTAGAAGTTAAGTAACTTTACTTTCGCTGGGTATAGAAGAACCGCCCTACATGGGCGGTTTTTTTTGATCGCGAACTGCCGGCCAGTCAGGAAATCCTGGTCCCGAGCACCTTGAGAAACGCCGCTAACCAAGCAGGATGTGCAGGCCAGGCGGGCGCCGTAACCAGATTGCCCTCGACATGGGCCTGATCCACCGCGATATCGATGAACGTGCCGCCAGCCAACTTCACCTCAGGCGCGCAGGCAGGATAGGCACTGCACTCCCGGCCCTCCAGCACACCGGCAGCAGCTAGAAGCTGGGCACCGTGACAGACCGCTGCAATCGGTTTGTTGGCCTGATCGAACGCCTTGACCAAGGCCAGCACCTGCTCATTCAGACGCAGGTACTCAGGCGCTCGCCCACCGGGGATCACCAAGGCATCGTAGCTTTCTGCACGCACCTGAACGAAATCGTAGTTCAGGGCAAAGTTGTGCCCAGGTTTTTCGCTGTAGGTCTGCTCACCTTCAAAGTCGTGGATGGCCGTGCGTACGGTCTGCCCGGCGATTTTTTCCGGGCAGACTGCGTGCACGGTATGGCCGACCATGGTCAGGGCCTGGAACGGCACCATTACCTCGTAATCCTCGACGTAGTCGCCCACCAGCATGAGAATTTTCTTTGCCGTCATTGCAAGCACCTCTCTGTTTGGGGTGTCTGTGCCGGCCTCATCGCGGGGCAAGCCCGCTCCCACGGGACCCCCGGTACAGACACATTAAATAAGCCAGCAGGAACGCCAACGATAGCTGGGAAAAGCGCGCTCAGCTGCGCCGATCGAGCAACAACACCACCAACCGATCCAGCCATCCCCACACTCGTTGCTTGACCCGGCGCCAGAGCGGGCGCGCATTCCAGTGATCCAGGTCGACCTCCTGGCTCAGGAGGAAATCCCGCTCGAAGCTGGCCGCCACCGCCGCAGTCAAGGGCGGGTCGAGCGCCTCGACATTGGCCTCCAGATTGAAGCGCAGGTTCCAATGGTCAAAGTTGCACGAGCCGACGCTGACCCAATCGTCGATCAGCACCATCTTCAGATGCAAAAAGCACGGCTGATACTCAAAGATGCGCACCCCCGAGCGCAGCAAGCGCGGGTAGTAGCGATGACCGGCATAGCGCACCGACGGGTGATCGGTGCGCGGGCCGGTCAGCAGCAGACGCACATCAATCCCGCGTGACGCCGCCCGGCGCAGGGAGCGGCGCACGCTCCAGGTCGGCAGGAAATACGGCGTCGCCAACCAGATCCGGCGCTGGCCGCTGTTCAGCGCGCGTACCAGCGAATGGAGGATGTCGCGGTGCTGGCGGGCATCGGCGTAGGCCACCCGGCCCATGCCCTGACCCTGCGCCGGCACTTTCGGCAAGCGCGGCAGACCGAAGCCCTCAGGCGGGCGCCAGGCCGTGCGGCGGTTGTTGGCGTGCCATTGGCGATCGAACAGCAGTTGCCAGTCGCTGACGATCGGCCCCTGCATCTGCACCATCACTTCATGCCATTCGCTGGCATCGGCGTCCGGGATCCAGAACTCATCGGTGACGCCGGTCCCGCCCACCACCGCCCAGCGTTCATCGACCAGCAGTATCTTGCGGTGGTCCCGATAAAGGTTGCGAAAACCGCGACGCCAGTTCAGCCGGTTGTACCAGCGCAGCAGCACCCCAGCGCTGAGCAAGCGCTCGCGCAGTGCCGAGGTAAACGCCAATGAGCCATAGTCATCGAACAGGCAGCGCACCCGCACGCCTCGCCGCGCTGCCTGCTCCAACGCGTCGACCACCGCCTCGGCACAGGCACCGGCCTCAACCAGGTACAGCTCCAGGTCAACCTGGTGCTGGGCGCGCACGATCGCCGTGAGCATGCGCGGAAAAAACTCGGGGCCATCGATCAGCAGTTCGAACTGGTTGCCATCGCGCCAGGGAAAGACCGGCCCCGGCATGTCAGCGGGCGTTGAAGATCAGCACCGCATTGACCGGCACCGACGGGTTGATCGAGTTGAGCTTGGCAAATTTGCGCAGGCTCTCAAGGCCCGGCAGCAGACCATAATCACTGGCGCGCAGAATCAGCGGTTCGAGGGTGACCACCTGGAAACGCCGCTCATCCAGACGGGTGGCCAGCAGCAGGGCGTTGTAGCTGTGCGACTGGCCGTGCAGGGTGACGGTGACCGGCAAGCGCAACTCGATCTGCGCACCGTCAGCCAGGTCGTTGATCGGGCGTAGATCAATCTGCGCCTTGACCGTGGCCTCGGGGAAGCGCTCGAACTCGAACAAGCCATCGCGCATACGCTCGTCGCGCAGTGGAATGCCGCTGCTCACCGAATCCATCTCGATGCTCAGCCCTGCCGTGCCCTTGCGGTCGACCTTGCCATGCAGCACCAGGAAGCGATGCACCTCGATGGTGTCGCCATTCTTGCCTGTGACAAATGACAAGCGCGACGACTCGCCGTCGAGGTGCCAGTTGGCGTGAGCGGGCAGGCACAAAGCCAGCAGCAGGGCAGGCAGGAGGCGGGCAAACTTGAACATGGAAAATCCTGTGAAACAAAGCGTTCAACCTTACTCGCCCGCCTTCACGGCAGCAAGCGGCAGCCCTCACGCGGGCCCTGCCAAGCGGCTTGATTGCTGCGGCCAAGGCCCTCGGCGATAACCACACGGGTGGCGCTGTGCTCTTGCAGGCGAGTGAGCGGCAGGTACTGCTGCACATAACCTCGGCAGTAGTGCTCGTCCAAGCCCATGACAAAGCGGCACGAGCAATACTCCTTGGCCGAGTAGGCTGAGAGAATCCCCGGGAAGTCCGCCAGCGCTTGCCGCTCATGCCAGGCCCACGCCAGCAGCAGTGCAACTAACAGCAATAGCACGCGCCTCATCTACCCTCCCCAGCCACCGCCGCCAGTACCCGCTCGAGCAGCGCGTTGTGGCTGTAGCTGCCATCGCGATCATCGCCATAGCGCACCACCACCAGTTTCTGGCTCGGCAGTACATACAGCGCCTGCCCCCAGTGGCCGAGCGCGGCGTACACATCTTGCGGGGCGTCTGGCCAGGGTGGCGGATGGCCCGGCACTGGTCGGTTGAGCCACCAGTGGCCGCCAGGATTGGCCTCACCCTCGATAGCTTGCGCATGAGCAAACAGTGCTCGATTGAAGGCGACCCAATCGACGGGTAGCAATTGCCGATCTTGCCACCGACCTTCCCTGAGCATCAGTAAACCGATGCGTCCCAGGTCGCGGGCGCTCAGGTACAGATAGGAGGAGCCGACAAAGGTCCCGGCGCCATCGCGTTCCCACACGGCACTGTCGATGCCCAGCGGGATGAACAGCGCTTGCCAGGGGTAGCTGGCGTGCTGCTGCGGGTCGAGCATCCCGCGCAAGGCAGCGGCCAGCAGGTTGCTGTCGCCGCTGGAATAGCGACTGCGCTGGCCCGGCGCCTGGTCAGCAGCCATTGCCGTCGCGTAGGCCGCCATATCCTGACGACCACGGGTATAGAGCATGGCCACCACCGACGATTTCAGCGGTGCGTATTCATAATCCTCCTGCCAGGCCAGACCGCTGGCCCAGTGCAAAAGATCGATCAGGCGCAGCTCAGGGTGCTTGGCCAAAGGTGGGTAGAAGCGCGCCGCCTGATCTTCTAGCCGGAATCGCTGTTCGCCATAAGCAACGCCGAGCAGCGTGGCCAGCACGCTTTTGCTCACCGACCAGGTCAAGTGCGAGGTATTGGCTGCAGTCGGCGCGTGGTAGCGCTCATACAGGATGCGGCCATCGCGAATGATCAGCAGTGCATCGCTACGCACGCCACTGCGCTCGGTCTCGTTGCGTTCGGGGAAGGCATAGTCGTCGACGGGCCGCCAGTCGATGGCAGCAGGTTGGCTTTGCCAGTCAGGTACAGGCCAGTCCTGCGCTGGCGCCGCACAGGCCAGCAGCGACAGCAGCCACAGCCCACCGCGAAACACGCGCATGCCCCGCCCTCTCATCTACGATCAGGCGAGCCTGGCAGCGTTTCATGACAGTCCGACAGCGGCCCAGGCCTTGGCCAAGCGCTTATCCCGTGCGGCAGTGGCCAGGGCCAGCACGCCCTGGTCGCGCTGCCACAACTGCGCCCACTGCTCAGGCCCTGCGGCCAAGGCTTGGTCAAGCTCGCCACGCAAGGCGTGGAACTGGGCGAACAGGCCGCCTAACAACAGATGGCAGCCCACACTGTCGGCGCACTGCCGGCTACCTTCAGCGCAGCCGCCGAGCAGGCCTAGCAGACGCAGCTGCAACGCCTGGGGCCAGGCACTTTCCTGGCCGACGCCGTACAACCAGGCCACCAGGGCGGCAAGTACATACAGATCTTCCAGAGAACGGAACGGTTTGACGTAGGCGTCCCAGCCATCGCCTGCCAGCAGCTCGCAGGCGGCTTGCTGCAATGTCAGGCGAGCATGGCCGACTTCGGGCATCAGCGGCAGGGTCGGCAACGCCTCCAGGGTTACCCCCGGCTCACCTGGGTAGACCACCGCCAGCTTCAACTGAGCAGACTCGCCCGCAGCTTCGCAACGCGCCGCCACCAGCAGCCATTCAGCTTCGAGCCCGGCGGTGACGAAGTCCTTGCGCCCGGTCACACGCAAGCCCTCCAGGCGGCTGTGCAAATCTGCCGGACGCACGCTGCGCCGCTCAGTGGCGCACAACGCGCCGAGCGCGGCCGGGGCGCTGGGCCAGAGCACGCGCAAGGCCGCCTGATAGCCGATCAGGAACGCCAGCCCCGGGGTGGCCATGGCCCGCCCGCCAAGCACCGCCAATTCGAACGGCGCAGCGGTGCCCAGGCGTTCGAGCTGCGCGGCATAGGTTTGCCCAAGGCTGGCGGCCAGGGGTTGGCGTAATGGGTCGTTGAGTCGTTGCAACCAAGCCATCAGACGCTCCTTAAAAGGCTGTCACGCAAGCATCACCAAAGATTCACCGAGGTGACACCAGGCGTACCTAGGCTGACTTTGCACAACAAAGCCGACCGGCCGCAACCCTTAATGGCTGGCTTATGGAGACTCGTAATGACTCGGATCGCTCGCTCTGGCGACAACAGCACTGAACGCCGTCTGCAAGCCGAACGCCTGGTCGGCGCTGCGGCCCTGCAGGAAGCACAGGCCCTGCGTTTCAAGGTGTTCAGCGCCGAATTCAAGGCCAAGCTCAAAGGCGCCGAACAGGGCCTGGACATGGATGACTACGATATCCACTGCCGCCATATTGGCGTACGCGACCTGACTACGGGCGAATTGGTCGCCACCACCCGCCTGCTCGACCACCAGGCCGCCAGCAGCCTGGGTCGCTTCTACAGCGAAGAAGAATTCAGCCTGCATGGCCTGCTGCAGCTGCAAGGCCCGATCCTCGAACTGGGCCGCACCTGCGTCGCCGCCGAGTACCGCAACGGCGGCACCATCGCGGTACTCTGGGGCGAGCTGGCCGAAGTGCTCAACGAAGGCCATTACAGCTACCTGATGGGCTGCGCCAGCATCCCCATGCAGGACGGCGGCGTGCAGGCCCACGCCATCATGCAGCGCCTGCGTGAGCGCTACCTGTGCACCGAGCACTTGCGCGCCGAGCCGAAAAAGCCGCTGCCAAGCCTTGCCCTGCCGAACAATGTCATCGCCGAAATGCCGCCATTGCTCAAGGCCTACATGCGCCTGGGCGCGAAGATCTGCGGCGAGCCCTGCTGGGACGAAGACTTCCAAGTCGCCGACGTGTTCATCCTGCTCAAGCGGGACGATCTCTGCCCGCGCTACGCCCGTCACTTCAAGGCAGCGGTCTGATGCTGCGGCTGCGGGTGATCGCCCGCCTGGCCCGGTTGCTGATGGTGCTGTTGCTCGGCGCTGGCATGGCTAGCGTGGTGGCTGTACGCGAACGCCTGGGGCTGGAGATGTCGATCGAGCGACGCCAGCGCTGGAGCCGGTTTTTCATGCAACGGCTGGTCGCCGCCCTGCCCTTTGAGGTGCAGGTGATCGGTGAGTTACCGCAGCGCCCCATGTTGTGGATCGGCAACCACGTGTCCTGGACTGACATTCCGCTGCTGGGCATGCTCACTCCGCTGTCATTTCTGTCCAAGGCCGAGGTGCGTCACTGGCCATTGGCGGGCTGGCTGGCAGAGAAAGCCGGGACGTTGTTCATTCGCCGCGGCGGTGGTGATGGCCAACGCCTGCGTGAGCAGATCAGCGCGCAATTGGCTCAGCAGCGGCCTTTACTGATTTTCCCTGAAGGCACCACCACCGATGGGCGCAGCTTGCGCACCTTCCATGGCCGCCTGCTGGCGGGTGCGATTGACCAGGGGACGCCGGTGCAGCCGGTGGCGATTCAGTACTTGCGTGAAGGTGAGGTCGACTTGATCGCGCCGTTTATTGGTGATGATGACCTGCTGTCGCACTTGATGCGTTTGTTTGCCAAGCCGCGTGGGCAGGTGCAGATTCACCTGTTGCCACCGATCGACAGCCTGGAAAAAGAACGTGCGGTCCTGGCCTTACAGGCGCAGCAGGCCATTCATATGGCGCTGTTCGGTGCTGAAGAAATCGAGGTGGCGCCTCGCCGACAGGCACGTGCGGCCTGATGGTCTGTTGAAATCACTACCGGCCTCTTCGCGGCGGTTCGGCGCGAAGAGGCCGGGTCTGCTGACACATCATCAACGGCCAGCCGCAAATGCCTGCAACTGCGGATAAAACTCACGAAAGTCCGCCAGTAACGGCTCATACAACTCGTCCAACTCGCCCATCACCCCCGCCATCCCCTCAGGCCGCGACAAGCGCCGGGCGATACCCTTGAACACCTGCTCCAGCGTCGCGAAATCTCCATAAGCCCCCAGCCAGTCATCCGCCGCCATCAACGGCGCAATCTGCGCCAAACGCCCCGGCAGCTCAGGCTCGGCCAGCAACACCTGATAGAACCCGTGGGTGAACTGTGCCAATGGCTGCTCGGCATAGTCCTGCCAATGCCGCGCCAGGCAATGATCGAAAAACACATCCAGGACGATCCCGGCATAACGCCGCCGCTCACGCGGAAAACGCGCCAGCGACGCCAGCACCAGCGGGTGGCTGTCGGTAAAACTGTCGATGTGCCGGTGCAGCCGAATCGCCGCCTCCAGCATCGGTGGAAAGCGCCCTTGCAAGCCGCCTTTGACGAAATCGCCATACAAGCTGCCGAGCAATTGCTGCGGCTGCTGGCCGCCCAGGTGCAAGTGTGCGAGGTAGTTCATGGCGCCAAGTCTAGCACTGGCCGCAGGCATATCGTTATAACCCGATATAACGATTGGCGCTGAGCTCAGCATCTTTTCATATTTGTATATCGCGAAATACCGATTTATATTTCGCCCCATCGCGATATACCGCTACACATCACGAGCCCCTCTCATGCCTCTCGATCTCGACGAAATAATAAAAGCCCTGTCCCACCCGGTACGGCGAGAAATCCTCACCTGGCTGAAAGACCCGGCGGCGCAATTCCCCGACCAGCACCACAGCACCGAACACGGTGTCTGTGCCGGGCAGATCGACCAACGCTGCGGCCTGTCGCAGTCGACCGTCTCTGCGCACCTGGCGACGCTGCAGCGTGCCGGCCTGATCAGCAGCCAGAAGATCGGTCAGTGGCACTTCTTCAAACGCAACGAGGACACCATCCAGGCGTTTCTCAAGCAGATGAGCCAAGAGCTCTGAAAAGGACCTTGCAATGCCGCTTCCCCTATTGATCCTGGCGCTCAGCGCCTTCGCCATCGGCACCACCGAATTCGTCATCATGGGCCTGCTGCCCGAAGTGGCGCTGGATTTGGGTGTGTCGATCCCTGGTGCCGGCTGGCTGGTGACCGGCTACGCCCTGGGCGTGGCCATCGGCGCGCCGTTCATGGCCCTGGCCACCGCCCGCCTGCCGCGTAAAGCCGCACTGGTGACGCTGATGGGCGTGTTCATCGTCGGCAACCTGCTGTGTGCGGTGGCCAGCGACTACAACCTGCTGATGTTCGCCCGCGTGGTCACCGCGCTGTGTCACGGCGCATTCTTCGGTATCGGCTCGGTGGTCGCCGCCAGCCTGGTGCCAGCCAATCGCCGCGCCTCGGCAGTGGCGTTGATGTTCACCGGCCTGACCTTGGCCAACGTGCTTGGTGTGCCGCTGGGCACGGCGCTGGGGCAGGTGGCGGGTTGGCGTTCGACCTTCTGGGCAGTCACCGGTATCGGCGTGATCGCGCTGATCGGCCTGGTGCGCTTCCTACCGCTGCAACGTCAGCAAGAAGCGGTGGACATGCGCGCTGAGCTTGCCGCCCTCAAGGGTATCGGCATCTGGCTGTCGCTGAGCATGACCGTGCTGTTCGCCGCCTCGATGTTCGCCCTGTTCACCTATGTCGCGCCGCTGCTCGGTGATGTCACCGGCGTATCGCCACGCGGGGTGACCTGGACCCTGCTGCTGATCGGCCTGGGCCTGACCCTGGGCAACATCCTCGGTGGCAAGCTGGCTGACCGCCGCTTGGGCGCCACCCTGGTCGGTGTGTTCGCCGCCATGGCCGTGGTGTCCACCGCGCTGAGCTGGACCAGCAGCGCCCTGGTGCCGGCCGAGATCACCCTGTTCCTCTGGGCTACCGCCGCGTTTGCCGCAGTGCCGGCCTTGCAGGTCAACGTGGTCAGCTACGGCAAGGCCGCACCGAATCTGGTCTCGACCCTGAATATCGGCGCGTTCAACCTGGGCAATGCCTTGGGCGCTTGGGTCGGTGGCAGCGTCATCGCCCATGGCCTGGGCCTGACCCGCGTGCCGCTGGCCGCAGCCGCCCTGGCGCTGTTGGCGTTGATCGTCACCCTGATCGCTTTCAGCCAGCGCGGTGGCGACGCCGAACTGGCCGCTGCTTCCCATTGATCCTTGCGAGGTAACACCGATGACCACGCTGTTCGATCCGCTGACCTTGGGCGAGTTACAACTGCCCAACCGCATCATCATGGCGCCGCTGACCCGTTGCCGCGCCGATGCAGGCCGGGTGCCCAACGCACTGATGGCCGAGTACTACGTGCAGCGCGCCAGCGCCGGGCTGATCATCAGCGAGGCGACCTCTGTCACGCCAATGGGCGTCGGTTATCCGGACACCCCAGGGATCTGGTCCAACGACCAGGTGCGCGGCTGGAACAACGTGACCAAGGCGGTGCATGGGGCTGGCGGGCGAATCGTCCTGCAGCTGTGGCATGTTGGGCGCATCTCCCATCCCAGCTACCTCAATGGCGAATTGCCGGTCGCACCGAGTGCGATCCAGCCCAAAGGCCATGTCAGCCTGGTCCGGCCGCTGGCCGAATACCCCACACCACGGGCCCTGGAAAGCGAAGAGATCGCCGATATCGTCGATGCCTATCGGGTGGGTGCGGAGAACGCCAAGGCGGCGGGTTTCGATGGCGTGGAGATTCATGGCGCCAACGGTTACCTGCTCGATCAGTTTTTGCAAAGCAGCACCAACCAGCGCAACGACAACTACGGTGGTTCGCTGGAGAACCGCGCACGACTGCTGCTGGAAGTGACCGATGCGGTGATCGAGGTGTGGGGTGCGGGCCGCGTTGGCGTGCACCTGGCGCCGCGGGCCGATGCGCATGATATGGGCGATGCCGATCGGGTCGAGACCTTTACCTACGTTGCCCGCGAATTGGGCAAGCGGGGTATCGCGTTTATCTGCTCGCGGGAAAAACAGGCCGATGACAGCATTGGGCCGCTGATCAAACAAGCCTTTGGCGGGCCGTATATCGTCAATGAGCGGTTCGACAAAGCCAGTGCCAATGCGGCGTTGGCCAGTGGCAAGGCGGATGCAGTGGCGTTTGGCATTCCATTTATTGCCAATCCTGATTTGCCGGCGCGCTTGGCTGGCGATGCACCGCTCAATGAGCCGCGGCCGGAGACCTTCTATGGCAAGGGGGCTGTGGGGTATATCGATTATCCGCGGTTGTAAGTGACATCCCGGGGCCGCTCTGCGCCCCTTCGCGGGCAAGCCCGCTCCTACAGATCCGCGCTGACCTTGTAGGAGCGGGCTTGCCCGCGAAAGGCCGCAAAGCGGCCTCACGATCTCTAGGGCCTGGCGTTAATCTGCTGCTGCAAGTTCTGAATCTGGCTCTGCAGGGTGTTGATGCTGCGGGTAGTCTGCCCGCGGAAGGCATCGAACTCCTGTACCGAAGCCCCACCAGCCGTGGCCGCTGGCTTGTTGTCGACCTGGCTCTTGAGTACCAGCACATCCTGCTCCAGGCTCTCGATCGCCGCGCTCGGATTGCCCTGCTTCTTCAACGCTGCAACTTCACTGCTCAAGCTCTTGAGCTCGCTGTCCAACTTGCCACCGTCCAACTGCCCCGACTTGAGCGCCGCCAGCTCAGCGTTGACCGCTTTCAGTTGCGCCTGCAACTGGCTCTGCAACTCGGTCACCGCTTTTTGCTGCTCGCGGGTATCGGCCAGCACCTGCTCCAGGCGCTTGCCCAAATCCCCGGCTTGCCCCGCCACCCCCTGCTGCTGCTTGCCCTGTTCGGCCAAACTTGCCTGCAACTGGCGAATCTGCAACTTCAACGCCTCGCTCCCGGTGCTGACGCTGGCATCGCTGGCATCGACCTTGCCGCTGATCGCCTGCAAGCGCCCGGCGGCTTCTTCGCTGATGCGGGCGAAGCTTTCCTGGGTGGCCACCAGTTGCTGCTCCATCAGCGAAATCTGCTGAAAACTCCACCAGCCCAACCCGGCCAAGGCGATGAACGACGCGCCCAGCAGCGCCCACAGCGGGCCATTGCTGGCCGGCCGCGCGGCCTTCTGCCGCGTGCGCGCGACATGCGCAGGGAGCAATTCATCATCATCGGGGGTGCCGGCGCGCAGGGTGGGCACGTCGTCGAAATCGTCTCGAGCATCGTTACGCATGGGTGGATTCAACCGCGGTGGTAGCAAAGAGGCATTTGGGTTTGTACGAAAAGTCGCCGAGCGGCGATCAGGCAAGGCGAAAACAGGCGAGGAAGCGGAGTTTACTGATTGTAAATGAGCATTCCGAGCCTGTTTTCAACGCAGCATGATCGTCGCGCAGGCACTTTTCGAACAAAGCCTAGTATAAACCGCGCAAACGGCGGCGCACTGATGACCATCATACCTGCGCCAGGTTCACTGGTTGCCTGGGACGTTCTTCCACCACGCGCAGAATTCATCCAGCGCACTCCACAAGCTGACCTGCGGGCGGTAGTCCAGATACTGGCGCGCGCGGCTGATGTCGAGGGTGAAGTCCTTGCTCATCACCTGCATGCCTAAGCGCGACAAGGTCGGCTGCGGGCGACCGGGCCAGAGCATGCAGGCGGCTTCGTTCAGAGCCGCCATGCTGTAGGCCAGGCCGTAGGAGCGGTAGCGGGTGACCTGCGGCAGATGCATCTGGCGCATCACGTAGTTGACCACATCCCACAACGGCAACGGCTGGCCATTGCTGATGTTGTAGGCCTGGCCCAAGGCCTGGTCATCGGCGAACAGCGCGCTGAGCAGTGCCTCGTTGAGGTTATGCACACTGGTGAAGTCGACCTTGTTCAGGCCGTTGCCGATGATCGCCAGACGGCGCTTGCGCTGCATCTGCATCAGCCGGGGGAAAATGCTCGCGTCGCCTGCGCCGGTGACGAAGCGCGGCCGCAATGCCAGCACCTCAAGACCAAACTCCTGGGCACCAAAGACCTTCTGCTCGGCCAGATACTTGGTGGTCGCGTAATGATCATGCAAGCGCCGCGGCACCTGGTCTTCACGGATATCCAGGCGCGAGCGGCCATTGAAGTAGATCGACGGCGACGACAGGTGCACCAAGCGCCGCACATGCTCCTTGATGCAGCCTTCGACCACGTTCTCGGTGACCACCACATTGGCCTGGTGGAAATCCTGGTAGCGGCCCCAGTTACCCACCGCCCCTGCACAGTGCACCACGGCATCGACGCCCTGGCACAGGCGCCGGGCCAGTTCGGCATCGCCCAGATCACCGGGGATGAACTGCGCGCCGCGCTTGACCAGGTGCTCCACGCCTTCGGCACGCCGGCCATTGACGCGCACGTCCAGGCCCTGCTCCAGGGCAAAACGCGCAAAGCGCCCGCCAATGAAGCCGCTCGCGCCGGTGACCAGAATTCGCATGTAACACTCCGCCTTGCCAGATTTCAGATGCAGTTGACGTCGCCAGCCCCTACAAGGGCACCAGCCAGCCCGGCGCCATCTGGCGCAGGTGCTCGGTCAATTGCGCGAGCAGTTGCCCGCCGTTGCGCCAATGATGCCAGTACAGCGGCACATCGATAGGGGTATCGGCGCAGATTTCCACTAATTCACCTCCCTGCAACTGGGCGGCGACCTGGCGCTCCGGCACCAACCCCCAACCCAAGCCTGCTTCGGTCAGGCGCAAAAAACCTTCGGAAGACGGGCACAGGTGATGCAGGAAGCCTTCCTGGATGCCCAGTGAAGCCAGGTAACGATGCTGGAGAAAATCATCCGGGCCGAACACGATCGCCGGGGTGCGCGCCAGCCGCTTGGGCTCAAAGCCGTGGGGGAAGTAGCGAGCCATGAACGCCGGGCTTGCCAGGGCTCGATAGCGCATCGCCCCCAGCAGCAGGCTGCGCGCGCCCGCCACCGGCCGTTCGCTGCCACACAGGCACGCCGCCACTTCGCCGGCGCGCATGCGTTTAAGGCCCACTTCCTGATCCTCCACCACCAGGTCCAGCAACACCTGCTGCTCGGCGCAGAACGTGCCCACGGCGCCTGCCCACCAGGTCGCCAGGCTATCGGCGTTGAGGGCAATCCGCAGACGCTCAGGCATGCCCTCCTCGTCCAGCGCCGGCACTTGGCGCTGCAAGTCGCGCTCAAGTAAACGCACCTGCTGCACATGGTTGAGCAACTGCCGGCCGACTTCGGTAGGGCTGGGCGGGGTAGCACGCACCAGCACCGGCTGGCCGACCCGCGCCTCAAGCAACTTGATGCGCTGAGAGATCGCCGATTGCGACAGCCCCAGGACCTGCGCTGCACGCTCGAAACCGCCCTGTTCGATCACCGCAGCGAGGGCGGCAAGCAGTTTATAATCGAACATCGATTTTCCTAATGACTGATCAGCTTTATTTGTTTTTCTTATACAGCGGGAATATCCACAATGACCAGCATTCAATCAGCAAAACAGCGTCGACCCAGCGGTCGACGTCAGTGGAGTGTTCGCGCTATGTGGCAAAGCTATCTAAACGGCATGTTGGTCGCCTTTGGCCTGATCATGGCCATCGGCACGCAGAACGCCTTTGTCCTGGCCCAGAGCCTGCGCCGCGAGCACCACCTGCCGGTGGCCTTGTTGTGCATCGTGTGTGACGCCATTCTGGTCGCTGCCGGGGTGTTTGGCCTGGCCACGGTACTGGCACATAACCCGATGCTGCTGGCGGCAGCGCGCTGGGGCGGCGCGGTGTTTCTCATCTGGTATGGCGCCAAGGCGCTGCAACGGGCGTGCTCCAAGCAGAGCCTGCAACAACAGGAAGGCCAGGGCATGCGCTCACGTCGCGCGGTACTGCTCAGCGCCTTGGCCGTGACCTTGCTCAACCCACACGTGTATCTCGATACGGTGCTGCTGATCGGCTCGCTGGGCGCCCAGCAAAGCGTACCCGGAGCCTATGTGGCCGGGGCTGCCAGCGCCTCGCTGGTGTGGTTCTTCACCCTCGCCCTGGGCGCCGCTTGGCTGGCCCCATGGCTGGCGCGCCCCACCACCTGGCGCCTGCTCGACCTGATGGTGGCAGTGATGATGTTCGCCGTGGCTGCGCAGTTGATCTTCAATTGACGGCCATAGGTCAGCGGCCATGTAACCGCTCTGGAACCTCTATTCCCTATAGTTGTTGCGTGGTTATGCGCCGGGGCTGGTGATATGATCCAGAGCTTGCGTCGCAAAGAGTACAAACTCGCCGACGTTTACCGGGCCGCCCGTGATCGGCCTTGCGCAAACCGCGAACTAGACCTGAATCAGGAGATCCACCATGGCTTTTGAATTGCCGCCGCTGCCCTACGCCCACGATGCCCTGCAGCCGCACATCTCCAAGGAAACCCTGGAGTATCACCACGACAAGCACCACAACACCTACGTCGTGAACCTGAACAACCTGGTCCCAGGCACTGAATTCGAAGGCAAGACCCTGGAAGAGATCGTCAAGACCTCTTCGGGCGGCATCTTCAACAACGCCGCTCAGGTCTGGAACCACACCTTCTACTGGAACTGCCTGGCGCCAAACGCTGGCGGTCAGCCGACCGGTGCTCTGGCCGACGCCATCAACAGCGCTTTCGGTTCCTTCGACAAGTTCAAGGAAGAGTTCACCAAGACTTCGGTTGGCACCTTCGGTTCCGGCTGGGGCTGGCTGGTGAAGAAGGCTGACGGTTCCCTGGCCCTGGCCAGCACCATCGGCGCTGGCAACCCGCTGACCAACGGCGACACTCCGCTGCTGACCTGCGACGTCTGGGAGCACGCCTACTACATCGACTACCGCAACGTCCGTCCGAAGTACGTCGAGGCGTTCTGGAACCTGGTCAACTGGAAGTTCGTTGCCGAGCAGTTCGAAGGCAAGACCTTCACTGCCTGAGTGGCTTCTGGCTTGTAGAAAAAACCCGGCACTTGCCGGGTTTTTTTGTGGCAGCGCTATGGCATGGCGCTAGAGAAGCCTGGGGCATGCACAGCGAGGCCAAGGGCAGCCCCGATCAGTGCCAGCCCCTACAATTTTTCACCGTCTGGCGGCCTTCCCCCTCTTGCTCCCCTGGCATAGCGCGCTAACATCAAACGTCTGGAAAGTTGACGCAACGCACTCAAGTCGCAGGGGCGCGCAACCGATACAGTACCGAAGGCAGCAAGGTCGATAGTCTATTGCCGAAGCTAATGGCAAAATAGTGGCATGCGCATGGATTAAGGAAACCCCATTGAAGCTGGAATTTCGCAACAGCTTATCGGTCAAGTTGCTCAGGGTTGTGCTGCTTTGCGCACTGGCGGTCGGCGTGGTTCTGAGCTGTGCGCAGATCGTCTACGACACCTACAAGACCCGCCAGGCCGTGAACAATGATGCCCAGCGCATCCTCGACATGTTCCGCGACCCGTCGACCCAGGCTGTGTATAGCCTCGACCGGGAAATGGGCATGCAGGTCATGGAAGGCCTGTTCCAGGACGAGTCGGTGCGCATGGCCTCTATCGGCCACCCCAACGAAACCATGCTGGCGGAAAAATCCCGGCCGCTGCAGGATATGTCCATGCGCTGGCTGACCGACCTGTTTCTCGGCCAGGAACGCACCTACACCACTCAACTGGTCGGCCGCGGGCCCTATAGCGAATACTACGGCGACCTGAGCATCACCCTCGACACCGCCGCCTATGGCGAAGATTTTCTGATCAACGCAGTGATCATCTTCATCTCCGGCGTGCTGCGCGCGCTGGCCATGGGCCTGGTGCTGTACCTGGTCTATCACTGGCTGCTGACCAAGCCGCTGTCGAAAATCATCGAGCACCTCACCCAGATCAACCCCGACCGCCCTAGCCAGCATCAGATTCCACTGATCAAGGGTCATGAACGCAACGAACTGGGGCTGTGGGTCAATACGGCCAACCAGCTGCTGGCGTCGATCGAACGCAACACGCATCTGCGCCACGAAGCCGAAAACAGCCTGCAACGCATGGCCCAGTATGACTTCCTCACCGGTCTGCCCAACCGCCAGCAGTTGCAACAGCAGCTCGACCAGATCCTCGTCGATGGTGGCCGCCTGCAACGGCGCGTGGCGGTACTGTGCGTGGGGCTGGACGACTTCAAGAGCATCAACGAGCAATTCAACTACCAGGTCGGCGACCAGTTGCTGCTGGCCCTGGCCGACCGCCTGCGCGCCCACAGCGGCCGCCTTGGCGCCCTGGCGCGCTTGGGCGGCGATCAGTTCGCCCTGGTCCAGGCCAATATCGAGCAGCCCTATGAAGCGGCCGAGCTGGCCCAGAGCATCCTCGATGATCTGGAAGCGCCGTTCGCCGTCGACCTGCAGGAAATCCGCCTGCGCGCGACCATCGGTATCACCCTGTTCCCGGAAGACGGTGACAGCACCGAGAAGCTGCTGCAAAAGGCCGAGCAGACCATGACCCTGGCCAAGGCCCGCTCGCGCAACCGCTACCAGTTCTACATCGCCAGCGTCGACAGCGAGATGCGTCGGCGCCGCGAGCTGGAAAAAGACCTGCGTGAAGCGCTGCCGCGCAACCAGCTGTACCTGGTCTACCAGCCGCAGATCAGCTATCGCGATCATCGCGTGGTCGGCGTCGAAGCGCTGCTGCGCTGGCAGCACCCGGAACTGGGCATGGTCCCGCCGGATCAGTTCATCCCGCTGGCCGAGCAGAACGGCAACATCATCAGCATCGGCGAATGGGTGCTCGACCAGGCCTGCCGGCAGCTGCGTGAATGGCACGACCTGGGCTTCAGCGAGTTGCGCATGGCGGTCAACCTGTCGACCGTGCAGCTGCACCACAATGAGCTGCCGCGGGTGGTCAACAACCTGCTGCAGGCCTACCGCCTGCCGCCGCGCAGCCTGGAGCTGGAAGTCACCGAGACCGGCCTGATGGAAGACATCAGCACCGCCGCCCAGCACCTGCTGAGCCTGCGCCGCTCCGGCGCGCTGATCGCCATCGACGACTTCGGTACGGGGTATTCCTCGCTCAGCTATTTGAAATCGCTGCCGCTGGACAAGATCAAGATCGACAAGAGCTTCGTCCAGGACCTGCTCGATGACGATGACGACGCGACCATCGTTCGCGCCATCATCCAGCTGGGCAAGAGCCTGGGCATGCAGGTGATCGCCGAAGGCGTGGAGACCGCCGAACAAGAGACCTACATCATTGCCCAGGGTTGTCATGAAGGTCAGGGCTATCACTACAGCAAACCGTTGTCGGCCCGGGAGCTCACCGCCTTCCTGCGCCAGGCGCAACGCAATCAGGTGTCGGCGCTGTAACCCTTGCCACTGCTGAGAATGCCCTGGCAACCGGCATTTGCATGAATTGCGTGCCCACCCCTTTACAGCAAATGCAAATCTTTCGCATGATGTTGCGGTTTCGCGTGCCACGCCGCGCAGTCCAACCACACGACGCAGGGAAACCAATAATGATTCGAATGCCTCTGGCCTCCGCCAGTCTGCTGGCCATCGCCATCGCTCTCGCCGGTTGCGGCGAAGGCAAGGACGACAAGGCTGCCGCACCGCAAGCCCAGGCACCTGCTGCCGCCAGCACCGCTGCTGCGGCGCCTGGGGCGATCGACGAAGCCGCCGGCAAGGCCGTGGTCAAGCACTACGCCGAGCTGGTCCATGCCGTGTACAGCGACTCGTTGAGCACCGCCAAGACCCTGCAGAGCGCCATCGACGCGTTCCTGGCCAAGCCTAACGATGAAACCCTGAAAGCGGCCAAAGACGCCTGGGCCGCCTCACGCGTGCCTTACCTGCAGAGCGAGGCATTCCGCTTTGGCAACACCATCATCGACGACTGGGAAGGCCAAGTTAACGCCTGGCCGCTGGACGAAGGCCTGATCGACTACGTCGACAAGAGCTACGAGCACGCCTTGGGTAACCCAGCCGCCAGCGCCAACATCATCGCCAACACCGAGATCCAGGTCGGCGAAGACAAGATCGACGTCAAGGACATCACCCCCGAGAAGCTCGCCAGCCTCAATGAGCTGGGCGGTTCGGAAGCCAACGTCGCCACCGGCTACCACGCGATCGAATTCCTGCTCTGGGGCCAGGATCTCAACGGCACCGGCCCAGGCGCGGGCAACCGCCCAGCGACCGACTACCTGGAAGGCAAAGGCGCCACTGGCGGTCACAACGAGCGTCGCCGTGCCTACCTCAAAGCGGTCACCGACCTGCTGGTCAAAGACCTCGAAGAGATGGTTGGCAACTGGGCACCGAACGTCGCCGACAACTACCGCGCCAAGCTTGAAGCCGAGCCTGTCAACGACGGCGTGCGCAAGATGCTGTTCGGCATGGGCAGCCTGTCGCTGGGTGAACTGGCCGGCGAGCGCATGAAGGTCTCCCTGGAAGCCAACTCGCCTGAAGACGAGCACGACTGCTTCAGCGACAACACCCACTACTCGCACTTCTACGACGCCAAGGGTATCCGCAACGTCTACCTGGGCGAGTACACCCGAGTCGATGGCAGCAAGCTGACCGGCCCGAGCCTGTCGTCGCTGGTGGCCAAGGTCGACCCGGCCGCTGACGCCACCCTCAAGGCTGACCTGGAGGCCACCGAGGCCAAGATCCAGGTCATCGTTGACCACGCGCTCAAGGGCGAGCACTACGATCAACTGATCGCCGCCGACAACGCTGCCGGCAACCAGATCGTGCGTGACGCCATCGCCTCGCTGGTCAAGCAGACCGGCGCGATCGAGCAGGCTGCCGGCAAGCTGGGCATTGCCAACCTGAACCCGGATACCGCTGATCACGAATTCTGATCGGCTGATACTGGATCAATCAAATGGCGGCCTTCGGGCCGGCCAGTCAATCAAGAATCGGGGCTGCTTTGCAGCCCTTCGGGGGCAAGCCCGCTCCCACAGAGGAAGCGTTTACCTGAAGGTCGACGCAATCCCTGTGGGAGCGGGCTTGCCCGCGAAGGGCCGCAAAGCGGCCCCAATTCGTATATACCGGGCGTTGTCGTTTGGTGGCCCTAGCGCATCCCGCTGTAGGGATCGGCAATGCTGTCAGCCATCTCCGCCACGGCATCGTCGATCGCCTCGCGGGTTGCAGCTGAGATCCGCTGCTTATCGAGCCCCAGAAGAAATTCCCACACCCCCACCAAGCCCAGTCGAGACACTATCGACAACAGGTTCTCGGTGATCTCAAAATCATCCCGCCAGCGACTGATGAGCAACTGTTCCAGCCGCCCCTTCAGCGCCTCATCGAGCAAGCTGTAGGTATGCCATTGCCGATCAGCCAGCTCGTATAGCGCCTCGGTCAGTGGCAGTGTGGCCATGTCATCCGGCGCCAGCAGGATGGCTTCGAACTCATCACGAATACTCTGCGGCGGCATGCCGTCGGGCAGGGACTGATAATAGTCAGGCGTTTTCATCGCTAGAAATCTACGGGAATGTGAGTTTGATTACCGGCCTTTCTGTAGAGCTTGCCATCCTGGCCCAGCAGCTTGCCACCAATCCTGATTTGCGCAGTCCAGCCGGCGCCAGAGTTGGAGCCGGGGAACTTACCCGCAGCATTGCTATCCGGCGCATGCCATTTGACCTCGACCTTCTGCCCACCAATGACGTAGTTGAACTTACTCCCGTCGGTAATCGTCACCGAAGGTTTGAATCCGTCAGGTGTGCCCGGAGGTACCAGCTTGCGCAGATCATCGATGTGAATTCGACCGTTGTTCAGCGCCTCACTGGCCGACCGTTGCGGATTGAAGAACGCAGGCGTCTGGCCCGTTTTCGACGGCTGATTGAGCGCGCCAAAGTCGCCTTCGGCACGCGACACGGCGTTGTCCCATTTGGCTGGCGTCGAGCCTGGTGAAACGCTGCCTGGCTCAACACTCCCAGCCTTGCCAACGGAGCCCGCGCTGGCCAGGCCTTTACCCATGCCGCCGAGCGCCAGCGGATTCAAGCCAAAGGGACTGAAGCCGGTTTGCTCGGTGTATTTGCTGGCTTCGCTCATCCAGCGTGGATCGTTCGATTGGTAGAGCTGGGCGATGTAGTCAAGGTGCAGCTGGCCGGCCAAGGTCCAGTCACTGAGGTTGTCGCCGCCAATGAAGGTGTAGCCGCGCAGGATCTTGCTGGCCGCGCCTTCCGGCAATTGGCTTTCCAAGGCATCGATTGCCTTGGAGCCCATGTCGATCTCGGCCCGGATCGCCGCGCAAGTCCTTCGCGAATTTAAGAACCGTCCCACAAACCGGCGCGGTAACTGACAACGATTTCATCCAGTAGTTGCAAATTGCTCTTATTCAAACACCCCTAGCCTGCTAAGCTTGCACGCCGGTTTTTTGCCCAAGCCCAGGATCGTTGATGTCCTTGCTCCGCCTAAGCCCCCTGCTACTGGCTACTGTCCTGGCCGCCTGTGACGACGCCCCGCGTTTCACCCAGGCCGAGCCCGGCGAGGCCCTGTCTGGCGGCAAGGCGACGGTCCTGCGCAGCGACCGCAATGCCTTTTCCCTGCCTTCGGCCAACCTCTCGCCGGAGCGTCGGCTGGACTTTGCCGTTGGCAACAGTTTTTTCCGTAACCCCTGGGTGATCGCCCCCGCCACCACCACCGCGCGTGATGGCCTCGGCCCGCTGTTCAATACCAACGCCTGCCAGAACTGCCATGTGCGTGACGGACGCGGACATCCTCCCGAGCCGGGTGCCAGCAATGCGGTGTCGATGCTGGTGCGTTTGTCGATTCCTGACCAACCTGCCTACGCCCAGGAAATCCAGCGCCTGGGCGTGGTACCGGAACCTACCTACGGCACCCAACTGCAAGACATGGCCATCCCCGGCGTGACCCCGGAAGGCAAGGTGCGCGTGACCTACAGCAGCGAGACGGTCCGCTTCGCCGATGGCTACAGCGTCGAGCTACGCCGGCCGCAGCTGCAAATCAGCCAACTCGGCTATGGGCCGATGCATGCCGATACCCGCTTCTCCGCCCGCGTAGCACCGCCGATGATCGGCCTGGGCCTGCTCGAAGCCATTCCAGAGGCGGCGATCCTGGCTAACGCCGACCCGGACGATCGCAATGGCGACGGCATTCGCGGGCGGGCCAATCAAGTCTGGGATGATGCCCAAGGCAAGACCGTGCTCGGCCGATTCGGCTGGAAGGCCGGCCAGCCCAACGTCAACCAGCAGAACGTCCACGCCTTTGCCGGTGACATGGGCCTGACCACTACCTTGCTGCCGCACGATGACTGCACACCCGCCCAACTCGACTGCCTGGCCGCGCCCAACGGCGATGGCGCCGACGGTGAGAAGGAAGTCAGCGACAACATCCTGCGCCTGGTCACCTTCTATACCCGCAACCTCGGCGTGCCAGCGCGGCGCGACGTGGCTGCGCCGCAGGTGCTGGCCGGCAAGAACCTGTTCTTCCAGGCGGGCTGCCAAAGCTGCCACACACCGCAGTTCACCACCGCCGCCGATGCCGCCGAGCCTGAACTGGCCAACCAGCTCATCCGCCCCTACAGCGACCTGTTGCTGCACGACATGGGCCCGGGGCTGGCCGACCACCGCAGCGAATTTGCCGCTGGCGGCCAAGACTGGCGCACCCCACCGCTGTGGGGCGTTGGCCTGACCGAAGCGGTCAGCGGCCACAGCCAATTGCTGCACGATGGCCGCGCCCGCAACCTGCTCGAAGCGGTGCTCTGGCACGGCGGCGAAGCGCAGGCGGCGCGCGACCAGGTTCTGACCTTCAATGCCGAGCAGCGCGCCGCGCTGCTGGCGTTCCTGAACTCACTTTAAAACGCGCAAGGAGCCGGGCATGTTCCGACCCAAACTGTTGTTCACCAGCCTCGCCGCACTCGCCCTGGGTGCTTGCTCGCCGCAAGACCCACAAGCGGTGACCTCCGCCGCCATCGCCAAGCAGGTGATCCTGCCGACCTACAGCCGCTGGGTCGAAGCCGACCGCCAGTTGGCCGCCAGTGCCCTGGCCTACTGCGAAGGCAAAACCTCGCTGGACGCCGCCCGCGCCGACTTCCTCAACGCGCAGAAAGCCTGGGCCGAGCTGCAACCGCTGCTGGTCGGCCCACTGGCCGAGGGCAATCGCCCCTGGCAGGTGCAGTTCTGGCCCGACAAGAAAAACCTGGTCGGCCGTCAGGTCGAGCAGTTGGTCAACGCCGACAAGCCAATCGACGCCCAGAGCCTGGGCAAGGCCAGCGTAGTGGTACGCGGTCTGTCGGCCTACGAGTACATCCTCTTCGACAGCAAGCCAGACGTCGCCACGCCTGAGCAGAAGGCCCGGTACTGCCCGCTGCTGGTGGCCATTGGCGATCACCAGAAGGCCCTGGCCGAAGAGATCCTCAAGGGCTGGAACAGCACCGACGGCATGCTCTCGCAGATGACCAAGTTCCCTAACCAGCGCTACGCTGACTCGCACGAAGCGATCGCCGATCTGCTGCGCGCCCAGGTCACCGCCCTGGATACCCTGAAGAAGAAGCTCGGCGCACCCATGGGCCGCCAGAGCAAGGGCATCGCCCAGCCGCTGCAAGCCGAAGCCTGGCGTAGCCACTCTTCGCTGAAAAGCCTGGAAGCCAGCCTCAAAGCCGCCCAAGCGGTATGGGTCGGGGTCGACAATCAAGGCCTGCGCGGCCTGCTTGGCAAAGACCAGAGCGCCCTCGCGCAGAAGATCGACGACGCTTACGCAAGCTCGGTCAAACTGCTGGCCGACAACCACAAGACCCTGGGCGAGCTGCTGGCCGACGATGCCGGCAAACAGACGCTCAACCAGATCTACGACAGCCTCAACGTGGTGCACCGCCTGCATGAAGGCGAGCTGGCCAAGGCGTTGAACATCCAGCTGGGCTTCAATGCCAACGACGGTGACTGATCATGCTGCGACGCCAGGCCCTCAAACTCGGTAGCCTCCTGCTCAGCGCCCTGACCCTGGGCGGTTGGAGCCTGTTGCGCAACAAAGGCAGCGAACCGCTGCTGCTGTCGGCGCGTGACGACGCCGACGGCAAGCACTACGCAGTGGGCTACCGGCTGGACGGCAGCCACGTGTTCGCCACCGAAGTGGGCCAGCGTTGCCACGCCATCATCAACCACCCCGAGCTACCGATCGCCCTGTTCGTCGCCCGCCGCCCAGGTACCGAAAGCTACCTGGTCGACCTGCGTGACGGGCGCCTGCTGCAAACCATCCGCTCGCAACCCAACCGCCACTTCTATGGCCACGCGGTGATCCATAACAGCGGCGAGTGGTTGTATACCACCGAGAACGACACCACCGACCCAGGACGTGGCGTGCTTGGCGTCTACCGCTTCGAAGGTGAACGGCTGGTGCATGCGGGCGAGATCCCCACTCACGGAATCGGTCCACATGAGCTGGCCTGGCTACCCGACGGCGAAACCCTGGTGGTGGCCAATGGCGGTATCCGCACCGAGGCCGAAAGCCGGGTAGAAATGAACCTCAATGCGATGGAGCCGAGCCTGGTCCTGATGCAGCGCGACGGCACCCTGCTGAGCAAGGAAACCCTTACCCAGCAGATGAACAGCGTGCGTCACCTGGCCATTGCCGACGATGGCACGGTGGTCGCCTGCCAGCAGTTCATGGGCGATGCCGATGAAACTGCCGAACTGCTTGCGATCAAGCGCCCGGGCGAGCCGTTCAGGGCATTCCCGGTGCCCGAGCGGCAGTTGCAGGCCATGGCCCAGTACACCGCCAGCGTGGCCATCCACAATGATTTACGCCTGGTGGCGCTGACTGCGCCGCGTGCCAACCGCTTGTTTATCTGGGATCTGGACAGTGCCCAGGTCAGGCTTGATGCACCGATGCCCGATTGCGCTGGGGTGGGGGCGGTAAAAGATGGTTTTGTCGTCACCTCCGGGCAGGGGCGCTGCCGCTTCTATGACTGTCGCAAGCAAGACTTGATCGGCCAGCCGATGGAACTGCCTTCGGGGTTCTGGGATAACCACCTGCATCTGGCTTGACCGCACTGGCCTCATCGCGGGGCAAGCCCGCTCCCACGCAGACGGACTCCAACCAGTCGCCATTGGCGTGGGAGCGGGCTTGCCCCGCGATGAGGCCAGTCGGCCCCTGCTCTCCACGTTTTCCTGAAAACAGGCAATACTCTTCCCATCCGCACGTGGGCAGGATCGCCCGTGGTCGTGCCATACCTATAACAACCACGCATCCAAGGAACCGGACTTATGCTGCGCCGCCGCATGCTGATCATGTTGGCCGTCGTGCTGCTGATTGTATTGATCCTGGGGGGCATCAAGGCCTTCTCGATCTACAACCAGATCCAGGTATTCACCGCGCCCAAGCCACCGATCAGCGTGGCCGCCGCGACCGCCGAGCAGCGCCCGTGGCAACAGCGACTGCCCGCTGTCGGCAGTCTCAAGGCCTTGCAGGGCGTCGACCTGAGCCTGGAAGTGGCCGGCACGGTCAAGTCGCTGCACTTCGACTCCGGCCAACAGGTCAAGGCCGGACAATTGCTGCTGCAACTGGACAGCGACGCCGAAACCGCACTGCTGGGCACCGCCCAGGCTGACCTGGGGCTGGCCAAGGTGGACTTCGGCCGCGGCAGCCAACTGGTCGGCGACCAAGCCATCTCCCGCGGTGAGTTCGACCGTTTGACTGCGCAATATCGGCGCAACCAGGCCGTGGTCGACCAGCTCAAGGCATCGCTGGCGAAAAAGAGCATCAAGGCGCCGTTCAGCGGCACCATCGGCATTCGCCAGGTGGATGTCGGCGACTTCCTCGCCAGCGGCACGGTGATCGCCACCCTGCAAGATGTGTCCAGCCTCTACGTCGATTTCAACGTGCCCGAACAAGCCCTGCCGCAGCTGAGCCTCGGCCAACAGGTACTGGTACAGGTGGGCGCCTACCCCGAACAGACCTTCCCAGCCAGCCTCAGCGCGATCAACCCCAAGGTCGAGGAAAGCACGCGCAACCTGCTGGTGCGCGCCACCCTGGCCAACCCCGAGCGCAAGCTGCTGCCGGGGATGTTCGCCAATCTGCTGATCCTGCTGCCTGATCCACGCCCGCAAGTGGTGGTGCCGGAAAGCGCGATTACCTACACGCTGTATGGCAATTCGGTGTACGTCGTCAGCGCCAAAAAGGACAAGGGCGGCCAGCCCGAAACCAACGCAGAAGGCCAACCCGTGCTGATCGCCGAGCAGCGCACGGTACAAACCGGCGAACGCCGCGACGGCGTGGTGGTGATCAGCGAAGGGCTCAAGGCGGGCGATCAGGTGGTCAGCGCCGGGCAATTGAAGCTGACCTCGGGCGCGCCGATCCGGATTGCCCCCGACCACGCCCTGCAGCGGCAAAACGCACCCAACGCGCAGCGCGCGGACTGAGGAGGCTGGCATGGCGTTCACCGACCCGTTCATCCGCCGCCCGGTGTTGGCCAGCGTGGTCAGCCTGCTGATCCTGCTGCTGGGTTTCCAGGCCTGGAGCAAGCTGCAGATCCGCCAATACCCACAGATGGAAAACGCCCTGATCACGGTGACCACCGCCTACCCCGGAGCCAACGCCGAAACCATCCAGGGCTACATCACCCAGCCGCTGCAGCAGAGCCTGGCCAGCGCCGAAGGCATCGACTACATGACCTCGGTGAGCCGCCAGAACTTCTCGATCATCTCCATCTACGCGCGTATCGGCGCCAACAGCGACCGGCTGTTCACCGAGCTGTTGGCCAAGGCCAACGAAGTGCGCAACAAGCTGCCGCAAGAATCCGAAGACCCGGTGCTGAGCAAAGAAGCCGCCGACGCTTCGGCGCTGATGTACATCAGCTTCTACAGCGAGCAGATGAGCAACCCGCAGATCACCGATTATCTGTCGCGGGTGATCCAGCCCAAGCTGGCCACTCTGCCAGGCATGGCTGAAGCCGAGATCCTCGGCAACCAGGTGTTCGCCATGCGCATCTGGATCGACCCGGTCAAGCTGGCAGGCTTCGGCCTTTCGGCCAACGATGTCACCGCAGCGGTGCGCCGCTACAACTTCCTTTCCGCTGCCGGCGAGGTCAAAGGCGAGTACGTGGTGACCAGCATCAACGCCACCACCGAACTGAAATCGCCGGAAGCCTTCGCCGCCCTGCCGCTCAAGACCGAGGGCGATACCCGGGTGCTGCTGGGCGACGTCGCGCGCGTCGAAATGGGCGCGGAGAACTACGACACGGTCAGCTCGTTCGACGGCACGCCATCGGTGTACATCGGCATCAAGGCGACGCCTGCGGCCAACCCGCTGGAGGTGATCAAGGAAGTGCGGCGGATCATGCCAGAGCTGGAGAGCCAGTTGCCGGCAAGCCTGAAGGTGTCCATCGCCTACGACGCCACGCTGTTCATCCAGGCCTCGATCGATGAGGTGATCAAGACCCTCGGCGAGGCGGTGTTGATCGTCATCGTCGTGGTGTTCCTGTTCCTCGGCGCGCTGCGTTCGGTGTTGATCCCGGTCATCACCATCCCGCTGTCGATGATCGGCGTGTTGTTTTTCATGCAGATGATGGGCTATTCGCTGAATTTGCTCACGCTGCTGGCGATGGTGCTGGCCATCGGCCTGGTGGTGGACGATGCCATCGTCGTGGTGGAAAACATCCACCGCCATATCGAAGAGGGCAAGTCACCCTTCGATGCAGCCCTGGAGGGCGCCCGCGAAATCGCCATGCCGGTGGTGTCGATGACCATCACCCTGGCCGCCGTGTATGCGCCGATCGGCTTTCTGCAAGGCCTGACCGGCGCCCTGTTCAAGGAATTCGCCCTGACCCTGGCGGGTGCGGTGATCATCTCCGGCGTTGTCGCCCTGACCCTGTCGCCGATGATGTGCGCACTGTTGCTGCGTCACGAGCAGAACCCCAGCGGCCTGGCCCATCGCCTGGATGTGCTGTTCGAAGGGCTCAAGGTTCGCTACCAGCGTCTGCTGCACGCCACCCTCAACAGCCGGCCAGTGGTGCTGGTGTTCGCCGTGATCATCCTGTGCTTGATCCCGGTCCTGCTGAAATTCACCCAGAGTGAACTGGCGCCCAACGAAGACCAGGGGGTTATCTTCATGATGAGCAGCTCGCCGCAGCCGGCCAACCTGGATTACCTGAACGCCTACACCGACGAATTCACCACGATCTTCAAGAGCTTCCCCGAGTATTACTCCTCGTTCCAGATCAACGGTTTCAATGGGGTACAGAGCGGCATCGGCGGCTTTTTGCTCAAGCCGTGGAATGAGCGCGAACGCAGCCAGATGGAGTTGCTGCCGCTGGTCCAAGCCAAGCTCGAAGAGATCGGCGGCCTGCAGATCTTTGGCTTCAACCTGCCCTCGCTGCCGGGCACCGGCGAGGGTCTGCCGTTCCAGTTCGTGATCAACAGCGCTGGCGATTACCCCGCCCTGTTGGACGTCGCCCAGCGGGTCAAGGAACGTGCCCAGGCCTCAGGCAAGTTCGCCTTCCTCGACATCGACCTGGCGTTCGACAAGCCTGAAGTGGTGGTCGACATTGATCGGGCCAAAGCGGCGCAGATGGGCGTGTCGATGGACGTGCTCGGCGGTACCCTGGCGACTTTGCTGGGCGAAGCCGAGATCAACCGCTTTACCCTGGAAGGGCGCAGCTACAAGGTCATCGCCCAGGTCGAGCGGCCGTACCGCGACAACCCAGGCTGGCTGAACAACTACTACGTGAAGAACGACCAGGGCCAACTACTGCCGCTGTCGACCCTGATCACCCTCAGCGACCGCGCCCGCCCGCGCCAGCTCAACCAGTTCCAGCAGCTGAACTCGGCGATGATCCAGGGCGTGCCGATGGTCAGCATGGGAGAGGCACTGGCAACCGTGCAGCAGATCGCCCGTGAAGAGGCGCCGGAAGGCTTTTCTTTCGACTATGCCGGAGTCGCGCGGCAGTTTGTCCAGGAAGGCAGCGCGCTGTGGGTGACCTTTGGCCTGGCGCTGGCGATCATTTTCCTGGTACTGGCGGCGCAGTTCGAGAGTTTCCGCGATCCGCTGGTGATTCTGGTGACCGTGCCGCTGTCGATTTGCGGGGCGTTGCTGCCGTTGTTTCTGGGGGTGTCGAGCATGAACATCTACACCCAGGTGGGTTTGGTGACACTCATCGGGTTGATCACCAAGCACGGCATTCTGATCGTCGAATTCGCCAATCAGTTGCGTGAAGAAAAGGGCCTGGGCAGGCGCGAGGCGATTGAAGACGCGGCAGCGATTCGCTTGCGCCCGGTGCTGATGACCACCGCCGCGATGGTGTTCGGCATGGTGCCGTTGATCCTGGCGACAGGCGCCGGGGCGGTGAGCCGCTTCGATATCGGCATGGTGATCGCCACCGGGATGTCGATCGGGACACTGTTTACCCTGTTCGTGCTGCCCTGCATCTATACCTTGCTGGCGCACAAGACGATTGCAGGGGAACAGCAGACGGTGATCGAGAGGTAGTCGTGGGAACTGGCGAAGCCCTCGCTAGCGGATTGGGCCTGCTATGCAGCCCGTCGCAGGCTTCGCCAGCTATTACAGGGAATGAATGACTCGGATATTGTCAGCCGAACGGCCGCAACCCTTGACGCAAGCCGAACAGGAACAACAGCAGATCATTGTCTGGCTGCGCCACGGCTTGCTGTTTTGCCACACGCGGCAGAGCGCACTGCCCTGCCTGATCAGCTTTGCTGAATACTGTTGGGCCCGGTTCGTCCCAGGCAGCAGCAGCCGCCGTCGTCACCACCAATGCACCCACCAGAAACAAAGCTCGAGCTATTTCTAGTTTCATTGCTCTAACCCTTTGACAGCGCTGCCAAACGCCATCTGGTAAAAATAGAGCAGTGTTTGCCACTCTGCCTCGTTGAGTGACGAATGGCGGCGTAGCTGACCCAAGTCGTTCAGCGCTGCACGCTGGCGACTGATGCGCCGCCGGCACTTCTCCAAATCGAGCAACGCGACTTCAGCGCGGGCTTGCTCGCCCTCGCCACTGATCTTGATGAATACATGCTTGCCGTAAAGGCAGCCATGCTGCCAATGACCCAGGTGCATGCGCGCCAGATTGTCGGCCAAATCCTTGAGCATGCGTTCGTGCAGCACCTGCGGATAGCGCTCCCGCGCACCTTCGGCATGCCAGGTATCCAGATCGACGAAGCCATCCAGCGCTTCGCTGACCAACAGCGCGCGCCACTGGTGATCGCCATCGCGTTGAGCACCGCAGTAGACGATGCGCGGCACGCGCACACCCAGTTGTTCGAAGCTGTGCAAGGCGTCCTGCTCGCGCAGCACCGTTGGCCGGCCAAACGGATGCAGCAGGCTGCGATAGAGATGCCCGACCTGACGCTTGGCATACAGCAGCTGCCCGCTCGCGTCGTTCAGCCGCTGCACGCCGCTTTCGCCGCCGCGCCGCTGATTGGGTTCCTCGACCCACTCACCCTGCTGTTGCCAGTAGTAATCGAACTGCGAACCGCGACTCTGGGCTACTGCCATGAATGCCTACCCCTTGCGTAATACGTAAACTCGCCACATGGCGTAGAACGGCAGGAAGTCCAGACGTTCCTGAATGCGAAAGCCGGCAGCCAAAAATTCTTGCTCGACTGTGTCAGCGGGTAACACGAAGCGGTTTTGGTAACTGCCCTGCTCCGCTTTGGCGCTACGACGCTGCTCAAGCTTTTTGCGCCGCCAGGCTTTGAAATTGCCATCAACCCACAGCGACAGGATTACGCTGTCGCGGCTAACCCGATGAAACTCCGAGAGAATGGTCTGGCGATGGGCCGCTTCGCCGATGTGGTGGAACAGGCGCATGCAGAAGATGCTGTCCACGGCGTTGTCCGGCAGATCGATGGCAAAGGCTGAAGTCTGCAAGGGCCGTACCCGCGCCACCACTTCTGGCGGTTGCGCGGCACAGGCTGTCTCGATCATCGCTTCGGAGTTGTCGGCGCCAATGATTACCCGATTGGTCTTTTCCGCCAGCAGCGGCCAGAAGCGGCCAGCGCCGCAGGGCAGGTCGAGCACCAGGCCAGGGTCACCCGCCAGCGCCAGGGCGCGCCGTGCCAGTTGCTCATCACGCTGGTGCGACAGGCGACGAGCCAAGCCATCTTGGTGCTTGAGGAAGTAGTCACGCGCGTGTTGCTGGTCGTACTTCTCGGAAAATTCGAGTTTGATGGGGCTACGCATTGGGCATCTCCAGACTCCAGTGCGCTCACCTTAGGTAAGCGCACGTTGGAATCAGGTCATGCCAATGTGAAAAATCTGTCGGACTTTTCCACAAGTTTTGCAAGAAGTTACTAATTACTTGGTAGAGGGCTCTTGGCCGATCAGCGTGCCCGCTTCCGGCGCTGTCGCGCCCTGGCTGAGGTCGACCTGGAAGCGACACCCGTGTGGCAAAGTCGCGCTCAGGGTGACCCGCCAGCCCTGGTCGTCACAGATCCGCTGCACCAGCGACAGGCCCAGGCCCAGGCCCTCGCCGCGGCGCTCGTCGCCACGCACGAAGGGGCGGAACATCGCTTCGCGCTGCTCTTCCGGGATACCCACACCACTGTCCTCGACACTGAAACCGTTAGCCTCCAGGCTCAGGCGGATGTAGCCACTGTCGGTGTAGTGCGCCGCGTTGCGCAGCAGGTTGCCCATCACCGATTGCAGGAAGGTAGCGTTGTACAGCACCGAGCTGGCGCTGACCCGACCGTCGTAGTACAGGGTCAGGCCCTTTTGCTCGACGGTATCGCGCCAGACGCCGATCAGATCGTCGGCCACCTCACGCAAAGTCGCCTTGGAGGCGACCGCGCCCTCATCGCGCTGGGCGCGGGCGAGCATCAGGAAGGTCTTCACCAGCTCGCGCATCTCCTCGGTGGCGCGGGCGATGCGCTCCACCTGGTTACGCGCGCGGCTGTCCAGGCCGGGGTTTTCCATCAGCAGCTCGCAAGAAGTGGCCAGTACCATCAGTGGCGTGCGCAACTCATGGCTGACGTCACTGGTGAACAGCCGCTCGCGGGTCAACGCATCGCGCAACCGGCCCAGGGTGTCATCGAAGGCCACCGCCAACTGGCCAACCTCGTCCGCCGCATAGTCCGGGGCCAAGGGCGGCGCCAGGCCGAGCAACTGATCGCGATGGCGAACCTGGCGCGCCAGGCGGATTACCGGGGCCATCACCCGCCGGGCCAGCAGCCAGCCGAGGAACACCGCCAGCACCAGGCTGAGCACGAAACCAACCACCACCACTGCGAACAACACCCGCTCGCGCTCTTCGAAATCACTCTGGTCCTGCAACAGCACGTAGTGCCGACCGTCCACTACCTCGACCATAGCGTGGTAAGACAACTGATCGCGGAACACTTCATGGAAACCGGCGTTGAGGTGGCGCAAGTCCTTGGGCAACTCGAAATCGTCGCGCCCGCCACTGAAGTAGAACAGCTGGTCCGGGCGTGGCCGGTGGCTCCAGTCACTGACGCTGTCCATGCGCAGCAGGCGCTGCAGGTCACCGCCGAGCACGGCAGAGATCAGCCGTTCTTCGACCAGGTGCACGGTGGCGACGATACCGAAGGCGAAGGCCCCGGCCACCAGGGCGCTCATCAAGGCAAAGGCGATGATGATGCGCTGGGCAAGGCTTTGCTTAAACTCCATCGCGACCCTCGGCGAGGCGATAGCCGACGCCGTGGACGGTATGCAGCAAAGGTTTGTCGAAAGGTTTGTCGATCACTTGGCGCAGCTGGTGGACGTGGCTGCGCAGGCTGTCACTGTCGGGGCAGTCATCGCCCCACAGGGCTTCTTCCAGCACTTCGCGGCGCAGCACGTGCGGGCTCTTCTGCATCAGTACCGCGAGCAGCTTGAGGCCCACCGGATTGAGCTTGAGCAAGCGGCCCTGGCGGGTGACTTCGAGGGTGTCCAGGTCATAGCTGAGGTCGGCGACCTGCAACGTGCGACGCCCTCCCCCTTGGCTGCGGCGCAGCACCGCTTCGATGCGCGCGGCCAGCTCCGACAGCGCGAACGGCTTGAGCAGGTAGTCGTCGGCACCGGAGCGAAAGCCCTGCAGGCGGTCATCCAGTTGATCGCGAGCGGTGAGCATGATCACCGGCGTATCGCGACGGGCATCCTCGCGCAGGCGCTTGCACAGGGTGTAGCCATCGATGCCAGGCAGCATGATGTCGAGCACTATCAGGTCGTAGTGCTCGGTCGCGGCCAGGTGCAGGCCAGACAAACCATCCTGGGCACAATCGACGGTGTAGCCCTTCATGCCGAGGTAATCGGCCAGGTTGGCAAGAATATCGCGGTTGTCTTCAACCAAAAGAATGCGCATCGGGGTCTCCTGTGCGGCGCTTTCGCAGTGCGCGGCAGGCGCAGCTTACGGCCATCAATGGCCGGGCGCCAGCCTTGCGGGGATATCGTCGATGCCGACGCTTTTTTCACCGAACCTGCATCTCGCCACAAAAAACAAAAAGCCCCGCACTAGGCGGGGCTTCTCGTTACAGCGAGGGGGTAAGGCTGGCTTACATCATGCCGCCCATGCCGCCCATACCACCCATGCCGCCCATGTCAGGCATGCCGCCAGCAGCAGCTTCCTGAGGAGCATCGGCAATCATCGCCTCGGTGGTGATCATCAGACCGCCGATCGAAGCTGCAGCTTGCAGCGCCGAGCGAGTGACCTTGGCTGGGTCAAGGATGCCCATCTCGATCATGTCGCCGTATTCGCCGGTAGCGGCGTTGTAACCGAAGTTACCCGAACCTTGCTTGACCTTGTCAGCGACAACGCTTGGCTCGTCGCCGGCGTTGGCAGTGATCTGGCGCAGCGGCGATTCAACAGCGCGGCGCAGCAGGGCGATACCGACGTTCTGGTCTTCGTTGTCGCCTTTGAGGTCGACAATGGCTGCCAGGGCACGTACCAGGGCAACACCACCGCCAGGCACCACGCCTTCTTCAACGGCTGCACGGGTAGCGTGCAGGGCGTCTTCAACGCGGGCTTTCTTCTCTTTCATTTCAACTTCGGTGCCAGCACCGACCTTGATCACGGCAACACCGCCAGCCAGCTTGGCCAGACGCTCTTGCAGCTTCTCACGGTCGTAGTCGGACGAAGTCTCTTCGATCTGGGCACGGATCTGCTTGACGCGTGCTTCGATGTCAGCGTCGACACCAGCGCCGTCGATGATGGTGGTGTTTTCCTTGGACAGGATGACGCGCTTGGCGTTACCCAGGTGCTCCAGGGTAGCCGACTCCAGGGACAGACCGATCTCTTCGGAGATGACGGTACCGCCAGTCAGGACGGCGATGTCTTGCAGCATGGCCTTGCGGCGATCGCCGAAGCCTGGCGCCTTGACCGCAGCAACCTTGACGATGCCGCGCATGTTGTTGACGACCAGGGTAGCCAGCGCTTCGCCTTCAACGTCTTCAGCAACGATCAGCAGCGGACGGCCGGCCTTGGCAACGGCTTCCAGAACTGGCAGCAGCTCACGGATGTTGGAGATCTTCTTGTCGACCAGCAGCAGCAGCGGGCCTTCGAGCTCGGCAACCATGGTGTCTGGCTTGTTGACGAAGTAAGGCGACAGGTAGCCGCGGTCGAACTGCATGCCTTCTACGACAGACAGTTCGTTTTCCAGGCCCGAGCCTTCTTCAACGGTGATCACGCCTTCTTTACCGACTTTTTCCATGGCTTCGGCGATGATTTCACCGATGGAGGTGTCGGAGTTGGCGGAGATGGTGCCTACCTGAGCGATGGCCTTGGAGTCGGCGCATGGCTTGGACAGGTTTTTCAGCTCGGCGACGACAGCGGCGGTGGCCTTGTCGATACCGCGCTTCAGATCCATCGGGTTCATGCCGGCAGCGACGGCCTTGAGGCCTTCGTTGACGATGGCCTGAGCCAGAACGGTAGCGGTGGTGGTGCCGTCACCGGCAGCATCGTTGGCCTTGGAAGCAACTTCCTTGACCAGCTGGGCGCCCATGTTTTCAAAGGCGTCTTTCAGTTCGATTTCCTTGGCAACCGAAACACCGTCTTTGGTGATGGTTGGCGCGCCGAAGCTCTTGGCCAGAACAACGTTACGGCCTTTCGGGCCGAGGGTCGCTTTAACAGCGTCAGCCAAAACGTTGACACCAACGAGCATTTTCTTACGGGCGGAATCGCCGAATTTTACGTCTTTAGCAGCCATGATCGTTTAATCCTTGGAATTCTTTGGAGTAACGGGAAATCGGGGAAATCAGCCTTCGATAACGGCGAGAATCTCGTTCTCAGCCATTACCAGCAGGTCTTCGCCATCGACTTTCACGGTGTTGCTGCCCGAGTAAGGGCCGAAAACCACTTTGTCACCCACTTTCACGGCCAGCGCGCGAACTTCGCCGTTGTCCAGGATGCGACCGGTGCCGACGGCAACAACTTCACCGCGGTTTGGTTTTTCAGCGGCCGAACCCGGCAGGACGATACCGCCAGCGGTTTTCGATTCTTCTTCGCTGCGACGGATGACTACGCGGTCATGCAGAGGACGAAGCTTCATTGTCGATCTCTCCCAAATTGTGGTTTTCATCGGCCGGTATCGACACCGGCGGGTTGAGGCATTCCGGCGTTGCCGGGAGGGGCCTGCATCAGGCAAACCCCTGAGTCTTGTCTGGCGTTTCCACCAGAAACCTTGCGGTGACCACATACATGAGGTCGCTGGAAACAATTACAAGGCTTGCCCTGGAAAATATTTCATAGGCTTATCGCAAAACGCACAACGGCCCCTCTCGGGGCCGTTGGGTAAAGGCTTGCAACAATTACTTGTCGCGCCGCTCGTACTCGCCTTCGATGACGTTAGGACGGTGGGCGCCTTCTGGCGGACGGGCATTGAACGGATCGTCCTGGAACGCTCGCTGGCGCATGGCCTGGGCCTCGGCCCGCTGACGCAGCTTGCGCGCCGCCAGGTGACGGGTGAACGGCAGCAGGCAGATCAGGCCGAGCACGTCGCTGATGAAACCTGGGATGAGCAACAGGCCACCACCGACCGCCAGCATCATGCCCTGGAACATGTCCTCGGCGGGCAGCTCGCCGCGCTGCAGGCTCTCACGGGCACGCAGGGCGGTGGCCAAGCCGGCCACACGCATCACCAGCACACCCAGGGCGGAACCGGCGATGATCAGCAGCAGCGCCGGGAAGAAACCGATGGCGGCGCTGACTTTGACGAAGACGAACAGCTCCAGCACCGGAAAAATCAGAAACAGCAGTAGGAAAACACGCATCAAGGGTTCCTCGACGGAAGACAACCTTCCAGTAAGACCTCAAATGGATGCGTGTGCTCGCTTTTTCAACCCTCGACGTGTGTCGCAGATGGCCAGTTGTCGGCGCGCGCCAGCAAAACCAGGGCTTCGCGAACTTGTGTCGGCGTATTGCAGGTGCTTGGAAATGGCAGCCAGTAAACCGCCTGGCCGATGCGCAGGTGCATCCCCTCGCTGTCGATACCGACCATGTGCGCCGCTGGCGTGCGTGGCAAGTCGCTCAGTTCGACGTAGTGGGCGATGGCGTTGGCATGGTCGCTGTTCATGTGCTCGATCATGCTCGCCTCGGCCTTGCCGGCGAAGGTGTTGGCCAGGGTGACCTGGTCGAGCCAGTGGATCGCACCGAAGCCGCCGATGTAGCGGTGGCGCACCGGCTGCAGCACCCAGAAATCGAAGTCATGGGCCTTGTGGTAGTTAGCGGCTTCCGGGAAGTAGCGGTAGTAACGCTCGGCGGCCGCTTCGATGGCCGCTTCATCGGTGAGCTTGTGCGCCTCGGCCATGACCGTCAGGCGGCCGACGGCCTGCACATCTTCGGCGTCGCGCTCACCGACCAGCAGCGAGCACTTGGGGTCTTTGTGCAGGTTGTGGGTGTGTTGGGCGATGCGGCTGATGAGGATCAGCGGATGGCCTTCGGCGTCCAGGCAGTACGGCACGACGGAGCCGAACGGGTAGCCGGGCATGGACTTGGAATGGGTCGAGAGCACGCCGCGGTATTCCTTGAGCAGCAGTTCCCGGGCGGGGCGAAGGGCGTTGGTACTCACGAAAGAGGCTCCTGAAGAAAATCAGCTGCAAGCTATAGCTACAAGCGGCAAGAAAAAGCAAGCCAGCGACGCCGGTTAGAGGTCCGTACGTCCGCTCTTGCTTGGCGCTTGTAGCTTACCGCTAGCAACTGCTTTTACCAGGTAACGCCAAAGCCTGCGGTATAGCGGGTCTTGTCCAGATCGCTGTCGCGGGTGCCCTGGATCATGTCCTTCTCGGCCTTGAGGTTCAGCGAGGCCCACTCGGTAACCTTGTAGCGCAGGCCGATCTCGGCATCCAGCGAGTAGTCGGCGACCCCACCCAGTGGCTTGCCCAGCTCGCCATTGGTGAACAGCTGGACGTTCTTGCCGATCAGGTAGCGGGTGTAGTCCCACTTGACTGCCGCCGAATAGAAGTTGTCCTTGCCGCCATCGCGGTACTGGTAGTCAGTGCGGTTGATCAGCGAGCCGAGCGAGAACGCGCCCAGTTCGTCATCCCAGAACTGGTAACCCGGGCCGGTACCCACGGTGCGCTGGCGAGCCAGGTCTTCGATGTGGTCACGCTTGTATTCCAGACGGCCCTGCCAGAACCATTTCTCGGTGAGGAAACGGTCCAGCGCGTACTCGGCGCTCCAGTTGTTGGTGGTGGTGACGTCGTCCTTGGTTTCGCGGTTGTACTCGCCTTCGGCATTGTGCCGCCAGCGGCCGTGGCGGGCGGTAGTCTTGAAGCTGACGTCGTAGTCGTCGGTGTCGTTCTCGGCGCGCTTGTAGTCCATGGCCAGGTCAACATTGCCCTTCCACAGGAAGTCTTCGACCAAAGGTCGCGGCTTCATGATCTGCTCGATGCTGGCCAGATCGACGGTCTTGGGCGCATCGCCGTTGGCCAGGGTGACCTTGCCTGGCTCGGCGGCCTTGAGCGACTTGGCTTTCTCGCCCGTGTAGGCGTCCTGCTTGACCAGCATCTCCTGATCGCTCTCCAGCGTCTGCACCTGTTTCCAGTCCAGGGCGATGGAGCCGCCATACGGCGTCTCGAGCAGCAGCTTGCCGCCGTCGAAGACCTTGATCTTGCCACTGAGCTTGTCACCGTTCTTCATCCAGACGGTGTCGGCCAATACAGGAGTACACAGGGATGCGGCGATAAGGCAAAGCAAGGTTCTAGAATACATAAGCTGACTACGGGCTCGGTTTGACGAAAAAAGCCGGGCATTATCCAGATACACACGACTAGAGCAAGGACAGACCCAGCCCATGCCGATGAGTTCAACTCTCATTTACCAAGTTGGCACGCCGTTCGGCCTGCCACACCCGGCGCTCGCCTGATGACAGGGGTTTCGCGCCTTTCGGCGGAAGATGCTGATGCCCGACGAATGGCACTGTATTCCGTGCTGGGACAGATTCCTTCGGGCAAGGTCGTCAGCTATGGCCAGCTGGCCGAGCTAGCAGGGCTTGGGCGAGCAGCGCGCTGGGTCGGGCGTACCCTTGGGCAACTGCCTGGGGACACCCGTTTGCCCTGGCACCGGGTGCTCGGCGCCGGAGGGCGCCTGAGCTTGGCACTGGGTACCCCGTCAGGCGACGAACAGCGTGCCCGGCTGCGCGCGGAAGGGGTCAATGTAACCAATAATCGTGTGGATATGACGCGCCATGGCTGGCGCCCAATGGAGCACAGCGGTTAGAGTGCGCGCTTTGTTTTCGTAAACTTGAGGCAGATGTTGGCCCATGCCCCGTAAAACCTGGCGCGCTGCGCTCGCTGCCTATGCCAGCCCGTCAACCCTGGTGCTCTTGCTGCTTGGCTTTGCCGCCGGCCTGCCGTACATGCTGGTGTTCTCAACGCTTTCGGTGTGGTTGCGCGAAGCCGGTGTGGCGCGCGAAACCATCGGCTATGCCAGCCTGATCGGCCTTGCCTACGCCTTCAAATGGGTCTGGTCGCCACTGCTCGACCAATGGCGCCTGCCACTGCTCGGCGGCCTTGGGCGGCGTCGCTCGTGGCTGCTGCTGTCGCAGGTGCTGGTGGTGATCGGCCTGGTCGGCATGGGCTTGTGCGACCCGCAAAAGCATCTGTCGTGGCTGATTGCCTTGGCGGTGCTGGTGGCCTTCGCTTCAGCGACCCAGGACATCGCCGTCGATGCCTATCGCCTGGAAATCGCCGACGACCAGCGCCAAGCCGCCCTCGCCGCCAGCTACATGGCCGGTTACCGGGTCGCCGCGCTGTTGGCCACGGCGGGTGCGCTGTTCTTCGCCGAGTGGTTTGGCTCCACCGGCTTCAGTTACCTGCATCAGGCCTGGACCGGCACCTACGTGCTGTTTGGCGTGATCATGCTGCCTGCGGTATTCACTACCCTGGTGATGCGTGAGCCACCGGTTCCGCTGCGCACTCAACTGTCTGCCGCACGTTATGGCCTGGGCCACCAGCTGGCTTCGGTGTTCGTGCTGATCATCCTGCTGGTATCGGTCCCAGCCAGCTTCACCCAGCTGTTCAATACCGACTGGGCCAGCGTGGTGTTCGGCGACTCGACCGTACTCGACCTGTTTCTCGAAGACCGCGCCTTCCTGCGTCTGCTGTTGTATGTATTGCTGACCTGGGCTTGCCTGTCTTCCCTGGGCCGCCGCGGCCTGGCGCCGGTGCTGACGCCGGTCAACGACTTCATCGCGCGTTATCGCTGGCAGGCGTTGCTGCTGTTGGGTCTGATTGCCACCTATCGCATGTCCGATACGGTGATGGGCGTGATGGCCAACGTGTTCTACATCGACATGGGCTTCACCAAGGACCAGATCGCCAGCGTCAGCAAGATCTTCGGCCTGATCATGACCCTGCTCGGCGCCGGTGCTGGCGGGCTGCTGATCGTGCGTTTCGGCATCATGCCGATCCTGTTCATCGGTGGCGTGGCATCGGCGGCGACCAACATCCTGTTCCTGATGCTGGCCGATATGGGGCCGAACCTGGAAATGCTGGTGGTGACTATTTCGCTGGATAACTTCAGCTCCGGCATGGCCACTTCAGCGTTCGTCGCCTACCTGTCCAGCCTGACCAATTTGAAGTTCTCGGCAACTCAGTACGCCCTGCTCAGCTCGATCATGCTGCTGTTGCCGCGCTTGATTGGTGGTTACTCTGGGGTGATGGTGGAGAAGTTCGGCTATCACGACTTCTTCCTGATCACTGCGCTGCTGGGGGTGCCGACCTTGATCCTGATCGCCCTGCAGTGGCGTCAGGAGATTGGGCGGGGCAAGCAAGCGCCAGTGCAAGGTTCTGCGCCTGAACAACCCTGACAGGTAGAGCTATCGCGGGGCAAGCCCGCTCCCACGCAGCCCACAGCCTGCTGTCATGTTGCGTGGGAGCGGGCTTGCCCCGCGATAGGCCCACTGCTCGGATCACTAAGCCACTGCCCCTTCCCCTGCCTGGCCACCCACCACAAACCACAATGGCCAAAGCGCCAACGCCCCCGCCACACCCGCCGCCAAGGCAAAATGCAACAGGCTCGCGCCCGCCCCGATCATTGCCAGCACCGCGCCACCCAGCCCCAGCAGGGCAATGGTGATCATGCCGAGCATGGCTGACACCAAGCCTTTGCTCTGCTCGCTGGAGAACAAGGTCATGCGGTACAGCACCGCGTTGGCCACGCCCAATCCCAGCGCATACAGCGACATCCCCGCCACCACGCTGGTCACCGACGGCCACAGCCACGTAGCCAGGACCATCAGCGCCAAGCCCGCCAGGTACGGCAGCAGCGCTCCGCGTACCAGGCTCGGCAGCGGATAGCGATCGGCAATGCGGTTGATGATCAGGTTGCCCATGATCAGCCCAGCGAACACCGGCAACTGCCACAAGGCGTATGCCATGGTGCTCAGCCCCTCATCGTGAATCAGCAGCACCGGCGACAAGCCAATCCAGCCAATCAGCGGCAGACCCACCAAGCCCAATGCCGCACTGCCCGCAACGAAGCGGCGGTTGCCCAGCAACTGGCCGTAGCCTGCCAACAGCGGCAGCAGGTGGATTGGTGTGAACGCCAGGCGCGAGCCATCGCGGCGCTCGACCCCAAGGGTTTCCGGCATCAACTTGTACAGCAGCAGCCAGGTCAGCACGGCGCCCACCGCAAAGGCCAGGAACAGCCAGCGCCAGTCCAGCCATTGCAGCATCAAGGTGCCAACCAACGGCCCCAGCAGCGGCGAGAGCAAGGCGATGTTGGCCAGCAGGGCCATCATGCGCACCGCATCGGCCTCACTGAACGCCTCGTTCAACGCCGGGTAGCTGACCGTGACCACGAAACCCAGGCCGATGCCCTGCAGCAGGCGCAGCAGGTTGAACACGCCGATGTCGTGCACCCAATAGGTCGCCAGGCAAGCTGCGCCGAAGATCAGGCAACCACTGAGCAGCAGCGGGCGCCGGCCGTAGCGGTCAGCGAGCGGACCGATCAGCCATTGCAGGACCACCCCGCCCAGCAGGTACAGGTTCAAGGCGTGGGGGATGAACTCGGGGCTGGCGTTGAGCTCATCGACCACCACCGGCATAGCGGGCATGACGGCGTCGCTGGCAAGGTAGGTGAGCAGCTCGAACAGGGCCAGGGTCAGGCCGAACAGCAAGGCTCGCCTGGGGGTGATATACAGCAGTGGTTTCATGGCAGGGATCAACGGGGTACGAAGAAAGGTCAGGTTATATGCCAGAAAAGGCGGGGCCTGGCTGTGAACAAGTGTAAGGGCGCAGAAATGAAAACGTGAGAGCGGGCTTGCCCCGCGAATGCGCCAGTCATTGCAACGATATCGTGCGATGACGCGTATTCGCGGGGCAAGCCCGCTCCCACGATCTTTAAGGGTTACTCGGTGGCCGCTTCCTGCACCACGCGAATCACTCGCTGCGGGAACGGAATGTCGATCCCTTCGGCGCGCAGACGGTCACGTGCATGCTCGTTGAGCATGAACATCACGTCCCAGTAGTCGGCGGTCTTGGTCCAGATACGCAGGGATACCGTGATCGAGCTGTCGCCCAAGGTGGAAATCACTGCCTGCGGCGCCGGATCCTGCAACACGCGTGGGTCCTGGGCGAGCTCCAGCAGCACGTTACGGGCTTTTTGCAGGTCTGCGTCGTAATCGACACCGACATCGAACACGACCTTGCGTGTCGGCTGGCGGTTGGTGTTGGTGATGATGCCGTTGGACAGGCTGCCGTTGGGCATGATCACGGTCTTGTTGTCACCGGTACGCAGCACGGTGTGGAAAATCTGGATGCTGTCGACCGTACCGCTGACGCCTTGCGCCTCGATCCAGTCGCCAATGCGGAACGGGCGGAACAGCAGGATCAGCACGCCACCGGCGAAGTTCGCCAGGCTGCCCTGCAAGGCCAAACCGATCGCCAGGCCTGCCGCACCGATGGCGGCCACGAACGAGGTGGTCTCGATACCGATCATCGACGCCACGCTGACCAGCAGCAGCACTTTCAGGACGATGTTGGCCAGGGTGCTGATAAAGCCCTGCAAGGCCAGGTCGGCGTTGCGCAGGCCTACCAGTTTGCCCAGGCGGGCACTGAGTTTGTTGGTAATCCACCAGCCGATGGCCAGGGTCAGCAACGCCAGCAGCAGACGGCTGCCGTATTCCATGATCAAGGGAAGCCAGGTCTGCGATTGGCGGACCAGCTGATCGACCTCAGCGTTCAAATCCATATTTATCTCCTGATGCCGAACGGCACGTACACAGTAAAGCAGGCCGCAGGATTTCAGCGGCCGCGGACCCGATGGACATCATTGAGCCAGCGTTGTTCCGGGCCGCTGCGCGATCAGTCGCGGAAGTTGTTGAACTGCAGCGGCATGTCGAATTCCTTGGCGCGCAGTGCAGCAATGGCCTCTTGCAGATCATCGCGTTTCTTGCCAGTAACTCGGACCTGCTCACCCTGGATGGCGGCCTGGACCTTGAGCTTGGCATCCTTGATATGGGCGACGATCTTCTTCGCCAGCTCTTTATCGATGCCTTCGCGGAACTTGGCTTCTTGCTTCATTTCCTTGCCCGAAGCGTAGGCATCCTTGGTTTCCAGGCACTTGACGTCGATCTTGCGCTTGACCAGGGCGCCGCGCAGGATTTCGATCATGGCCTCGAGCTGGAACTCGGCCTCGGCGGTCATAAGAACAGTCTGCTCCTTGTCCTTGAATTCGAAGCTACCCTTACCTTTCAGGTCGTAGCGACGATCCAACTCCTTGATGGCGTTGTCGACAGCGTTCTGCACTTCGTGCTTGTCCAGTTCCGATACCACGTCGAACGAAGGCATGGTTGTTCTCCAAAAATAAAGACGCGCTCGGCATGAAGATGGAGCACGCAGGGTTTGATGGTTAAAATGCGGGACACATTATAACGGGTTGCGAAACGCAGATGAGCAGCACCTGGCATATTCTCGGCGCCGGTAGCCTGGGCAGCCTTTGGGCCTGCCGCTTGGCTCGCGCTGGCAAGGCGGTACGGCTGATCCTGCGCGATCAGCAGCGGCTGGCATCGTATCAGGCCGCAGGTGGCCTGACCCTGGTCGAACAGGATCACTCCGCGCACTTCGCCATCCCCGCCGAAACCGATGACTGCGGTGGCCCGATCCACCGTTTATTGGTGGCCTGTAAAGCCTATGACGCCGCGCCTGCCGTCGCCCGCCTGGCGCCGCGGCTGGCCGAAGGTGCCGAACTGATCCTGCTGCAGAACGGCCTGGGTAGCCAGGATGAGGTCGCCGAGCAGGTGCCCCACGCGCGCTGCATCTTTGCCTCCAGCACTGAAGGCGCGTTTCGCGAAGAAGACTGGCGGGTGCGTTTTGCCGGCCACGGCTTCAATTGGCTGGGTGATCCACTCAACCCCGCGGCGCCCGAGTGGTTCGACGATCTGCACGACGCCGGTATCCCTGCCGAGTGGAGCGTGGATATCCTCACCCGGCTGTGGCGCAAGCTGGCGCTGAACTGCGCGATCAACCCTCTGACCGTACTGCACGACTGCCAGAATGGTGGCCTGCTGGGACACCTGGGCGAAGTCAGCGCGCTGTGCGAGGAGTTGGCTGAGTTGCTGCGCCGCTGTGGCCAACCCAAGGCCGCTGAAGAACTGGGCGAAGAGGTCGAACGGGTAATCCTGGCCACTGCGGCCAACTATTCTTCCATGTATCAGGACGTACGCAACGCACGCCGTACCGAGGTGCACTACTTGCTTGGCCACGCCTGTCGCAGCGCTGCCCGCCATGGCCTGCACCTAGCGCAGCTGGAACACCTGCGTCAGCGCCTGGTCGAAAACCTGCAAGCCCGCGGCCTGCCTAGCGACTGACAGCGCCCCTTCAACTGGATACGGACACTGCCTTGCCCATGAACCTGCGCCAACGGCTGGACAACCTCCCGGTCGGGCAGAAACTGCTGGCCGCCCTGCTGGTGCTGCTGGTAACCATCCTGCTGGTGGCCAACCTGACGTTCATCAGCGCCGCGTACTGGATTACCCAGGAAAGCATGGCGCCACAAGCCTTGCAGACCATCGGCCGGCTGGTATCCAACCCGCAACTGTCAGCCCGCGCCGGCGATTCGCCAGAGGCCGCAAGCGAGCTGCTCAAGGAGCTCGACAGCTACTCGCCGCTGCGCGCCGCCGCTATCTATGGCAGCGACGGACGCATGCTGGCGCAGTTGCAGCATGGCGAGCCACTGGCCTTGCCCAAGCGCTACCGCAATGTCGATGGCTGGCGGCTGATGGAATTTCGCAGCAGCCAGTTGATCCGCCTGCCGCGCGCCGCCAACCCACCTGCGCACCTGCTGCTGGTCGCCAGCAGCGAACTGCCGACCGCCTTCTACACCGGCACCCTGAGCGCAAGTATCGCGATCCTGATCTTCAGCATTCTGCTGTGGCTGGTGATCGCCCGGCAGATCAAGCGCCTGATCACCCAGCCGATCAACCAGCTCGAAGAACTCAGCCGCCAGGTAACCCGTGAAGAAAGCTATGCCCTGCGTGCCGAGCGCGGCAACGACGATGAAATCGGCAGCCTGGCCAACGCCTTCAACACCATGCTCTCGCGCATCGAGGCCCGTGAGCAGCAACTCAAGCGCACCCGTGACGAGTTCCAGAGCGCCTACGACCAAGCCCAGGGCCTGGCCGAGGAAACCCGGCACACCAACCGCAAGCTGGAGCTTGAGGTGCAGGTACGCAGCAAGATCGAGAAGAAACTCACCGGCTTTCAGAACTACCTCAACAGCATCATCGACTCGATGCCCTCGGCGCTTATCGCGCTAGACGAACAGCTCTACGTCACCCAGTGGAACCACGAAGCCACGGTGCTCTCCGGCACGCCGCTGGATGAGGCGTTGAATCAGCCGATTTTCATTGCCTTCGAGCCGCTCAAGCCGTTTTTGCCGCAACTCAAAGAGAGTGTCGAAAAGCACCGGGTAGCGAAGATCGAACGGGTCACCTGGCCCAAGGATGACGAGCCGCGCCACTATGCCCTGACCTTCTACCCGTTGATGGGCGGCGGTGGGCGTGGCGTGGTGATCCGCATCGATGACATCACCCAGCGGCTGTCGCTGGAAGAGATGATGGTGCAGTCGGAGAAGATGCTCTCGGTGGGCGGCCTGGCGGCTGGCATGGCCCACGAGATCAACAACCCGCTCGGCGCGATCCTGCACAACGTGCAGAACATTCGTCGGCGGCTGTCGCCAGAGCTGCCACGCAACCAGGAGCAGGCCGAAGAGCTGGGCATCGACCTGCCAGTGGTCAACCGCTACCTGGAGAGCCGCGAAGTGCCGCAACTGCTCGACGGCATCCAGCAAGCGGGGGCACGGGCGGCGAAGATCGTCACCCACATGCTCAGTTTCAGCCGGCGCAGCAATCGCCAGTTGGCCCCGTGCGACCTGCCGGCGTTGATCGATCAGGCGGTGGAGATTGCTGGCAACGACTTCGACCTGGCCATCGGTTTCGACTTCAAGGGCCAGGCCATCGTCCGCCAGTTCGATGCCAAACTGGGGCCGGTGCCGTGCACCGCCAACGAGCTGGAGCAGGTACTACTGAACTTGCTGAAAAACGCCGCCCAGGCCATCCACCTGCGCCCGCAGCCCTGCGAGCCGGGGCGCATCACCCTGCGTACTCGGCTCAATCCGCCGTGGGCGGAGATCCAGGTCGAGGACAACGGCATCGGCATGCCTGAAGCGGTGCGCAAACGCACCTTCGAGCCATTCTTCACCACCAAGGAGATCGGCCAGGGCACCGGGCTGGGCCTTTCGGTCTCGTATTTCATCATCACCAACAACCACAAGGGGCAGATGGAGGTGCACTCCACCCCCGGCCAGGGAACGTGCTTTACCCTGCGCCTGCCCCTTGGCCAGCCCGCGCCGACGGCGACGGGCAACACGGAGGCATGACACATGGGCTATCGCCTGTCGAAGATCTACACCCGCACCGGCGACCAGGGCGAGACCGGGCTTGGCGACGGCCGCCGGGTGCCCAAGGACCACCCACGGATCGAGGCGATTGGCGAGGTGGATAGCCTCAACAGTCAGCTGGGGCTGCTGCTGGCGGGCCTGAGCGAGGCTGGGCTGGATGAGCTGAGCGAGGTGCTGGCGCCGTGTCAGCACCGCCTGTTCGATCTCGGTGGGGAGCTGGCGATGCCCAGCTATCAAGCGTTGAACCAAGCTGAAGTGGAGCGGCTGGAGGCGGCTATCGATCTGTGGAACGAGGAGCTGGGGCCGCTGAAAAACTTCATTCTGCCCAGTGGATCGGCATTGGTGGCACAGGCGCATGTTTGCCGTAGCCAGGCGCGCAGTGCCGAGCGGCGCTGTCAGCAGCTCAATGCGCTGGAGCCGCTGGCCGGAGTGGGCTTGGCGTATATCAATCGGCTTTCGGATTTGCTGTTTGTCGCGGCACGGATCATTGGCCGGCGCCAGGGGCTGGCGGAGGTTTTGTGGCAGGCAGCTACAAAACCTTGAGGCTGAAATTGCTGGGGCTGCTTTGCAGCCCCTTGCAGTGGCGACTCAAACCTCAGGCCAAAACGCCCGAATCCCCGCCACACCTTGCGCCCCCACCTGCCAGGCACGCTCACGCTGAGCGGCGCCCACACCGCCAAGCAAGAACACCGGCCGGCTAACCCCCTCGATCAACCGCCCCGCCTGCTCCCAGCCCAACGGCAGCGCCTCTGGATGGGTCTGGGTCGCCTGCACCGGCGACAAGGTGACGAAGTCCACCCCCATCTGCTCAGCCAGGGCCAACTCTTCAGCCGAGTGGCACGACGCCGCCAACCAGCGGTTCTCCGGGAACGGTCGCCCCTTGGCGGCATACTTGCGCAACTGTGCGGCGGTCAGGTGCCAGCCCGCGGCGGGGAAGTCGCCCAACCATTCCAGCGGCCCCTTGAGCATCAACTGCGCCTTGCCGGCACACAGCCCGACCGCATCCACCGCTACATCGCGGTACTTGGGATCGTACATATCCGGTGCGCGCAGCTGGATCAACTTGATCCCGCTTGCCACGGCCTTCTGGATACCGCGCAGCATTTGCGGCACCTCAAGCCCATCGGGGGTGATCAGGTACTGATCGGGCAAACGCGCAGCCGCGACGATCGGCTTGTTCGCCTCAGGGAATTGGTATTGGCCCAGATCACGCGGCGCAACCCACTCCAGCGGCTGACCCTCGACGCCATGCGGCTCGCCAGTGAAGGCATCGACTTCACGCACATCCAGCAACACTTGCTTGTCCGGGTAATCGTGGCTGATCTTGATCAGCGGCCGCGAGCGGCTCACGTCGATACCGAGCTCCTCACGCAGCTCTCGGGTCAGGGCCGCTTCGACGCCCTCACCCTCCTCCACTTTGCCGCCGGGGAACTCCCACAAGCCGCCCTGATGCTGGGTGTCGGCGCGGCGCGCAATCAGAATGCGCCCATCAGCGCCACGGATGACTGCCGCTACTACATGAATCCGTTTCACCCTTCACGCTCCGCCAGGCCTGCTTGCTGCCAGGCCTGGAAGGCCGGCCATTGATAGATGGTCTCGATGTAGCTGGCCGCTTCGGCCGGCACTTCCACCCGATAGGTACGCAGGCGTACAGCTACAGGGGCGAAGAACGCATCGGCCAGGCTTGGCTTGCCGAACAGGAACGGGCCGCTGTCCTTGGCCGCCAGGCGGCATTCGGACCACAACGCGACGATGCGGTCGATGTCCACTTGCACGTCCAAGGGCACGTTTTCCAGCGCCTGGTCACGCGACAGGTCAAACGGCATCGCCCCGCGCAGGGCGAAAAAGCCGCTGTGCATCTGCGCGCAGGCCGAGCGCGCCTGGGCACGGGCGGCAATGTCGGCTGGCCACAGTTGAGCGTGAGGATGACGCTCGGCCAGGTACTCGCCAATCGCCAGCGAGTCGGCGATGACGCCGTGCTCGGTCTTGAGCAGGGGCACTTTGCCGGACGCGGAAAACGCCAGGATGCGCGTGCGCGTATCGGCCTGGTTGAGTTTGATCAGGGTTTCTTCATAAGGAACACCGGCCAATTCCAGGGCCAGGGCGCCGCGTAGCGACCAGGAGGAGTACAACTTGTCGCCGATGATCAGGTGGTAACTCATGGTTCGGCTCCATTTAATTGGCTGAATCTGAAATACCTTGGGGCCGCTGCGCGGCCCCAAGGATCAGCAGATCAGGTGCGATACTCAGCGTTGATCTTGACGTACTCGTGGGACAGGTCAGTCGTCCAGATGGTTTCGCTGCACTGCCCACGCCCCAGCTCGATACGAATGGTGATTTCCTCCTGGGCCATTACCTTGGAGCCTTGCTCTTCGGTGTAGCTTGGGCTGCGGCCACCTTTGCTGGCGATGCACACTTCGCCGAGGAACACGTCGATCAAGCTGACATCCAGTTGCGGTACACCCGCACGGCCAACGGCGGCGAGGATGCGGCCCCAGTTGGGGTCGGAGGCGAACAGGGCGGTCTTGATCAGCGGTGAGTGGGCCACCGCGTAACCAACGTCCAGGCACTCCTGATGATTGCCACCACCGTTGACCTCTACGGTGACGAACTTGGTAGCGCCTTCACCGTCACGCACGATGGCCTGGGCGACTTCCATGCAGACTTCGAATACCGCCTGCTTCAGCGCCTCGAACAGCGCGCCCTTGGCTTCGCTGATCTCGGGCACATCGGCCTTGCCGGTGGCGATCAGCATGCAGCAGTCGTTGGTCGAGGTGTCGCCATCGATGGTGATGCGGTTGAACGACTTGTTGGCACCGTCGAGCATCAGGTCCTTGAGCACCGCTGGGGCGACCTTGGCGTCGGTGGCGATGTAGCCGAGCATGGTGGCCATGTTCGGGCGAATCATGCCGGCGCCTTTGCTGATGCCGGTAACGGTGATGGTCTGGCCTTCGAACTGGAACTGACGGCTGGCACCCTTGGGCAGGGTATCGGTGGTCATGATGCCGGTGGCGGCTTCGGCCCAGTTGTTTTCCGACAGGTTGTCCAAGGCGGCCTGCAGCGCGCCTTCGATTTTCTCGACCGGCAGCGGCTCACCGATCACGCCGGTGGAGAATGGTAGTACCGACTGGGCGTCGACACCGGCCAGTTCAGCCAGCTTGGCGCAGGTGCGCTCAGCGGCGGCCAGGCCAGGGGCGCCGGTACCGGCGTTGGCATTGCCGGTGTTGGTCAGCAAGTAGCGCACAGTGCCCTGTACGCGCTGCTTGGAGAGAATCACCGGGGCGGCGCAGAAGGCATTGAGGGTGAATACGCCGGCAACGCTGGAGCCTTCGGCGCAGCGCATCACTACCACGTCCTTGCGCCCAGGGCGCTTGATGCCCGCCGAAGCGATGCCGAGTTCAAACCCCGGAACCGGGTGCAGGGTGGGCAAAGGACCAAGACCAACAGCCATGAATGCGCTCCTAGAAAATATGTGCCGCACAAGATACGGCCAGGCGTGAGAGGGAACAACGCCGCGAAGGTCGAAACCGTTCGCGGCGCAGTGTTTCAGTTGTCAGGGTGACGCGGGGACAGCTCGATCACTCGATCTGGCCGTGGCAATGCTTGAACTTCTTGCCCGAACCACACCAGCACGGCTCGTTGCGGCCCAGTTTGAGGTCATTGCGCACCGGCGCTGCGGCGACGGCGACTTCCGCGCCCTCCTCGCTGTGCTGCTCGCTTTCCAGGCCAGGCGCCGGGGCGTGCTGGAACTGCATGCGCTGGGCCAGCTCTTCGGCTTCGCGACGCAGGCGGGCTTCTTCTTCGATCGGATCTTCGCGGCGTACCTGAACGTGCGAGAGCACGCGGATGGTGTCGCGCTTGATCGACTCCAGCAGCTCTTGGAACAAGGTGAAGGATTCGCGCTTGTACTCCTGCTTGGGGTTCTTCTGCGCGTAACCGCGCAGGTGGATACCGTGACGCAGGTGATCCATGGTCGACAGGTGGTCTTTCCACAGGTCGTCCAGCACGCGCAGCAGGATCTGCTTCTCGAAGGTCCGCAGGGCGTCTTCGCCGGCCTGGTCTTCCTTCTCGTTGTAGGCGCTGGTGATCTCGTTCAGCAGCTTCTCGCGCAGGGTCTCTTCGTAGAGGTGGTCGTCCTCGTCCAGCCACTGCTGGATCGGCAGCTTGATGCCGAAGTCGCTCGACAGCGACGCCTCAAGACCGGCCACGTCCCACTGCTCTGGCAGCGATTGCGGCGGAATGTGCTGGCTGATGGTGGCATCGAGCACTTCCTGGCGGAACTCGGCGATGGTGTCGCCGATGTTCTGCGCAGCCAGCAGGCTGTTGCGCATGTGGTAGATGACTTTACGCTGTTCGTTGGCCACGTCGTCGTATTCGAGCAGTTGCTTACGAATATCGAAGTTGCGCCCTTCGACCTTGCGCTGAGCCTTCTCGATGGCGTTAGTAACCATGCGGTGCTCGATGGCCTCGCCGGATTGCATACCCAGCGCCTTCATGAAGTTCTTCACCCGGTCGGAGGCGAAGATACGCATCAGGCTGTCTTCCAGCGACAGGTAGAAGCGGCTGGAGCCTGGGTCGCCCTGACGACCGGAACGGCCGCGCAGCTGGTTGTCGATACGACGCGATTCGTGGCGCTCGGAGGCGATCACGTGCAGACCGCCGGCCTCGATCACTTGCTGGTGGCGCTTCTGCCAGTCCGCCTTGATCTGGGCGATCTGCTCGGCGGTAGGGTTTTCCAGGGCGGCAACTTCAGCCTCCCAGTTACCGCCCAGGAGAATGTCGGTACCACGGCCGGCCATGTTGGTGGCGATGGTCAGCGCGCCTGGCGCACCGGCCTGGGCGATGATCTCGGCTTCTTTTTCGTGGTACTTGGCGTTGAGCACCTTGTGATCGATGCCTTCCTGCTTGAGCAGGTTGGACATGTGCTCGGAGGTCTCGATGGTCGCCGTACCGACCAGGACCGGACGGCCGCTGGCCATGCTTTCCTTGATGTCGGCGATGATCGCCTGGTACTTCTCTTCGGCGGTCAGGTACACCAGGTCGTTGAAGTCTTTACGCGCCAACGGCTTGTTCGGCGGAATGACCATCACGTTGAGGGCGTAGATCTGGGCGAACTCGAACGCTTCGGTGTCGGCGGTACCGGTCATGCCGGACAGCTTGGTGTACAGACGGAAGTAGTTCTGGAAGGTGGTCGAGGCCAGGGTCTGGCTCTCGGCCTGAATGTTGAGGTTTTCCTTCGCCTCGATGGCCTGGTGCAGGCCCTCGGACAGGCGACGACCCGGCATGGTCCGGCCGGTGTGCTCGTCGATCAGCAGGACCTGGCCGTCCTGGACGATGTACTCGACGTTGCGATGGAACAGCTTGTGCGCACGCAGACCGGCGTAAACGTGGGTCAACAGGCCCAGGTTGTGTGCCGAATAGAGGCTCTCGCCCTCGGCCAGCAGGCCGGCTTGGGTGAGCATCTCTTCGATGAACTGGTGACCGGCTTCGTTGAGCTCGACCTGGCGGCTCTTCTCGTCGATCGAGTAGTGGCCTTCCTGGGTGACCTGGCCTTCGACTTCTTCGATGTGCTGGGTCAGGCGCGGGATCAGGCGGTTGATCTCGATGTACAGCTTGGAGCTGTCTTCGGCCTGGCCGGAGATGATCAGCGGGGTGCGCGCTTCGTCGATGAGGATCGAGTCGACTTCGTCGATGACCGCGAAGTTCAGCTCACGCTGGAACTTCTCGTCGACGCTGAAGGCCATGTTGTCGCGCAGGTAGTCGAAACCGAATTCGTTGTTGGTGCCGTAGGTGATGTCGGCAGCATAGGCAGCGCGCTTTTCTTCCGGTGGCTGGAAGGCCGAGACGATGCCCACCGACAGGCCGAGGAATTCGTACAGCGGACGCATCCAGTTGGCGTCGCGGCGGGCCAGGTAGTCGTTGACCGTGACCACGTGCACGCCCTTGCCGGACAATGCGTTGAGGTAGACAGCCAGGGTACCGACCAAGGTCTTGCCTTCACCGGTGCGCATTTCTGCGATCATGCCTTCGTGCAAGGTCATGCCGCCGATCAGCTGCACATCGAAGTGACGCATGCCCATCACGCGCTTACCGGCCTCACGGGCCACGGCGAAGGCTTCTGGCAGCAGTTGGTCGAGGGTTTCGCCTTTGGCCAGGCGCTCTTTGAACTCTGCGGTCTTGCCACGCAGCTGCTCATCGGAGAGGGCCAACATTTTCTCTTCGAAGGCATTGACGGTGCTGACCGTCTTGAGCAGGCGTTTGATCTCGCGCTCGTTCTTGCTTCCAAAAAGTTTCTTTAACAAAGGCGCAAACATATCGGCAGGATCTTCCACACTTAGGGATGGAGGGCGGCCCCATGAGTCGCCCGAGCAGCCCTTGGGCCGCATGCGAACGAGCATTCTACCCGGAAACGATGGTGAGGAAAGTGGTGGATTTCCACGATGCTGGCACAGCGCTAGGGCGGGGACGTTTCTAACATAAGGACTTTTTTTGCAAGTTCAAGGTGTAGCGAAGATGAAACGTATTGAGAATGACTCTTACGCGATGCCATGAGTTCCGCCGTCTTCGCCGGATTACCCGTCAACAAGACAGAGCAGCCTATGCAAAACCCACCTTCTGTTACCATGGCGGTTCTGTAACTTCCTGCGAATCCTCATGGCCTTTAAACCTTCGCCCGCCCGGCCGCCGGCCGCGCTCCTGCGCGAAGCCCGGCCGCTGCGCTTACTGCTCAACCAGGCCGAACGCCTGGAGCACCTGCAACGTTTGCTTGAAAGCCAGTTGCAACCGGCCGCCCGCGCCCACTGTCATGTAGCCTCCTGGCGCGATGGCGTGTTGCTGCTGGTGGTGACCGATGGCCACTGGGCTACGCGCCTGCGCTATCAGCAGAAACGCCTGCAGCGTCAGTTGCTGGCCCTGGAAGCCTTTGGCAACTTGCAGCGAATTCATTTCAGGGTGCAACCCCCGGTGGCGCCGGCTAAACGCAGTGGGCATGCACCAGAGCTGTCGAGCAATGCGGCCGAGAGCCTGCGCGATACCGCCGAGGGCATCAGCGATCCCAACCTGAGGGCGGCGCTGGAGCGCTTGGCCAGTCATGCACAGGTGAAGGATAAGCGCTGAGGCCTCGAGGTGCCTGTCGTGAGTTTGCTAACCCCCATAAAAAAGGCCACCCGAAGGTGGCCTCAATGAACTAGAGAGTGTTCGAACTTACACGGCCGCAACAGGGCGCATATAAGAGATCGGTGCCGTGCTGGCATCTTCGAAAATGACCACTTCCCAGGCATCAGTTTCAGCGATCAGCTTGCGCAGCAACTGATTGTTCAGCGCGTGTCCGGACTTGAAGCCCTTGAACTCGCCAATCAGGCTGTTGCCCAGCAGATACAGGTCACCGATGGCGTCGAGGATCTTGTGTTTGACGAATTCGTCTTCGTAGCGAAGGCCGTCTTCGTTAAGCACGCCGGTCTCATCGACAACAATGGCGTTCTCGACACTGCCGCCCAACGCGAGGTTGTGCTTGCGCAGGTACTCGATGTCGCGCATGAACCCGAAGGTCCGGGCGCGGCTGACTTCCTTCACGAACGAGGTGCTGGAGAAGTCGACGCTGGCGCTCTGGGTCCGGCCGCTGACGACCGGGTGATCGAAGTCGATCTCAAAGCTCACCTTGAACCCTTCGAAAGGCAGGAAAGTAGCGCGCTTGTCGCCATCTTCCACTGTCACTTCACGCAGGATGCGGATGAACTTCTTGGGCGCGTCCTGTTCTTCCAGGCCGGCCGATTGAATCAGGAATACGAAAGGTCCGGCGCTACCATCCATGATCGGCACTTCCGAGGCGGAGAGCTCGACGTAGGCGTTATCGATGCCCAGGCCCGCCATAGCGGAGAGCAGGTGCTCGACCGTATCGACCTTGACGTCACCGTTGACCAGCGTCGTCGACATGGTTGTCTCGCCGACGTTGGCCGCGCGAGCCGGGATCTCGACCACAGGGTCAAGGTCGGCGCGGCGGAAGACGATGCCGGTATCCACAGGCGCAGGCTTGAGGGTCAGGTAGACCTTCTCACCGGAGTGCAGGCCGACGCCCGTAGCACGGATAATATTCTTCAGGGTGCGTTGTTTAATCATGGCATTGGCCGCTTCAGCGCAAATTGCGAACTGGTATCAACAAAGGCTGGGGATAATAACAGACCCGACCTTTGCTGAATACCAATCACCTTTATACCCCTGATAAATTCCATCAATCAGCCTGACGACGCAGGAAAGCTGGGATGTCCAGATAGTCCAAGTCATCCTGAGGATTGAGTTTAGCGGCTGCTGCGGCGCCCGCATGCGCTTGGTTGCGCATCACGGTCGGACGCTCCAGGTCACGGTAATTGACCGCTGGCTGCTCCTGACGAGCCGGGGCTGGGTTAGAAGCCTCGTACGCCTGTTGAGCGGTCTGCAGGGTGTTGTCGACGACCTTGACCGGTTTCTCGATGCGCGCACCCAGGCCAGTGGCCACTACGGTTACGTGCAGCTCGTCGCGCATGTCCGGGTCGATCACGGTGCCGACCTTGACCATCGCGTGGTCGGAGGCGAAGGCTTCGATGATGCTACCGACGTCGGAGTACTCGCCCAGGGACAGGTCGGGACCGGCGGTGATGTTCACCAGGATACCGCGAGCGCCCTGCAGGTTGACGTCTTCGAGCAGCGGGTTGCGGATTGCAGCCTCGGTGGCCTCACGAGCACGGTTCGGACCGCTGGCGCAGCCAGTACCCATCATGGCCATGCCCATCTCGCCCATCACGGTACGCACGTCGGCGAAGTCGACGTTGATCATGCCCGGACGCTTGATGATGTCGGAGATGCCGCGCACTGCGCCGGCCAGAACGTCGTCAGCCTTGGCGAATGCCGACAGCAGGCTGGCATCCTTGCCCAGGATGGTCAGCAGCTTCTCGTTGGGGATGGTGATCAGCGAGTCGACGCTCTCAGCCAGCATGCGGATGCCTTCATCGGCGATCTGCATACGTTTGCGGCCCTCGAACGGGAACGGGCGAGTCACCACTGCAACGGTGAGGATGCCCATTTCCTTGGCCACTTCGGCGATGATCGGCGCCGCACCGGTACCGGTACCGCCACCCATGCCGGTGGTGATGAACACCATGTTGGTGCCCTGCAGCACCTCGGCGATGCGCTCACGGTCTTCCAGCGCAGCCTGACGGCCGACTTCTGGATTGGCACCGGCACCCAGACCCTTGGTCACGCCGGTACCCAGTTGCAGGATGGTACGCGCGCCAATGTTTTTCAGCGCTTGAGCATCAGTGTTGGCGCAGATGAATTCCACGCCTTCGATGCTGCTCTTGACCATGTGGTTGACGGCGTTGCCGCCGCCACCGCCGACGCCGATCACTTTGATGACCGGACTTTGCGGGACGTTGTCTACGAGCTCGAACATTTTCCCTCTCCTTACAGTTCTCTAGTTGTCGCGCCTACCACTACTGCTTTGAAACTTAGAAGTTGCCCTGGACCCAACGCTTGAATCGCTCAAGCACTGGAGCCTTCGGTTCATCGCCATAGCTGTTGCTGCTGCTGTTGCTATTACCGGTCAGGATCAAGTCCTCGGACTGCTTGAGCAGGCCGTAGGTGAGCAAGCCCACGCCGGTGGAATAGATCGGGTTGCGCACCACGTCGCTCAGGCCCCGAACACTGTGCGGTACGCCCAGGCGTACCGGCATGTGGAAGATTTCCTCGGCCAATTCCACGGCCCCTTCCATCTTCGCGGTGCCGCCAGTGAGAACGATGCCGGCAGGCACCAGGTCCTCGTAGCCGCTGCGGCGCAGTTCGGCCTGGATCAGGGTGAACAGCTCGTCGTAACGAGGCTCCACCACTTCAGCCAGGGCCTGGCGCGACAGTTCGCGCGGCGGACGGTCGCCGACGCTTGGCACTTTGATGGTCTCGCCGGCACCGGCCAGTTTGGCCAGGGCGCAGGCGTAGCGAATCTTGATTTCTTCGGCGTACTGGGTGGGGGTACGCAGGGCCATGGCGATGTCGTTGGTAACCTGGTCGCCAGCGATCGGGATCACCGCGGTGTGACGGATCGCACCCTCGGTGAAGATGGCGATATCCGTGGTACCGCCACCGATGTCGACCAGGCACACGCCCAGCTCTTTCTCGTCATCGGTGAGCACCGAGTAGGCCGAGGCCAACTGCTCAAGGATGATGTCGTCGATTTCCAGGCCGCAGCGGCGTACGCATTTTTCGATGTTCTGCGCGGCGTTGACGGCGCAAGTGACCACGTGGACCTTGGCTTCCAGACGCACGCCGGACATGCCCAGCGGCTCGCGCACGCCTTCCTGGTTGTCGATCACGTAGTCCTGCGGCAGGGTGTGCAGCACGCGCTGGTCAGCCGGGATGGCCACGGCCTGGGCAGCGTCGAGTACCCGCTCAAGGTCGGCAGTGCTGACTTCACGGTCGCGGATGGCGACGATGCCGTGGGAGTTCAGGCTGCGGATGTGATTGCCGGCCACGCCAACGAACGCCGAGTGGATCCGGCAGCCAGCCATCAGCTGGGCCTCTTCCACGGCGCGCTGGATCGACTGCACGGTCGACTCGATGTTCACCACCACACCCTTCTTCAGGCCGCGGGACGGATGAGTACCGATACCGACGATCTCCAGGGTACCGTCTTCGCCGACTTCACCCACCAGCGCCACCACCTTGGAGGTGCCGATGTCCAGCCCGACGATCATTTTGCCGCTATGCGCGTTTGCCATGGTCCTGCCTCTCTCTAATTCTTCGCAACGGCGGGTTGGGCCGTCGTCGGTGCAATCGGTTCCCGCCAGCCAACAGCCAATCCGTTGGCGTAGCGCAGATCAATGCGGGCGATGTTGGTGATCTGCTCTTTGAGTGTCTTGTCGTAAATGGCAATGAAACGGCGCATCTTCTCCACCAGATGGTCGCGCCCCAACAGCAGTTCGATACCGGGGCCGGCGCTACCGGCACCGGTGGTCAGGAACCAACTGCCTCGCTCGCGCAGCTCCAGGCGAGCGATGGAAAAGCCCATGGGGCGCAGCATCTGGCTCAATACCTGATATTGCTGCATGACTTGTTGCTGAGCGCGCTGCGGCCCGAACAGCTGCGGCAGGTGCTCATAGTTGGCCAGCTCACGCGGGGTGAACGCCTGGCCCTGGTTGTTGAGCAAGGCTTCATCGCCCCAGCGCGCCACCGGCAGTTGCTCTTCGAGGCGGATCACCACCTCGTCGGGCCACACCCGGCGTACTTCGGCGTGCGCGATCCAGGGCATCTGCTCAAGCTCGGCGCGCATGGCGCTGAGGTCGACGCTGAAGAAGCTCGCGGCCACGTAGGGGGCGATTCGCTGCTGCACTGCTTGCTGGCTGATGTAGCTCAGATCACCTTGCACAGCGATCTTGGTAATCGGTCGGTCGGCATAAGGCATCAGGCGCACGGCGCCCTCATAAGCGCCAAAGCCGGCAGCCACCAGCAATACCGGCCACAGCAGGCGCTTGAGGCCACCCAGGCTTGGCCGCGGCAGGCGCGCCGATACGGGCTCGTCGGCCACCAGTCGGCTGGCACCTCGCGGCACCGGCTTGCTACGGCCGGTAACGGGTTGCTGCTGACGTATCATCGCGCCTTGCATGCTTGCTTAACCTCGCGTCCCAACGCTTTCGGCCAGGATCGCCAGCACCAATTGCTGGAAGTCCAGACCGGCCGCGCGGGCCGCCATGGGCACCAGGCTATGATCAGTCATGCCCGGTGCGGTGTTGACTTCGAGCAGCCAGAACCGGCCCTGCTCGTCCTGCATCACGTCCAGCCGGCCCCAGCCTTCGATGCCGATGGCATCGCAGGCGCGCGCGGTCAGGTCGATCAGTTCCTGTTCCTTGGCACTGTCCAGGCCGCACGGGATGCGGTACTGGGTGTCATTGGCGATGTACTTGGCGTCGTAGTCGTAGAACACGTGCGGCGTGCCCAGGGCGATCGGCGGCAGCACCTGGCCACGCAATACGGCGATGGTGAACTCCGGGCCGTGGATCCATTGCTCGACCAGGACTTGCGAATCGTACTTGGCGGCGTCTTGCCAGGCGGCGACCAGCTCTTCAACGCTGTTCACCTTGGCCATGCCGATACTTGAGCCTTCATGGGCGGGTTTGACGATCAGCGGGAAGCCCAGTTCCGTACCGGCGGCAACACAATCGTCTTTGCTACCCAACACGGCGTGACGCGGCGTTGGAATACCCAGGCTCTGCCACACCTGCTTGGTGCGCAGCTTGTCCATGGCGAGCGCCGAAGCGAGGATACCGCTGCCGGTGTAGGGAATGCCGAGGCACTCGAGCAGGCCTTGCATGCTGCCGTCTTCACCGCCACGACCGTGGAGAATGATGAAGGCGCGATCGATCTTCTCGCTTTGCAGGCGAGTGAGCAGGTCGTCGCCGACATCGATGGCGACCACGTCGACTCCAGCGCTGGTCAGCGCGTCGATCACTGCGGCGCCTGATTTCAGCGACACCTCACGTTCGGCGCTCTTGCCGCCGTAGAGCACGGCGACGCGGCCGAACGCCTTGACGTCCAGGGTCGAGTGCAGCTTGTCGTAGGCGCTGGTCATTTGGACTTCTCCTGCTTAACTACGGCGCCAGCGAACAGCGGGCTTTTCATCAGTTGCGGGGCCAAGCCACCGATATCACCAGCCCCCTGACAGAGCAGGATGTCGCCGGCGCGCAGCAGCGGCTTGACCAGCGGCGCCAACTCCACACCTCGTTCGATGTAGATCGGATCGAGCTGGCCACGTTGACGAATGCTGTGGCACAGCTGGCGGCTGTCGGCACCGGGAATCGGTTCTTCACCGGCCGGGTAGACCTCCATCAGCAGCAGCACGTTGGCATCGGCCAGCACCTGGACGAAATCGTCGTACAGATCGCGGGTACGGCTGTAGCGGTGTGGTTGGTAGACCATCACCAGACGCCGGCTTGGCCAGCCACCGCGCACCGCCTTGATCACCGCGGCGACTTCAGTCGGGTGGTGACCGTAATCGTCGACCAGCATCACGCTGCCGCCGTCGACCGGCAGTTCGCCGTAGACCTGGAAGCGTCGACCCACGCCCTGGAAGCCAGACAGCCCCTGGACGATGGCGGCATCGCTGATGCCTTCGTCAGTGGCGATGGCGATGGTCGCCAAGGCGTTGAGCACGTTGTGGTTGCCTGGCATGTTGACCGATACCTCCAGCGGCTCGCAGTCGCGGCGCAGGACGGTGAAGTGGGTCTGCATGCCCTGCTGGCGCACGTTGATGGCGCGAATGTCGGCCTCTTCGCTGAAGCCGTAGGTCACCGTCGGTCGCTTGACCTGCGGCAGGATCTCGCGCACCACCGGATCGTCCAGGCACATCACCGCCAGACCGTAGAACGGCAGGTTGTGCAGGAACTCGACGAAGGTTTTCTTCAACTTGTTGAAGTCGCCTTCGTAGGTAGCCATGTGGTCGGCGTCAATGTTGGTGACCACGGCAACCATCGGCTGCAGGTGCAGGAAGCTGGCGTCGCTCTCGTCCGCTTCGGCGATCAGGTAGCGGCTGGCGCCGAGCTGGGCATTGGTGCCCGCTGCGGTCAGACGACCACCGATGACGAAGGTCGGGTCCAGGCCGCCAGCGGCGAACACCGAGGCCAACAGGCTGGTGGTGGTGGTCTTGCCATGGGTGCCGGCAACGGCGATGCCGTGGCGGTAGCGCATCAGCTCGGCGAGCATCTCGGCACGCGGCACCACGGGAATGCGCCGCTCAAGTGCGGTGGCGACTTCCGGGTTGGCCGGGTTGATCGCGCTGGACACCACCAGCACATCGGCATTGGCGGCGTTCTCGGCGCGGTGGCCGACGAAGATTTGCGCGCCGAACGACTCCAGGCGCTCGGTAACCGGCGAGGCCTTGAGGTCGGAGCCGGACACTTCATAGCCCAGGTTCAACAGCACTTCGGCAATACCGCACATGCCCACGCCGCCGATACCGACGAAGTGGATACGGCGGATACGGCCCATTTTTGGTTGGGGAATGGCTTTCTGGCTTTCAACCATGGGCCACCTCCAGGCAGATATCGACCACGGTGCTGGTTGCGGCAGGCTTGGCCAGGCGCCGTGCGGTGCCAGCCATGGAGTTGAGTTTCTCGGGTTGCATCAGCACCTCGTTCAGGCGTTCAGCGAGCTGCGCTGCGCCAGTTGTCGCTTGTGGCATCAGGAAGGCGGCGCCTTCACGAGCCAGATAGTTGGCATTGTGGGTCTGGTGGTCATCGATGGCGTGGGGCAAAGGCACCAGCATCGAGGGCAGGCCTGCCGCAGCGAGTTCGCTGACGGTCAGGGCACCGGCCCGGCACACCACCATATCGGCCCAGCCGTAGGCGTGGGCCATGTCCTTGATGAACGGCTCGACCTGAGCCTCGACCCCGGCTTCGCGATATCGCTCGGCGGTGATCGGCGCATGCTGCTTACCGGCCTGGTGGAACACCTCTGGCCGAAGGTCTGCAGACACTTGCGACAGGGCGTTAGGCAGCAATTTATTCAATGGTTCCGCACCGAGGCTGCCACCGAGTACCAACAAGCGCGCACGGCGCTCGGCCAGCGGTGCGCGCTGGGCGTCGAGGAACAGTTCCGGGCGCACCGGATTGCCCGTGGTACGGCGCTTGTCGCTGGCCGGGAAGGTGTCCGGGAAGGCTTCGCAAACCCGCGCTGCCAGCGGCACCAGCAGGCGATTGGCAGTACCGGCGCGAGCGTTCTGCTCGTGGATCACCAGCGGTACGCCGCACAGTTTTGCCGCCACTCCACCAGGGCCAGTGACATAGCCGCCGAAACCGATCACGCAGACCGGCTTGAGCTGGGCGATGATCTTGCGCGCCTGCAACACAGCCTTGATCAGGGTGAACGGCGCCTTGAGCAGCGACAGCTTGCCCTTGCCGCGCAGGCCAGTGACCTGGATCAGGTGCAGCGCCAGGCCAGCCTGGGGCACCAGCTCGTTTTCGATACCGCGTGGGGTACCCAACCAGTGCACGCTATAGCCGCGCGCCTGGAATTCACGGGCGCAGGCCAGCGCCGGGAACACATGCCCGCCAGTGCCGCCTGCCATGATCAGAACGTTTTTACCGTCAGCGGCCATGAGCGGTCTCCTCGGCAAAATCGCTTTCTTTGAATTCGTGCTCTTCACTGCCCAGGTGCGTGCGACTTTCCCATTCGATGCGCAGCAACAGCCCGACACAGGCACAGCAGATCACCAACGAGCTGCCGCCGTAACTGAGGAACGGCAAGGTCAGGCCCTTGGTCGGCAGCAGGCCGACGTTCACCCCGATGTTGATCAGGAACTGGCCGATCCACAGGAACGCCAGGCCGAAGGCCATGTAGGCGGCGAAGAATTGCTTGGCCTTCTCGGCCCACAGGCCGATGTACAGCGCGCGCACTGTGACGAACACGAACAGCGCCACGGTGCACAGGGTGCCGACCACGCCCAGCTCTTCGGCCAGTACCGAGAACACGAAGTCGGTGTGCGCCTCAGGCAGGTAGAACTGTTTCTGCACGCTGTTGCCCAGGCCCACGCCCAGCCATTCGCCGCGACCAAAGGCGATCAGCGCCTGGGTCAACTGGTAGCCGGAACCGAACTGATCGGACCAGGGGTCGGTGAAGGTGATCAGCCGCGCCATTCGATAGGGCTGCGCCTGCACCAGGACAAATACCGCAACCACCGCCAGCACCACCATCAGCGAGAAGCGGAACAGCCCCACCCCGCCGAGGAACAGCATCGCTGCGGCCGCGCCCATCATCACCACGGTGGCACCGAAGTCCGGTTCCATCAGCAACAGTCCGGCCATCGGCAGCAGCACGATGAACGGCTTGAAGAAGCCCATCCAGCTCTCACGCACTTCCTGCTGGCGACGCACCAGGTAGCCGGCCAGGTAGATGACCACGAAGACCTTGGCGATCTCCGATGGCTGGACGTTGAAGAAGCTGAAGCCGATCCAGCGCATCGAGCCGTTCACTTCACGGCCAATGCCCGGCACCAGTACCAGGAACAGCAAGCCGAAGGCGGCCAACAGCATCATGAAGCCCATGCGCTGCCAGGTGGCGATCGGCACCAACATAGTCACCCCGCCGGCGACCAGGCCAATGGCCACGTACACCAGGTGGCGGAACATGTGGTAAAGCGGATTGCCGGACTGCACGGCGGCCACTTCCGAGGAGGCCGAGGTGATCATCACCAGGCCCAGGCCGAGCAGTGCCAGGCAGCCCGCAAGGAAGGCGAAGTCGAGGTCGATGCCACGGCCACTGATCAGCGGCGACGGGTATGGCTTGAGGATGCCGAAGATCATGCCAGCCCCCCCGCCGCCTGGGCGAACAGGCGCCCACGCTCTTCGAAGTTCTTGAACATGTCGAGGCTGGCGCAAGCCGGCGACAGCAACACGGCATCGCCAGGCTGGGCCAGTTCGGCGCATTTCTGGACGGCCTCGTCCAGGGTCTTGACCCGCACCAGCGGCACGGCGTCACCCAGCGTTTGCGCCAGGCGCTCGGCATCGCGGCCAAGCAACACCACGGCGCGGCAGTAGCGCGCAATGGGCTCACGCAGCGCGGCAAAGTCGGCGCCCTTGCCGTCACCGCCAGCGATCAGCACCAGCTTGCCTTGGATATCGGCGCCCAAACCTTCGATGGCCGCCAGGGCGGCACCCACGTTGGTCGCCTTGGAATCGTCGTACCAGTTCACCCCATTGCGCTCGCGCACCCACTGGCAACGATGGGCCAAGCCGCTGAATTCGCGCAGTGCTGCCAGCATCGGCGCGAACGGCAAGCCCACGGCATGGCCCAGGGCCAAGGCCGCCAGGGCATTGCTGTGGTTATGCGCACCGCGAATCTTCAGCTCGCGCACCGGCATCAGGTTCTGGAACTCGAATGCCAGGTATTTCTCGCCATCGACTTCACGCAGGCCAAAGGCCTTGAAGTCGGGGGCGTTCAAACCGAAGCTCCAGCATGGACGGCCTTCGACCGGCAGTGGCCGGGTCAGCGCGTCCTGGCGGTTGACGACCACTTGATTGGCGCCACGGAAGATCCGGTGCTTGGCCAAGTGGTAGGCCGGCAGACCGCTGTAGCGATCCATGTGGTCTTCACTGATGTTGAGTACGGTCGCCACTTCGGCGTTGAGCTGATCGGTGGTCTCCAGCTGGAAGCTCGACAGCTCCATGACGTACAGCTCGACACTGTCATCGAGCAGGTCCAGCGCTGGCGTCCCCAGGTTACCGCCGACTGCCACACGCTTGCCTGCCTTGGCGGCCATCTCGCCGACCAGGGTGGTTACCGTGCTCTTGGCGTTGGAGCCGCTGATGGCAATGATCGGTGCCTTGGCGTTGCGGGCGAACAGTTCGATGTCGCCCGACAGCTTGACGCCGCGGGCTGCCGCTTGCTGCAGGGCCGGAGTGGCCAGGGCCAGGCCCGGGCTGACGTACAGCTCGTTGGCGCGGCAGAGGAAGTCGACGTCAAGCTCACCACAGCGTACTTCCACCTGCGGGTATTCCCGGCGCAGGGTTTCCAGTTCCGGCGGTTGCTCGCGGGTATCGGCGACCGCAAAGGCAATGCCCCGGTTCGCCAGGAAGCGAACCAGGGACATGCCGCTCTTGCCGAGGCCGACAACGATGCGGAATTGGTCGGAAGCGATCAGTGACACGCTCGTCTACCTCAGTTTCAGGGTTGCAAGGCCGATCAGCACCAGAATCACCGTGATAATCCAGAAGCGGACGATCACCCGTGGCTCAGGCCAACCCTTGAGTTCAAAGTGGTGGTGGATCGGTGCCATGCGGAACACGCGCTTGCCGGTCAACTTGAAGGAGGCGACCTGGATCACCACCGACAGGGTTTCCATGACGAACACACCGCCCATGATGAACAGCACGATTTCCTGGCGCACGATCACGGCGATGGTGCCAAGCGCTGCGCCCAGCGCCAGTGCGCCGACGTCGCCCATGAATACCTGGGCCGGATAGGTGTTGAACCACAGGAAGCCCAGGCCCGCACCGATCAGCGCGCCGCAGAACACGATCAGCTCGCCGGCGCCCGGCACGTACGGAATCAACAGGTACTCGGCGAACTTCACGTTACCCGACAGGTAGCAGAAGATGCCCAGTGCACCGCCGACCATCACCGTCGGCATGATCGCCAGGCCATCGAGGCCGTCAGTCAGGTTGACCGCGTTGCTCGAACCGACGATGACGAAATAGGTCAGCACCACGAAGCCGATCCCCAGGGGGATGGTCAGGTCCTTGACGAACGGCACGATCAGCGTGGTCTCGACGCTGGTCGGCGCGGTCATGTAGAGGAAGATCGCCGCGCCCAGGCCGAACACCGATTGCCAGAAGTACTTCCAGCGGCTCGGCAGGCCACGCGAGTTCTTCTCTATCACCTTGCGGTAGTCGTCGACCCAGCCGATGGCGCCGAACAGCAGGGTGACGATCAGCACCACCCAGACATAGCGGTTGGTCAGGTCAGCCCAGAGCAAGGTGCTGATGGCGATGGCAGACAGGATCAAGGCACCGCCCATGGTCGGGGTGCCGGACTTGGACAGGTGCGATTGCGGGCCGTCATTGCGCACAGCCTGACCGATCTGACGGACTTGCAGGGTACGAATCATCCACGGGCCCAGCCACAGCGACAGCGACAACGCAGTCAGTACCCCGAGAATCCCGCGCAGGGACAGGTACTGGAAGACCGCGAAGCCTTTGTGGAACTGCTGCAGATACTCAGCCAACAGCAAAAGCATTAATGTTTCTCCCCGCTGGCACCACACAATGCCGCCACGACGTTTTCCATCGCAGCGCTGCGCGAGCCCTTGATCAAGATAGTGGTGTCGCTGGCGCTCTCACCGCGAACGGCGTCGATCAGCTCAGCTTGAGTAGCGAAATGACGGCCATTGGCGCCGAACGCCTCGACCGCATGTGTCATGTTGGTCCCTACCGCGTACAAGGCGTCGACCTTGCCGCGTGCGTAGTCGCCCACCTGCCGGTGGCCTTCCTCCGCCCATTGACCCAGTTCGCCGATATCCCCGAGCACCAGGACGGTGCGTCCGGAAAAGCCGGCGAGTATATCAATGGCGGCGCACATCGAGGTGGGATTTGCGTTGTAGCTGTCGTCGATGACCCGCACGCCATTGGGCGCAACTTGCGCCACGGTACGTCCCTTGACCGGCTGCACCGCGTTCAAGCCAGCGGCGATCCCCGGCAGGCTGACCCCCAGGGCATGCGCGGCGGCGGCCGCGGCCAGGGCATTGCTGACGTTGTGGGTGCCGAGCAGGTTCAACTGCACCGGGACCGAACCGGCCGGACCGTGCAGGGTGAACGATGGGCAACCGCGCTCGTCGCGACCGACGTCGCTGGCGTGGAAATCTGCCTGGCTGTTAGCCAAGGCAAAACTGAGGATGGCGTGGTTGCCGGCACGTTTTTGCCAGATCGCAAAGGCCTTGTCGTCCAGGTTGAGAATGGCCGTGCCGCCCTCGCCCAGGCCTTCAAGGATCTCGCCCTTGGCTTCGACGATTTTTTCCGGACCACCGAACTCACCGACATGGGCGGTGCCGGCGTTATTGATGATGACCACCTGCGGCTGGGTCAGGCCAACGGTGTAGCGGATCTCGCCGATGCGCGAAGCGCCCAGCTCGATCACTGCCGCCGTATGCTCGGCGCCGATTTCCAGCAGGGTCAGCGGCGCACCGAGATCATTGTTGAGGTTGCCACGGGTGGCCAACACCGGCCCGCGCGTGCGCAAGATGGCGGCCAGCAGTTCCTTGACCGTGGTCTTGCCGCTGGAACCGGTAATGGCTGCGACCGGCTTGTCGAAGGCGGCGCGGTTCAGCGCACCGAGCTGGCCGAGGGCCAGGCGGCAGTCGGCGACGACCAACTGCGGCAGATCGACATCGGCAACTTCGCGCTCGACCAGAGCCGCCACGGCGCCTTTGGCCTTCACGTCGGCCAGATAATCGTGACCATCGAAACGTGGTCCGGCGAGCGCGACGAACAGCTGGCCATTGGTGACCGTGCGACTGTCGATGCTGACCCCGCTGAAGCTGATGTCAGTACCCACCAGGCGCGCTTGCAGTGGCGCCGTCAGTTGGCTAAGGGTCATGGGCTTAAGCATGTGGAGCCTCCCAGGCTGCTAGTGCCTTTTCGGCTTCGACCAGGTCGGAGAAATCGTGGCGCTCGCCGTTGATCTCCTGGTAGTCCTCGTGCCCCTTGCCGGCCAGGACGATGACATCGTCGGCTGCGGCGGTGGCGATCAGGTGGGCAATGGCCGCGCCACGGCCGGCGACGAATTCGACGGCACCAGGTTGGGCGAAACCAGGGCGGATATCGTCGAAGATCAACGCAGGATCTTCAGTACGCGGGTTGTCGTCGGTGACCAGCACGCGATCCGCCAGGCGCTCGGCCACTTCGGCCATCAGTGGACGCTTGCCACGGTCACGGTCGCCGCCGCAGCCGAACAGGCACAGCAGCTTGCCATGAGCATGTGGGCGCAGGGCTTGGAGGACTTTTTCCAAGGCGTCGGGCGTGTGCGCGTAGTCGACCACGACCAACGGCTTGTCGCCGCCACCCAAACGCTGCATGCGCCCGACCGGGCCTTGCAGTTTCGCCGTGACCTTGAGGATTTCGTCGAGCGAGTAGTCCAGGGCGAGCAAAGCGGCGACCGCCGCGAGCATGTTGCTCAGGTTGAAGCGCCCCAGCAGCTGGCTGCGCAGGATGCTTTCACCTTGCGCCGTCACCAGGATGGCACGCACGCCATCGTCGTCGAACGTGGCTTCGCGGCAGAACAACGAAGCCTCGGGGTTTTCCAGGCTATAGCTGAGCAGGCGCGTTTCGACGTGATCGGCAGCCGGCTTGCGGGCGAAATCGGCCGCCAGGCGGCGACCGAACTCATCGTCCAGATTGACCACTTGGGCGCGCAGGTTGGGCCAGGCGAACAACTTGGCCTTGGCCGCTTCATAGGCCTGCATGCTGCCGTGGTAGTCCAGGTGGTCACGCGACAGGTTGGTCATCACCGCGATGTCGAAGGCGAGCGCGGCAACCCGGCCCTGCTCCAGCGCATGCGACGAGACTTCCATGGCCACGGCCTTGCCACCGGCTTTCTTCAGGTCGTATAGGGTCGCCTGCACGGCAATCGGGTCAGGCGTGGTCAGGCGACCGCTCTGCAGTTCGCCGTAGAATCCGGTGCCAAGCGTGCCGATCAGCCCGCAACGCTGACCCAACGCATCGAGCGCCTGCGCCAGCAACTGGGTAACGCTGGTCTTGCCGTTGGTGCCGGTGACGCCAATCAGATTGAGCTGACGGCTCGGCTCGCCGTAGAAACGCCCGGCAATCTCCGACAGCTGGGCGATCAAGCCCTTGACCGGGATCAGCGGCGCGTCAGTGATCGGCAGTACGGTTGCACCCTGCTCTTCATAGGCAACGGCGGCAGCGCCACGGGCCAAGGCATCGGCGATGTGGTCGCGGCCGTCGACCTTGGCCCCTGGCACAGCCAGGAACAGGTCGCCTGGACGCACGGCGCGGCTGTCCAGGGTCAACTCACGGATCAGCGGATCGCGGCTGGCATGGGCGAACAGCTTGCTCAGTGGCATTGTCATCAACCACGCCCTCCTTTGGCGACTGCGGCGTTGACCTGCTGCGGCGCGGCAGGCGTTGCGGGTGCAGGCGGCGGCAGGTTGTCTGGCGGTACGTTCATCAGGCGCAGGGTGCCCGACATCACTTTGCTAAAGACCGGCGCCGAGACCAGGCCGCCGAAGTAGCCACCCTTGCTCGGCTCATCGATGACCACGACGATCGCATAACGCGGATCGCTCATCGGGCCGAAGCCGGCGAACAGCGAACGGTAGGCGTTTTCGGTGTAGCCCTTGGAGCCGACGGTCGCCTTACGCGCGGTACCGGACTTGCCACCGACGTGATAGAACGGCACCTGCGCCCGGTATACACCGCGCGGCGCTTCAATGACCTGCTGGAGCATGCCCTGGATGGTTTCGGCGGTCTCCTTGGGCACCACTTGGGTGGACTCAGGGGTCTTGTCGACCTTGACGATGCTCAGCGGCACCATCTTGCCGTCGTTGGCCAAGGCGGCGTAGGCGTGCACCAGTTGCAGCGCGGTGACCGACAGACCGTAGCCGTACGACAGGGTCGCAGTCTCGGCCTTGCGCCATTCACGGTGGTTAGGCAGGTTACCCACGCGCTCGCCCGGGAAGCCCAGGCCGGTGTACTGCCCCAGGCCCAGCTGCGACATGACCCGGTAGATGGCTTCACCGCCGATATCGAAGGCGATCTTGCTCATGCCTACGTTGGAGGAGTTGATCAGGATGCCGGTCAGGTCGAGGATCGGGCCCTCGCTGCGCGACACGTCCTTGATGGTGTAGCGGCCAATCTGCAGGCTGCCCGGGTAGACCTCGACCTTGTCGGTCGGCTTCCAGCGCCCGCTTTGCAGGGCGGCGCTCATCGACAGCGGCTTGACTGTCGAGCCTGGCTCGAACACGTCGATGATCGCCCGGTTGCGCATGGCGGCCGGGAACATGCTGCGACGGTTGTTCGGGTTGTAGGTCGGCTGGTTGACCATGGCCAGCACTTCGCCGGTCTTGACGTCCATGATCACCAGGCTGCCGGCCTTGGCTTCCTGTTCGGCGATAGCGTTACGCAGCTCGCGGGTGGCCAGGTATTGCAGGCGCAGGTCTATCGACAACGCCAAGGTCTTTCCGGCCTTGGCGTTTTTGGTTACCTGGATGTCTTTGATCAGCCGGCCGCGCCGGTCCTTGATCACCTGGCGCTTGCCGGGCACCCCGGCCAGCCATTCGTCGTAGGCCAGTTCCACCCCTTCGCGGCCGTGGTCGTCCAGGTCGGTAAAGCCGACCATATGCGCGGTGACATCACCGGCCGGGTAGAAACGGCGGAACTCTTCCATGCCGTAGACACCCGGGACTTTCAGGTCCAGCACTTGCTGGCCTTGCTCTGGGGTGAGGCCGCGTACCAGGTAGATGAATTCTTTGTTGGCCTGCTGGGTAAGACGCTCGGTCAACTGCTGCGGGTTTTGCCCGAGCACGGCAGCCAATTGCGCCCAACGGTCTTTGTAGGGCTGCATTTCCTTGGGGTTGGCCCACAAGGTGGTGACCGGGGTACTCACCGCCAGCGGTTCGCCGTTGCGGTCGGTGATCAGCCCACGGTGTGCCGGAATCTGGATATGGCGCAGGCTGCGCGCATCGCCCTGGCCCTTGAGGAAGGCACGATCGACCACCTGCAGATCGATGATCCGCCAGCAAATGGCGCCGACCATCAGTGCCAGCAAAGCGATCACGACGCGGAAGCGCCAGGGGTAGAGTGCGCCTTCGAGCTTCATCATGGCGCCACCATCCGCACTTCGTCAGCGGCAGGCACGCGCATCTTCAACTGCTCGCTGGCCAGGCTCTCGATGCGGCTGTGGGCAGTCCAGGTGCTTTGCTCAAGAATCAACCGGCCCCATTCGGCCTGGGCTTTGTCGCGCTCGCTCAGTTCGCCGTACAGGGCATTGAGCAACTGGCGATTCCAGTGCGCGCTGTAGGACACGGCGATCGCTGAAACCAGCACACCGACAAACAGCAGGAGCATCAGGAAGCTACCGCCTGGCAAAGGTTTGGCAAATAGCCGGCTCACCGCAACTTCTCCGCCACCCGCATGACGGCGCTGCGCGCCCGCGGGTTGGCCTTGAGTTCGGCATCGGAGGCGAACTGCGCCTTGCCGATCAAGCGGATCTTCGGCTCGAAGACTTTGTGCTGCACCGGCAGGTTGCGCGGCAAGTTGTCTGCCTCGCCCTTGACCAGTTTGCGCATGAACAGCTTGACGATACGGTCTTCCAGAGAGTGGAAGCTGATCACCACCAGGCGGCCACCGACTTGCAGCGCATCGAGCGCCGCTTCAAGACCGGCTTCAAGATCGCCCAGCTCGTTGTTGACGTGAATCCGCAGGCCCTGGAAGGCGCGGGTCGCCGGGTTCTTGCCCTTTTCCCAGGCTGGGTTGGCGACCTTGAGCACTTCGGCAAGGTCGGCGGTACGGGTGAACGGCTGTTTTTCGCGGCGCTCGACCACGGCACGGGCCATACGCCCGGAGAAACGCTCTTCGCCATATTCCTTGAAGACGCGGGCGATTTCTTCGACCGGGGCAGTGGCAATGAACTCGGCAGCGCTGATGCCCTGGGCAGGGTTCATGCGCATGTCCAGCGGGCCGTCGTTGAGGAAGCTGAAGCCGCGCTCAGGGTCATCGAGCTGCGGCGAGGACACGCCCAGGTCAAGCAGCACGCCGCTGACCTTGCCCGCCAGGCCGCGCTCGGCCACTTCCTGGCCCAGCTCGGCAAAGCTGCGTTGCACAATGACGAAGCGGCCGTCTTCGGCCGCCAGCGCTTGCCCGGTGGCAATCGCTTGTGGATCTTTGTCGAACCCCAGCAGCCGGCCCTGCGGCCCTAACTTGCTGAGAATCAGGCGGCTGTGACCACCCCTGCCGAAGGTGCCATCGAGATAGCAACCATCGTCGCGCAGGGCCAGTGCCTCGACAGCTTCGTCGAGTAGCACGGTGATGTGGTTGAAGCCGCTATCTATCGTCACAGGATCAGGTCACGCAATTCATCAGGCATGGCGCCCGGTTGTTGGATAGCTGCAAGATCGGCTGCCGAAACTGCGTTCCAGGCATCCTCATCCCACAGCTGGAATTTGTTCAGCTGCCCCACCAACATCGCCTTCTTGTCGAGCTTGGCGTACTCACGCAGGCGGGGCGGTACCAGGAAACGCCCACTGCCATCGAGCTCCAGGTCAACCGCATTACCGATCAGCAAACGCTGGAGGCGGCGGTTTTCCTCACGCAACGACGGCAAGGCGCGCAACTTGGCTTCTATCTGTTCCCACTCATCGAGGGGGTATACGCAAATGCAGGGATCGACCGCATCAATGGTCACGATCAACTGCCCTTGGCAACGCGAATCGAGCTCGTCACGGTACCGACTCGGCATGGCGAGTCTGCCCTTTGCATCGAGGCTGACGGCGTTGGCTCCGCGGAACACGGCTGCGATTCCCCACAATGTTAGCGTTTTTGTGTCAGAAAACCCACTTCATCCCACTTTCTGCCACTTGCGCACACTATAGGAATCCGCCCGCCACACCGTCAAGGCACGCTCGTAGGGAAATCCCTTACAGGACGGCGATTTAGCGTAACAATGAGAGGAAGAAGGAGTATCGGCGGGTAAATCTGAGGAAAAAAATCGCGCACACTCAGTCGGATAGAGTGCGAAGTTAAAGTGATTTATTAAGAGTAAGATTTTTTCGGTATTACCAATGCGTTCCTGCTATCGATTCAAGCAGGGAGGGATAGGTGGAGAGTCGATCTGTAAGCCGGGTTTTGTCGAGGACAGTCATTCCTCTACGACGGCCATCACTGGACGCCTCTAGCAACCTACCCGGTTCCGACGCGGGCCACGCCTAATGGAACCCTATTTGGTCTTGCTCCGAGTGGGGTTTACCTAGCCACGAACTGTTGCCAGACGTGCGGTGCGCTCTTACCGCACCTTTTCACCCTTACCGGCACCGAAGTGCTTAGGCGGTTATTTTCTGTGGCACTTTCCGTAGGCTCGCGCCTCCCAGGCGTTACCTGGCACTCTGCCCTATGGAGCCCGGACTTTCCTCCCCCCTCTTTTGCGGAACAAAAGAAGGCAGCGACTGTCCGATCGACTCTCCGCCGACAAGGTTAACGGCAGGCGCGCTCAAGAACAAGTGATATAGCAGCTATATCGCCAAGCCGAGCGCGCTTTACTGGCTGATTATCGAGCAAGCCTGTTCGGGCACCAGCAAATAATTCGAAACACTCAATTGAATTGCAGCAAGCCATTACTGAGCTTTTTGCTTTTCCAGCGCGGCCTGATAAAGCAGGTTTTTCCGCACACCGGTAATTTCTGCTGCCAAAGCAGCCGCACGCTTGAGCGGCAACTCCGCCAACAGCAGGTCCAGCACCCGCTGCGCCTCGTTACTGATCGCCTGCTCATCCTCTGGCGCACTCCACCCACCTACCAACACCACGCACTCGCCACGCTGCTGGTTGCTGTCGCCAGCGACGAATGCGCGCAGCTCACCCAAGGGCAAACCCTTGAGAGTCTCGAAGGTTTTGGTCAGTTCACGTCCCAGCAACGCCGGACGATCAGCACCGAACACGGCCTCCATATCTTCGAGGCACTCAAGAATACGGTGCGGTGCTTCATAGAAAATCAGCGTGCGCGGCTCTTCCTTGACCAGTTCCAGGCGAGCGCGGCGCCCGGCGGTCTTGGCTGGCAGGAAGCCTTCGAAAATGAATCGGTCAGACGGCAGCCCGGCAGCGGACAACGCCGCGATCAGCGCGCAAGCGCCCGGCACTGGCACCACCTTGACCCCAGCGGCACGCGCCTGGCGCACCAGGTGATAACCCGGATCGGAGATCAGCGGCGTGCCCGCATCGGAGACCAGCGCCACATCGTCACCCGCCAGCAGTCGGGTAATGAAGCGCCCGCCTTCGTCACGCTCGTTGTGCTCATGACAGGCAGCCAGGGGGGTATCGATACCGAAATGCTGCATCAGGCGCACCGAATGGCGAGTATCCTCGGCAGCGATCAGGGCGACATCGGCCAATACCTTGAGCGCCCGCGCGCTCATGTCATCGAGGTTGCCGATAGGCGTGGCGACGACGTACAGCGTACCGGTGGTGGATTTCGAAGCCCCTGCTACATCTGTCACTGCGCACACCTGTCTTTCGGATCAAAGGCGCCATTGTAGCCCGAGCCTTGGCAATAGGGCGCAATGAACTTCACCGGCGCACGCCCTCAAGCGACCTATAGTGAAGGTTCGGCATCAGCAACATCGCGCCCCGGCCAGTGGTTGGGTACAATTGCCGGCCAACTTGATCGAGTAACAGGACCTTTACATGATCGCTTGCCTGCGGCTGCTTACAGCCCTCTGCCTCGCTGCCCTGCTGGCAGCTTGCGCCAGCTCGCCCTCATCCAGCCTGGGCGAACTCCCGCGCACCCCGGATGCCAGCATCGAGCAGTTGCTCGACAAGGCAGCCAACAGCAAGTCGCCGGAGGACGCCGCCCTGCTGCGCCTGAGCGCCGCCGACCTTGCCTACAAGCAGAAGGACTACCCACGCGCCGCACGCATTCTCGAGCAGGTGCCACTGGATCCACTCAAGCCTGCCCAGCAAGTGTTCGCCAGCACTCTCAGCGCTGAGCTGGCCATGAGCCGTAACCAGCCCAAGGCCGCCCTGACCGCCCTCGCCCACCCGAGCCTGCAGCGCCTTGGCGAGCTGCCCGAAGAGCAACAGGTGCGCACCTATAGCGTGCACGCCGCGGCGCTCGAGGCCGATGGCCAGACCCTCGCCGCTGCCCAGCAGCGCGTAGCGCTGACGCCACTGCTCAGCGGTGAGGCCGCCAGCGCCAACAATGACGCGATCTGGGCACTGGTCGCCGCATTGCCGGCCGAGCAACTGCAACCGAGCACCGATCAAACCCTGGCCGGCTGGACCAGCCTGGCCCTGGCAGTGAAAAGCGCGGGCACCCTGGAGCAACAACAGGCCGCCATCGATACCTGGCGCACTCAGAACCCAGAGCACCCGGCGGCCAAGCAACTGCCGACCGCGCTGGTCAAGCTCAAGGAACTGGCCAGCCAGCCCCTGACCAAGATCGCCCTGCTGCTGCCTCAGGAAGGCCAACTGGCCGGTGTCGCCCGCGCCCTGCGCGATGGCTTCATGGCCGCCCACTTCCAGGCCCAGCAATCCGGTCAAGTGGTGCCAGCGGTGCAGGTCTTCGACAGCTCGCGCATCAGCTCGCTGGACGACTTCTACCGTCAGGCCCAGGCCGCTGGCGTGCAACTGGTCATCGGCCCGCTGGAGAAGCCGCTGGTGAAGAAGCTCGCCGCCTACCCGCAGCTGCCGATCACTACCCTGGCCCTGAACTACGCCGACGCCGGCCAGAAAGCCCCGCCACAACTGTTCCAGTTCGGCCTGGCTGCTGAAGACGAAGCCCGCGAAGTCTCGCGCCGCGCCCGTGCCGATGGCATGGTTCGCGCTGTCGCCCTGGTGCCTAGCGGCGAATGGGGCGACCGCGTACTGGCCGCCTTCCGCAAGGACTGGGAAGCCAATGGCGGCACCCTGCTGGCTGCCGAGCGCATCGCTCAACCGATCGCCCTGGCCCAACAGATTGCCGAGCTGTTCCAGCTGCGCCAGAGCGAAGGCCGCGCCAAGAGCCTGCAGAGCACTGTCGGTGGCAACATCGCCGCCCAACCGTCGCGCCGCCAGGACATCGACTTCATCTTCCTCGCCTCGACGCCGCAGCAGGCCCAGCAGATCAAGCCGACCCTGAACTTCCAGTACGCCGGGGACGTGCCAGTCTATGCCACGTCCAACCTGTACAGCGCCAGCGGTGACGTCAACCAGTACAACGACATGACCGGCATCCGCTTCTGCGAAACGCCCTGGCTGCTCGACAGCAGCAACAGCCTGCGCCAACAAGTGGTCCAGCAGTGGCCGCAAGCTGCCGGCAGCCTGGGTCGCCTGTATGCGATGGGCGTCGATGCCTACAGCCTGGCGCCACGCCTGGGCCAACTCAAGGCACTGCCGGACAACCGCGTCGAAGGCCTGTCGGGTAGCCTGAGCATGAATGCCAACCAGCGGATTGAACGTCAACTGCCGTGGGCAGAGTTTGCTGGCGGCCAGGTCAAGCGCCTGCCGGACACCCCGCGCTAATGCCCGACGCATCGCCCAGCCGCGCCGGCCAAGCCGCAGAGGACCAAGCCCTCGAGTACCTTCGAGGGCAAGGTTTGCAGCTAGTCACGCGCAACTGGCGATGCAAGGGTGGTGAGCTTGATCTGGTCATGCTCGACACCGATACAGTAGTATTCGTCGAAGTCCGCTACCGGCTGCACGCGGACTTCGGCGGCGCCCTCGGTAGCATCGACGGGCGCAAGCAGAAGCGACTGGCGCTAGCCGCCAACCTGTTCCTGCAGAAGGAGTCCCGCTGGGCCAATCATCCCTGCCGCTTCGATGTAGTCGCTCTGCAAGGCAGTGGCCACGCAGGCCAACCGCTGCAATGGCTGCAAAACGCCTTCGAATGCTGAACCCATTCCGAATTTTTTGCTCTATGTTTCGCGGGCTGGTCCCTGTTGCGCGTAGCAAAGGCCACCGCCCCTCTTAAGGTCACACCAGATGGACATGCAATCCCGAATTCGCCGGCTGTTTCAGGCCAGCATCGACACCAAGCAACAGGCAATGGACATCCTGGCACCGCACATCGAACATGCCAGCATGGTCATGGTCAATGCACTGCTCAACGAGGGCAAGATGCTCGCCTGCGGCAACGGCGGCTCGGCCGGCGACGCCCAGCATTTCTCCTCCGAGCTGCTCAATCGCTTCGAGCGCGAACGCCCAAGCCTGCCGGCGATCGCCTTGACCACCGACAGCTCGACGATTACCTCGATCGCCAACGACTACAGCTACAACGAAGTCTTCTCCAAGCAGATCCGCGCCCTGGGTCAGCCCGGCGACGTACTGCTGGCGATTTCCACCAGCGGTAACTCGGCCAACGTGATACAAGCGATCCAGGCCGCACATGACCGCGAAATGATTGTCGTAGCAATGACCGGGCGCGACGGCGGTGGCATGGCCTCGCTACTGTTGCCCGAAGATGTAGAGATCCGCGTGCCTTCGACGGTCACCGCGCGGATCCAGGAAGTCCACCTGCTGGCGATCCACTGCCTGTGCGATCTGATCGACAGCCAACTGTTCGGGAGTGAAGAATGATCCCCAAGCGTTTCGGCCTGATGGCCCTGACCCTGTGCCTGAGCATCTCCGGCTGCAGCTCGGTACTGACCTCGACCCGCGACAACCCCATCGAGGATGATCGCGGCACCCGTACCATCGGCAGCAAGATCGACGACTCGCTGATCGAGACCAAGGTCTCGGTCAACGTCGCCAAGGCCAACCCTGACCTGGACAAGGGTTCGCACATTGTCGTGAGCAGCTACAACGGCGTTGTACTACTGGCCGGCCAAACCCCACGCGCCGACCTCAAGAGCCTCGCCGAGCAGACCGCAGGCCAGGTGCAACGGGTCAAGAAGGTCCACAACGAGCTGCAGGTGATGCAGCCGTCGTCGATCCTGGCGCGCAACAACGATGCCTGGCTGACTACCAAGATCAAGACCTCGATGCTCGGTGACGCCAACGTCCCTGGCTCGCGGATCAAGGTGATCACTGAAAACGGTATCGTCTACCTGCTGGGCCTGGTCACCCAAAACGAAGCCAATGCCGCCACCAACGTGGTGCAGGGCGTCTCTGGCGTGCAGAAGATCGTCAAGCTGTTCGAATACATCGACTGATCAGCCACTACCATCGCGGGGCAAGCCCGCTCCCACGCGCCCTTGCTCTGAGCAATCGCGTGCGAGCGGACTTGCCCCGCGGTGCTTACACCTCGACAACTCAGGAAACACCGCATGAACAAGTACCTGCTGCCCGCCCTGCTGATCGGCGCCTGCGCCACCCTGGCCGGCTGCTCCACCCCGAGCCTGATCACCCTGAACGATGGTCGCGAGATCCAGGCCGTGGACCAACCGCACTACGACCGCAACTCCGGCTTCTACGAGTTCGAGCAACTGGACGGCAAGCGCACCCGCATCAACAAGGATCAGGTTCGCACCATCAGCGACCTCTGATAGCACGCCAGCCCGCTACGAACGTGTACGAGCGAGCCTGCCCCGCGACAGGTCAGACGCGGCAACACAAAAAAGGCGATCCATCACGGATCGCCTTTTTCGTTACTTGACCACCTTCAGACTCGGCCGGCCACTCGGACGCGGCGGCTGCCCGCCACCCTCTGGCGGACCATCGTCATCTGGCTCGACGCCTTCGTCTTCGAACTCATCTTCATCATCGCTCAACGGCGGCTCCAGCTCGAAGACCATACCCTGGCCATTCTCTCGGGCGTAGATCCCCAGGATCGCGCTGATCGGCACATACAACGAATGGGCAACCCCACCAAAGCGGCCTTCGAAGCTCACCGCCTCGTTGTCCATGTGCAGGCTACGCACTGCACTGGGGGAAATATTCAAAACTATCTGGCCATCACTGGCGAAGCCCTGAGGCACCTGGACGGCTGGGTACTCGGCGTTGACCAGCATATGGGGCGTGCAATCGTTGTCGACGATCCACTCGTACAGTGCTCTAACCAGATAGGGGCGACTGGAGTTCATCAACGGCTCCTTAAAGCTTGCGCATTTCACGTTCAGCAGCAGACAGGCTCGCCTGGAAAGGCTCACGAGCAAACTGTCGCTCCATATAATCAAGCAGCGGCTTGGCTTGCCGCGGCAATTCGATACCCATTACCGGCAAGCGCCAGAGTATGGGCAATAGACAACAATCGACCAGGCTTTGCTCCTCGCTCATGAAGCAGGCCATCTCGCCGAACAGCGGCGCAACGCCCGTCAGGCTCTCGCGCAGCTCTTTGCGCGCCTGGGTGCGGGCAGCCTCGGCGCTACGCTTGTCGAGCAGCACATCGGCCAGTGCGCACCAGTCACGCTGGATGCGATGCATGAGCAAGCGGCTGTTGCCGCGCCCGACCGGATAGACCGGCATCAGCGGCGGATGCGGATAACGCTCATCGAGGTATTCCATGACCACGGTCGATTCGTACAACGCCAAATCGCGGTCGACCAAGGTCGGTACGCTGGCATAGGGGTTCACTTCAACCAGCTTGGGTGGCAGACGACCAGGATCGACGTCGATGATCTGCACACTGATGCCCTTCTCGGCGAGCACAAGGCGCACCCGGTGAGAGTAGTGATCAGTGGGATCGGAATAGCAGGCTAACCTGTTGGTTACGCCCATGAAGCGCCTCCTCGCATGGGATGCTCGTGAAACTGAAATGCAAACGCGCCCTGGGAGGCTCTCCGCAGCTGCGGGGAGCGCCCCAGGGCGCGTTCAACTAACCAGAAATTACTGCGTGATCAGTGCACGTCCTTCCAGTATTCGCGCTTGAGCAAGTAGGCGAACACGAAGAAGAAAGCCAGGTACAGCAACACATAGGTACCAATGCGCTGGCTCTCCAGTTTGACCGGGTTGGCCGAATAGGCCAGGAAGGTCACCAGGTTCTTGACCTTCTCGTCGAACTGCTCGGGCGTCAGGGTACCGGATTTCGGCTCGATGGTCAGCTGGTCACACGCTTCATGGGTCAATGGGCTGCCCGTCAGCGGGTCGTACTGCTTCTTGCCATCGACCACACTCTGCACCTGCTTGCAGCCAATCACCTGGTTACCCTGCAAGCCGACCAGCACGTTAGGCATGCCGACGTTAGGGAAGACCTTGTTGTTGACCCCATAAGGCCGCGACTTGTCCTCGTAGAAGCTGCGCAGGTAAGAATACAGCCAGTCGTTGCCACGCACCCGGGCGACCAGGGTCAGGTCCGGTGGCGCGGCGCCGAACCAGGTCTTGGCGTCGTCCGGCTGCATGCCGATCTTCATGTGATCGCCGATCTTGGCCCCGGTGAACACCAGGTTCTCCAGCATCAGCTCATGCGGAATATCCAGATCATCGGCCACCCGCTCGTAACGCTGGAACTTGGCGCTGTGGCACCCCATGCAATAGTTGGCGAAAGTGCGCGCACCATCTTGCATGGCGGCTTTGTCGGTCAGATCGATATCGACCTTGTCCAGCTCCAGGCCGTGTTCCGCGGCAAAGGACAAGGCAGGCATCACAGCCAGGAACAATACTGCAATAAGCTTTTTCATCAGCCAGTCACCCTTTCCGGAACCGGTTTGGTCTTCTCAAGCCTGGTGTAGAACGGCATCAGCAGGAAGTAAGCGAAATACAGCACGGTGCAGACCTGCGAGAGCAAGGTCCGACCCGGCGTAGGCGCCAGCACACCGAGGATGCCAAGGATGACGAAGGACACACAGAACACCAGCAGCCAGATCTTGCTCAACCAGCCCTTGTAACGCATCGAGCGCACCGGACTGCGGTCGAGCCAGGGCAACACGAACAGCACAGCGATGGCGGCGCCCATGGCGATCACGCCGAACAGCTTGTCAGGCACCGCACGCAAGATCGCGTAGAACGGCGTGAAGTACCAGACTGGAGCGATGTGCTCGGGGGTCTTGAACGCGTTGGCCTGTTCGAAGTTCGGTTTTTCCAGGAAGTAACCGCCCATTTCCGGGAAGAAGAACACCACGGCGCAGAACACGAAGAGGAACACCACCACGCCGACAATGTCCTTGACGGTGTAGTACGGGTGGAACGGAATGCCGTCCAGCGGAATGCCGTTTTCGTCTTTTTTCTTCTTGATGTCGACGCCATCGGGGTTGTTCGAACCCACTTCATGCAGCGCCAGGATGTGCAGCACCACCAGGCCCAGGATCACGATCGGCAAGGCGATCACATGCAGGGCGAAGAAGCGGTTCAGGGTAATCCCGGAAATCAGGTAGTCACCGCGGATCCACTGGGTCAGGTCATCGCCGATCAGCGGAATCGCGCCGAACAGCGAGATGATCACCTGGGCGCCCCAGTAGGACATCTGCCCCCACGGCAGCAGGTAGCCCATGAAGGCCTCGGCCATCAGTGCCAAGTAGATCAGCATGCCAAACAGCCAGACCAGCTCACGTGGCTTCTGGTAGGAGCCGTAGAGCAGCCCGCGGAACATGTGCAGGTAGACCACGATGAAGAACGCCGAAGCGCCGGTGGAGTGCAGGTAGCGCAGGATCCAGCCGTACTCGACATCGCGCATGATGTACTCGACCGAGGCGAACGCCTCTTCCGCCGAGGGGGTGAAACTCATGGTCAGCCAGACACCGGTCACGATCTGATTGACCAGCACCAGCAGCGCCAGGGAGCCGAAGAAGTACAGGAAGTTGAAGTTCTTGGGCGCGTAATACTTGCTCAGGTGGTCTTCCCACATCTTGGTGGCGGGGAAGCGAGCATCAATCCAGTCCATGAACTTGCTCATCATGCGTTCTCCTGATCGACGCCGATGACGATGATGTCGTCCGTCTCGTATGAGTGCGGAGGCACTGGCAGGTTGAGAGGCGCGGGCTGCGATTTATAGACGCGACCCGCGAGGTCGTAGTGGGAGCCATGGCAAGGGCAGAAGTAGCCACCTACCCACTTCGGACCGAGGTCAGCCGGTGCCACTTCAGGGCGGAAGGTCGGCGAGCAGCCCAGGTGGGTACACAGGCCCACGAGGATGAGAATTTCTGGCTTGATCGAACGCACTTGCGGGTCGACATAGGTCGGCTGCACTGACGCCTTCGATTCGGGATCGGATAGCTCGCCGGCGATTTTCTGCAGATTCCCCAGAATCTCCTGCGTTCGCCGCACGATGAATACCGGCTGACCGCGCCACTCAGCAACCATCTGCTGGCCCGGCTCAACCTTGGCAATATTGACCTTCACCGGTGCACCTGCGGCTTTCGCCTTGGCACTGGGAAACCATGACCCCACGAACGGTACCGCAGCCCCCACAGCCCCCGCTGCACCCACCACGGACGTGGCGGCTACGAGGAAGCGGCGCCGGCCTGCGTTGACGCCGTCATTACTCATTCAGTCCTCTCCCATCAGCTGCTTTTGGCCTGTTGGATCAGGCCTGTATTTAGTTAAGTCTGTGGCACTAAATTTTGGTCGCCATGGTAAGAAACAAATCCACACACTGACAAGGTGATTACCCCCTGGCTGGGCTATAACCCTCTCTTTGCTTGATCTGCGTCTATGTGGCAAGTGGTCACGGACATGCTGACAGGTTAGTTCAAGACATAAAAAAAGCCCGGTTCCAAAGAACCGGGCTTTTTTCGACTGCCGAAGCGAAATTAACGCTTGGAGTACTGAGGACGCTTACGCGCTTTACGCAGACCCACTTTCTTACGCTCAACTTCACGAGCGTCGCGGGTGACGTAGCCAGCACGACGCAGAGCGCCACGCAGGGTTTCGTCGTAGGCCATCAGAGCGCGGGTGATACCGTGACGGATCGCACCGGCTTGACCGCTAACACCACCACCGGAAACGGTGACGTAGATGTCGAACTTGGCCACGTTCTCGGTCAGCTCCAGCGGCTGGCGAACAACCATGCGAGCGGTTTCGCGACCGAAGAAGGTGTCCAGAGGACGGTTGTTGATGGAGATGTTACCGGTACCTGGACGCAGGAAAACGCGAGCGGTTGCGGTCTTGCGACGGCCAGTGCCGTAATTTTGAGTCGCCGACATAATGAACTATCCCGTTAGATCTTCAGTTCTTGAGGCTGCTGAGCAGTGTGTGGGTGAGCAGCACCCGCGTACACTTTCAGCTTGCGGTACATGTCGCGACCCAGCGGGTTCTTAGGCAGCATGCCTTTGACCGCGGTCTCGATGACACGCTCAGGGGCTTTGGCGATCAGCTTGTCGAAGCTGATTTCCTTGATGCCACCTGGGAAGCCGGAGTGGGAGTAGTACATCTTGTCAGTAGTTTTGGCACCAGTGACACGTACCTGCTCGGCGTTGATAACGACGATGTAGTCGCCGGTGTCAACGTGAGGGGTGTATTCAGCTTTGTGCTTGCCACGCAGACGACGAGCGATTTCGGTAGCCAGACGACCCAGGGTCTGACCAGCGGCGTCGACGACGAACCAGTCGCGCTTTACTGTTTCTGGTTTAGCAGTAAAAGTTTTCATTATCTCTAAAGCCTCAGAGGCCGCCCAGCGAAAAATAGACGGCGAATCTTACTGGATAGTGCACAGCTTGACAAGCAAGCGCGCAGCCGGATACGGACGCTATTGGGGGCTCGGGTCGGGCACGTCCAATATTCGGCGGGGTTACTCTCGTAAGGCGGTGCATCACTTCCGCAGAACGCAGAGGTGCAGAATTATCCAGATTGCGCAAAAAAATTCAACCTGATTTGATGGCTTATTTCCCGAGGAGACGCACCCGCATGGAACATCGCAAGCTCGGCCGTACCGACCTCAACGTCAGCGCCCTGTGCCTGGGCACCATGACCTGGGGTGAGCAGAACGATCAGGCGCAGGCCTTCGAGCAGATCGCCCGGGCCAAGAGCGGCGGGATCAACTTCATCGACACCGCCGAAATGTATCCGGTGCCGCCGCGCCCGGAGACCTACGCCGCCACCGAGCGAATCATCGGCAATTGGTTCGCAGCCAACCGCGATCGCGACCAGTGGATCCTCGCCAGCAAGGTCGCCGGCCCCGGCAACGGCATCAGCCATATCCGTGATGGCCAGCTCAAGCACAACCGCCAGCACATCGTCGCCGCCCTGGATGAGAGCCTCAAACGTCTGCAGACCGACCGCATCGACCTGTATCAACTGCACTGGCCAGAGCGCAGCACCAACTTCTTCGGCAAGCTGGGCTACCAGCACCTGCCTCAAGATCACTTCACGCCGCTGGAAGAAACCCTCGAGGTGCTCGATGAGCAGGTGCGCGCCGGCAAGATCCGCCACATTGGCCTATCTAATGAAACGCCGTGGGGCACGATGAAGTTCCTGCACCTGGCCGAGAGCCGCGGCTGGCCACGGGCGGTGTCGATCCAGAACCCCTACAACCTGCTCAACCGCAGTTTCGAGGTGGGCCTGGCCGAGGTGGCGATTCGCGAACAATGCGGCCTGCTGGCTTACTCGCCACTGGCGTTCGGCATGCTCTCGGGTAAATACGAAAATGGCGCGCGGCCGGCGCAAGGCCGCCTGACCTTGTTCAGCCGCTTTTCCCGCTACTCCAATCCGCAGACGGTCGCAGCCTGCAGCCGGTATGTGCAGGTGGCCCGCGAGCATGGCCTGGATCCGGCACAGATGGCCCTGGCGTTCGTCACGCGTCAGCCGTTCGTGACCAGCAACATCATTGGCGCGACCAGCCTGGAGCAGTTGGACAGCAACCTGGCGAGCGCCGACCTGGTGCTCGGTGATGAGTTGCTGGCGGCGATCGAGGCGATTCATCAGGAGCAGCCTAACCCGGCGCCCTGATTGCCTTCTTCCATGCGTGGGAGCGGGCTTGCCCCGCGATGACGTCGGTTATCCATCCAACATCGCAGGGCATGCCCGCTCCTCCCCCTACCAACCGAATCGCCTTCGATTCCCGGGGTAGACACAATCGCCAAAAAATAAGACGATCCAGCCGGTGATTGACCACTCTACCCTATAAGAACAATGACAATGATGTTTACCCAACCCTCCGCTTCACTGCGGCGCGTCAGCATTCTGGCTGTCGACAAAGTGTTCGCATCGACGCTGATGCAGGCCAAGGATTTCTTCCACCTGGCCAGCCTGCGCTACAGCAAACAGCTGGGCCTGGGCCTGCAACCGATGTTCGAGATCTGCCTGGTAAGCCCCGACGGCCAGCCGGTGGACAGTTTCAGCAACGTGCAGGTGCCGGTCGATGGCGGCCTGGGCGATGCCGATGTGATCATCCTCCCGGCGTTCTGGGACGACTTCGACAATCTCCAGCAACGCTACCCACACGTCCTGCCCTGGCTACGCGAGCAACATGCGCGTGGCGCGGTACTGTGCGGCGAGGCCAGCGGCGTGTTCTGGCTGGCCGAGGCCGGCCTGCTCGATGGCAAGGAGGCAACCACCTACTGGCGCTTCTTCGCCAGCTTCGCCGAACGCTTCCCCAAGGTGAAGCTCAATCAGGACAAGCACCTGACCGACGCTGACAACCTCTATTGCGCCGGCGGCACCACCTCGGCCTGCGATCTGTACATCTATCTGATCGAGCGTTTCTGCGGGGCCAACGTCGCCCGCGCCGTGGCCCGTGACATTCTGTATGAAGTGCAGCGCAGCTATACCCCAGGGCGAATGGGGTTTGGCGGACAAAAGCTGCATCAGGACCTGATCATCCTGCAGATTCAGCACTGGCTCGAAGAGCACTTCGCCGACAAGTTCCGCTTCGAGGACGTGGCCCGCAACCACGGCATGAGCATTCGCAACTTCATGCGCCGCTTCCAGACGGCGACTGGCGACAAGCCGTTGCACTACTTGCAGCGGCTGCGCATCGAGACGGCTAAAGGCCTGCTGTCGAGCACCCGCAAGAGCATCAAGACCATCAGCTATGAGGTGGGTTACGACGATGCCAGCTTCTTTGCCCGGCTGTTCCGCCAGCACACCGAATTGTCGCCGAACCAGTACCGGCAGCAGTTCATGCAGGAAGCGTGAAAGCAGCGAGGCCCCTGTAGGAGCGGGCTTGCCCCGCTCCTACAGGGGCAGTGGCACACTCAGGGCTTGTGTGCGCGCGACAGGAATTCGTGTGACTGCATCTCCAGCAAGCGGCTCAGGGTACGCTGGAACTCGAAGCTCAAGCGGCCTCCGGTGTACAGGTCCTTGAGCTCGACCTCGGCCGAGATGATCAGCTTGACGTTGCGGTCATAGAATTCATCGACCATGTTGATGAAGCGCCGGGCGATGTCATCGGTGGTCACGCCCATCTGCTCGACATTGCTCAACAACACGGCGTGGAAGATCTTCCCCAGCTCGATGTAGTCGTTCTGGCTGCGCGGCCCGTCGCACAGGGCGCGGAAGTCGAACCAGGCAACGTCATCGCAAGTACGCAGGGCGTGGATCTCGCGATTCTCGATCATCAGTACGTCGTTCTCGACGGCCTGGGTGCACTCCGGCGTCAGCGCCTTGAAGCTCTGGCGCAGGCTCTCGTGAGCCGCCGCGTCGAGTGGGTAGTGGAACAGTTCGGCCTGCTCCAAGTGACGCAGGCGATAGTCGACCCCGCTGTCGACGTTCACTACGTCGGTGTACTGCTTGATCATGGCAATCGCCGGCAGGAAGCGCGCACGCTGCAGACCATCCTTGTACAGACCGTCAGGGACGATGTTGGAGGTTGCCACCAAGGAGACGCCATTCTTGAACAGCTCTTCCATCAAGGTGCCGAGGATCATGGCATCGGTGATGTCGGAAACGAAGAATTCGTCGAAGCAAATGACCTTGGCTTCCTGGGAGAAACGCTTGGCGATCACCGTCAGCGGGTTCTTCTCGCCCTTGAGCGTGCGCATCTCTTCGTGCACGCGCTTCATGAAGCGGTGGAAGTGGGTACGCATCTTCTCTTTGAACGGCAGGGCCTCGAAGAAGGTGTCCACCAGGTAAGTCTTGCCCCGGCCTACCCCGCCCCAGAAGTACAGGCCCTTGACCGGCGTCTGGTCTTTCTTGCCGAACAGCTTGCCGAACACGCCCGGCTTGTTGTTCTGCGCCGCGACCAGATCGTCGTACAGACGCTGCAAATGACGCACCGCTGTTTCCTGCGCCGCGTCATGGAAGAAATCGGGACGTTTCAGATCTGCTTGATATCGTTCTAAGGGCGTCATAATTCGTTAGCGAGGTAACAAAAGCGGGCCGTCACTGTAGCGACGGGCCCGCATAATGGCAATCAGAGTTGCGGCGAAATGCCTCAGTCTGCCTGTGGTTGCAGTGCTGCACGCAAGCTGACCAGCGCTGCGTCGCGGCCGGTGGCGTCGGCGAACTGCGGGCCGTCGGCGACTTGCTCGCCTTCAAGCCACAGCGAGAAGCTCAGGCCATCGACCCGAACATCGGCATCACCACCCTGCTGCAGTTGCTTGCTGACAGCGCCCGCGGTCTTGCCGTCGGCAAAGCTGCGCGACAGCAGCAGTTGCTCACCGTCAGCAGCCAGCAGGCGGAAGCGGAAGCTGCCGTCGTCATCGCGGAAGCTGACGAAGCGGGCGCTCTTGGCAGCCTTCTTCTTCACTTCGCCGGTGCTTTGCACGCTGGTGCGGAACGAACGCAGGCCGACCGCTTCACGCAGTTGCTCAAGGAATGGCGTGGCGATCTTGCGCGCCTTGGTGGCGCCGGCCAAGAGAATGTCCTCAAGGTCTGCAGGGCGCGCGATCAACTGGTGGTAGTGCTCACGCGGCGCGGCCAGTTGGCCATCGAGCAATTGGAACAGGCGCTGCTTGGCCTCACCCCAGCCCAAGCCCTGCAGCAGTTCTTCACGGAATTCGGCCGACTGCGCCTGGGTCGAGAAGGCCTGGAATAGAGTGAACAAGTGCGAGTTGTCCGGATCCTTGGCCTCGCCCGGCGCGCGCGAGTCGGTGACGATCCGCGAGATGGCGTCCTTCATGTCCTTGGCGCTGCTGAACAACGGAATGGTGTTGTCGTAGCTCTTGGACATCTTGCGACCGTCCAGGCCTGGCAAGGTAGCCACGCTTTCTTCGATCACCGCTTCCGGCAGGGCGAAGAACTCCTTGCCCTGGCCGAACAGGTGGTTGAAGCGCTGGCCGATATCGCGGGCCATTTCCACGTGCTGGATCTGGTCACGGCCCACTGGCACCTTGTGGGCGTTGAACATCAGGATGTCGGCGGCCATCAGCACCGGGTAGCTGAACAGGCCCATGGTCACGCCGGCGTCCGGGTCTTCGCCGTTTTCCAGGTTCTTGTCCACCGAGGCCTTGTAGGCATGGGCGCGGTTGAGCAGACCTTTACCGGCGACGCAGGTCAGCAGCCAGGTCAGCTCGGGGATCTCAGGGATGTCGGACTGGCGGTAGAAGGTCACCTTGTCCGGATCCAGGCCGCCGGCCAGCCAGGTAGCGGCGATCTCCAGGCGCGAGCGCTGGATGCGCAGCGGGTCATCGCACTTGATCAGCGCGTGGTAGTCGGCCAGGAAGTAGAACGAGTCGGCACCGGGCTGTTGGCTGGCGAGAATCGCCGGGCGGATGGCCCCGGCGTAGTTGCCCAGGTGCGGGGTGCCGGTGGTGGTGATACCGGTAAGAATGCGCGTAGTCATGGGTAATCGCTTGATCAGGCTTGGCTCAGTTCGAAAGACGCGGCAGCACCAGATCCTTCAGATCGGTCAGCTTGCCATGGAAGAAGTGTCCGCATTCTGCCACTTTCAGCAGCTCATGGGGGCGCGACAGGGCGTCGGACCAATCGTAAACCAGCTGCGGATCGACCACCTCGTCGGTGTCTGGCTGGATCACGCTCAACGGGCAGCGCTGCGGCAATGGGAAGTCGGCGTTCAAACGCATCACCGCTGGCGCGACCATGAACAGGTGCTGCAAGGTTACACCAGTGGCCTCCAGGCGCCCGGCCAGGCTGGCGGCAACGAAGCCGCCGAAGGAGAAGCCCATCAACACCAGCGGCAGGTGCGGATGGGTAGCACGCACCCAGGCGGCGACCGCCTCGGCATCGTCTACTTCGCCTGCGCCCATGTCGTGGCTGCCCGCGCTTTGCCCGACCCCACGATAGTTGAAGCGTAACGTGGTGTATCCAGCATCACGGGCAGTGCGTTGCAGGGTCGAGACCACCTTGTTGAGCATGGTGCCGCCCTGGACCGGGTTGGGATGGCAGATCAATACCACCCCGCGCGGCTCGGCGACTTCCAGGTGCAAGGCTTCAAGTTGGCCGCAGGGGCCATCGATGAACAAAGGGGTTTCGCGGATAAGCAAATCACTACTCCGTGACCTCAGGAGGGGTCGACTCGTCTAGCTGATGAATTCTGTTCTGAAATATTTGCGATCGCTCGCGGTATACAGCGCAGGTCTGAGCCGTTAACGTAAAGCAAAGCCGTTTATAGAGGAAGGACTCGTGGAACTCTCGCTCCTTGTTTGGTTGTTGCCGACCCTGGCCCTGGTCGTCGGCGTAGTCGTCGGCTTCGTCGTGGCCCGCCTGCTGCCCAACGCTGCACCCAGCAGCACGCAACGCCAGCTGGATGACATCCAGCAGCGTTTTGACAGCTATCAGAACGAAGTGGTGACGCACTTCAACAGCACTGCTGCCCTGGTCCAACGCCTGACCCAGAGCTACCAGGATGTGCAGGATCACCTGGCCGATGGCGCCAACCGCCTGGCCCTCGACGAACTGACCCGTCAGCGCCTGCTGGCCGCCCTGCACTCGGAAGCGGCGCAAGGTCCACGTGACCGCCTGACCCCGCCGAAGGACACGGCTGAAGTACCGCGTGACTACGCGCCCAAGGCACCTAACTCGCCGGGCATGCTCGACGAGAGCTACGGGCTCAAGCGTTGATCAGGATGTAACGAACAAGGCCTCGCAAGAGGCCTTGTTTATTTGAGACACATTGACACTTGGCGTCACCTCCAGGATCAGCGGCACCAGGGCGCTTGTGAATCACTCAGCTGATAACGCGCCCTCGCCTGCCCCAGCACCTGCTCTGCCAACTGCCCCTGCTTGACAAGGCTATACAACGCCGCCATCACCACGCTATGCCGATCCACCTCGAAGAACTGGCGCAACGCCTGGCGCGTATCACTGCGCCCAAAGCCATCGGTGCCCAAGGTCATATAGGGCGCCTCGATGTATTCGGCAATCAGCTGCGGCCAGGCCCGCGCATAATCACTGGCGGCTATCACCGGCGCATCCCCTGCCAGGCAGCGGCGTACATGACTCTCTTCTTCGCCGCCCTGCCCCATCGCCGCAGACCGGCGCTCTTGCCGCGCTTCACGCGCCAGTTCACTGAAGCTGGTCACGCTGAACACGTCACTGTCGACCTGCCATTCGGTGGCCAACAGCTCGCTGGCGGCGATCACCTCCCGCAAGATCGCCCCTGAGCCCAACAACCGCACCTTGCCACGCGGATTCAGCGCCTGCTGTTGGCTAAAGCGGTACATCCCACGCAGCACATCCTCATAGGCCTGGGCAGCCAGTGTGGGTTGTGGATAGTTTTCATTCATCACCGCCACATAGTGGAATTCGTCGCATTGCTCGACCAACATGCGCCGCGCGGCGTAATCGAGGATGACTGCCAGCTCGCCAGCAAAGCACGGATCCCAGGCCCGGCAGTTAGGCACCAACGCGGCCATCACCAGGCTCGAACCATCCTGATGCTGTAACCCCTCACCGCCCAGTGTGGTGCGCCCGGCAGTTGCCCCGAGCAGTAAGCCCCGGGCACGCTGGTCGGCGGCAGCCCAAATCAAGTCACCGACGCGCTGGAAGCCGAACATCGAGTAATAGATGTACACCGGCAACATCGGCTCGCCGTGCACCGCGTAGGAGGTTGCCGCCGCCACCCAGGACGAAATCGCCCCTGCCTCGGTGATGCCTTCCTCAAGTAACTGGCCGTCGCGCGCTTCCTTGTAGGTCAGCAGCGAACCGGCGTCCTCAGGCTCGTAGCGCTGGCCACAAGACGAGTAGATGCCGATCTGGCGAAACAGGCTGGCCATGCCAAAGGTGCGCGCCTCGTCAGCCACGATCGGCACTACCCGCGGGCCCAGCTCCGGCGTCTTCAGCCAGCTGCCAAGCAAGCGCACGGCGGCCATGGTGGTGGACATCGGCTTGCCATCGGCGTGCAGGGCGAAACTGCCGAACGCTTGCAGATCCGGCACTGGCAGCCTGCGGCAGTCGCTGCGCCGCTGCGGCAAAAGTCCGCCCAAGGCGGCCCTGCGCTGGCGCAGGTAGAGCATCTCGGCGCTGTCCTCGGCGGGGCGATAGAACTGCAGCTGCTCCACCGCCTGGTCCGACAATGGCAAATGGAAGCGATCGCGAAACGCCAGCAGTGCCTGCACATCGAGCTTCTTGGCCTGATGCGCGGTCATCCGCGACTCACCGGCGCTGCTCATACCATAGCCCTTCTTGGTCTTGGCCAGGATCACCGTCGGCCGGCCCTTGCAGGCCTTGGCTGCGGCGTAGGCGGCATGCAGCTTGCGCATGTCGTGGCCACCGCGTCTGAGCGCATTGATCTGCTCTGAGCTCATGTGCTCGACCAGCCGCTGCAACGCCGGGCTTTGCTTGAAGAAATGCTCGAGGTTGTAGCTACCATCGTTGGCGCCCAGGGTCTGGAACTGGCCATCCGGGGTCGCTGCCAATTGGCGCAGCAGCGCATGCTCATGGTCACGGGCGAACAACGCATCCCATTCCGAACCCCACAGCACCTTGATCACATTCCAGCCGGCACCGCTGAACAGCGCCTCCAACTCCTGGATGATCTGCCCGTTGCCACGCACCGGGCCATCCAGGCGCTGCAAGTTGCAATTGATGATGAAAGTCAGGTTATCAAGGCCTTCGCGCGCCGCCAGGGTGAGTCCGGCAATCGATTCCGGCTCGTCCATCTCGCCATCGCCGAACACACCCCAGACGTGTCGCTGTGAAGTATCCAGCAGGCCGCGGTGCTGCAAATAACGCATGAAGCGCGCCTGGTACACCGCATTGATCGGGCCAAGGCCCATGGAGCCGGTCGGGAACTGCCAGAACTCGGGCATCAGCCAAGGGTGTGGATAAGAGCACAAGCCATTGCCTGCGACTTCCTGGCGGTAGTTGGCCAACTGCGCCTCGCTCAAGCGCCCTTCGAGAAAGGCGCGGGCATAGATGCCTGGTGCCGAATGCGGCTGGAAGAACACCAGGTCCGCACTGCGCTGCTCACCGCCGCCCTCGCCCCGGAAGAAGTGCTGAAAACCCACTTCGAAAATCTCCGCCGCCGAGGCGTAGCTGGCGATATGACCGCCCAGATCGCCATAGGCATGGTTGGCCCGGACCACCATCGCCAGGGCGTTCCAGCGCAGGATACTGGTGATGCGCTCGTCCAGCTCAAGGTCACCGGGATAAACGCCCTGCTGCTCCACCGGCAAGGTGTTGCGATAGGCGGAAAAAGCCTGGGTATCGCGCTCCAGGCCCAGCTCCAGGGCATGGGCCTGTAACCGCTGCAACAAGTAGCGCGCCCGCGCCGGGCCGCAGTGGGCCAAGGTCGACTCCAGCGCTTCACACCATTCAGCGGTCTCGCCGGGGTCGCTGTCCAGATCGGCATCTTCGGCGCTCAGCGGCTCATTGGGATTCATCATCGCTACCATGGCATCGCCTCATCCCTGAAGGTTTTGTAGAGCCGCGCAGGCCCTGCGGGAGCGGGCTTGCCCGCAAAGAAGCCATCACCCACTGCTCAGGCACACAGCCGAAGTGCCTGCTCAATGTCAGCAAGCAGATCATCGACATCTTCCAACCCCACCGACAACCGCACCAACCCTTCGGAAATCCCGTGATGCGCACGCTCCTCTGGGGTGTAGCTGGAGTGGGTCATGCTGGCCGGATGCTGGGCCAGCGACTCGGCATCGCCCAGGCTCACGGCCCGGCTGAACAGTTGCAGGGCATTCATGAAACGCCTGCCAGCCTCGATGCCACCCTTGAGCTCAAAGGCGATCATCCCGCCCGGCTGGCGCATTTGCCGCTGCGCCAGCGCGTACTGCGGGAAGCTCGGCAGCCCTGGGTAATGCAGCAGCTCCACCTGGGGCTGCTCTTGCAGATACTCCGCCACCTGGCGAGCATTGGCGCAATGCCGATCCATGCGCAGGGCCAGCGTCTTGAGACCGCGCATCAGCAGCGAAGCATCGTGCGGCGACAGTACCGCGCCGGTCATGTCCTTGAGCCCTTCCAGGCGAATACGATCGACCAGCGCCTTGCGCCCGACCACTAGCCCGGCCGTGATATCGCCATGGCCGCTGAGGTACTTGGTGGCCGAGTGCACCACCAGGTCCGCGCCCAGTTCCAGCGGGCGCTGTAGATAAGGCGTGCAGTAAGTATTGTCGACCACCACCCGAATGTCATGGCCAGCAGCGGCCGCCACCACAGCCGCGATATCGACCAACTGCATGTTGGGGTTGGCCGGCGACTCGAAGTAGATCATTCGCGTCTTCGGCGTGATCGCGGCCTTGAGCGCCTGTAGATCGTTGAGATCCACATGCTGCACCTTGACCCCAAATTCGCCGATACCGTGATGCAGATAGGCAAAGGTACAGCCATACAGCGTGCGCCCGACGATCAGCTCATCGCCAGGGCGCAGCAAGGTCCACAAGGTCGAGGTGATCGCGCCCATCCCCGAAGCCAACGCCAGCCCCGCCTCGCCGCCCTCCAGCGAAGCCATGCGCTGCTCCAGCAGGGCCAGGGTCGGGTTGGAAATGCGGCTGTAGAAGTGCCCCGGCTCTTCGCCGGCAAAGCAGGCAGCGCCGTATTCAACAGTGGGGAAGGCATAGGTCGCGGTTTGATACACCGGCGGTACCAGCGCGCCACCGTGGGAAAGCGGGTCGTAACCGTGGTGAATCGCTCGCGTGGAAAACCCTGAATTATTGTTGGAGTCGCGCATGGCAACAGCCTCGTGTGGTTTGTTATAAGCTTATGCCAACGAGCTGCCGGGATTTTTCCAAAGTTGCCCACGCAAGCGGGTGCTTCTTGGAACAAAAACAACAATTAGCCACCCTGGAGGGTAAACCATGCCTTCGACTCTCGACCGCACCGACCGCGCCCTGCTTGCGGCCCTGCAAGACAACGCCCGCCTCACCGTTTCCGAGCTCGCCGACCAGGTCGCGCTGACCACTTCGCCGTGCTGGCGGCGGGTCAAACTGCTCGAAGACAACGGCTATATCACCGGCTATCAGGCCATTCTCTCGCCCAAGTCACTGGGTTTTGGCGTCACCGCCTTCGTCAGCATCATGATGGATTCGCACACCAAGGAAATCGCCCTGGCGTTTGAAAAGCGGCTGCTGGAGATTCCCGAAATCGTTGCCTGCCACAACATTTCCGGGCGCTATGATTTTTTGCTGGAGATCCTGGCGCGGGACTTGGAGTCGTTTGGCGAGTTCACCCGGGAAGTGCTGCAGCGGTTGCCGGGGGTGAAGGAGATTTATTCGAGTTTCTCGTATAAGGCGGTCAAAGAGCGACGGGTGATTCCGGTAACAGAAAAGCATATTTAGGACGCCTCCTACTCATGGGCAGGCATTGCCCTACTTTTTAGATCTGCTGTTCCCGACTTACAAAAAATAGTGCATTTGACAGATTTGCCGTGTAGCGATCATGGAGAACCTACATGGCTAAACAACAGACAGTACATCTCGAAAATACACATGTAACCGCAAATCCTGTACTTCATCTCACAGAAGCTGTTTACATAAGTGCCGAGCCTATTGACCGGAAACCTCTGGTGCCACTTCAATCCGGTGGCGGGGGACCTGGCTACGGTGGCTGGGGAATGGACGCAGGACAACCACGAGGCACCTCCCTTTCTAAAAGCCAAATCGGTAAGGAGTTGGCCTGGCGCAGTATATACGGAGAAGAACAGCTAACGATCATGCGCATCCATGCGCGACATTACGCTCCGCAGCTCAAACAACTCTCTGCTCAGATAGCGTCAGAACGCACGAACATTGAACAGCAGGCCATGAAATCCGGTGGCTCGCGCGCCCAAATAGTTGGGAAACAGCAAAAGCTTTCGATTCTGAGTATTCAGCAAAAGCGCATCGATTACCTGCAAACTCTACCGCAAGCGGTAAGCTTCTACGGCGCGATACCCTTCTTTAAACGCTACGACTCATTCTCTACTCGTATGAATGATCCCGGCGCGTTCCCTGGGCATCTCACTCGACAGGGTGCTAAAAAGCTCTGGACTACTTTCGATGCTTCCGTAGACGCTGCCTATAAATTGCATCTGCAGGCAGAAAAAATCCAGGCACTGGCAAACGACCTCCCCACGCTTGCTCGTCAACTGGATCATGCCGAGCTTCAAGAACAGCCCACCAACCTGCCCACGATCATCACACGCAGGGCCGCACAAATACTGCTGGAGCGACAGATTTGCTTCGACTGCCTGCCCAGCCTCTTGCAGCATGAGCTAGTTGAACTCACCAAGCACGAAAAGCCTTCAAAACTTGAGCAGAATCTAGCCGTTAGTCTGACTGCCGCTGGCAAGCTGATTAACCTCAAAAGATCGCAAGTCCCTCCGTTCAAGGAGCGTAACTCAAAAATTAAAAGTCCTCTCTCCAAACCGGAGGTCGAGGCACTGCTGCACCTTGTTGATGATCAGGCCAAACGGCGTGCGGGCCAACTTTGGAAAGACTATCACCGCGCGCTTGCGCTGAACGAGTCGATCCGCTATTTGCAACAGTTCTCAGCGGCGCTGACCGCTCTTCGCCAACGTGCATTGGAATTTGAGCGTCTGCAGGTTCAGCATGCGAACTCCTTGAAACAAAAACAAGAAGCCGAACGGAAGGCAAGGGAAATAGCTCAAAAGGTCCAGGCTGAGCGTCGGGCCAAGGAGGCGGCCCAAAAATCTGAAGCCGCACGCAAGGCCAAGGAAGTTGCACAAAAAGCGGAGGCTGAACGTAAAGCCAAGGACGCCGCCCAAAAAGCTGAAGCAGCGCGCAAGGCCAAGGAAGTTGCACAAAAAGCGGAGGCTGAACGTAAAGCCAAGGACGCCGCCCAAAAAGCTGAAGCGCAGCGACGCGAGCTGGCGGATGCTGAAAGACGCCGTACCAGCTACAACGCGATTGGCAGCACCTCGGCTTCGCTGCCACTAATTCTGCCGCTGGGGCCTGCGACTTTCGCAATCTCGCAAGCAGCCTACACGGCATTACAAACTGCCACCCGAGCGGCAGTTGCAAACATAGCCGTGTCTGTCGTGCCCGCTATTGGGAGAGCGTTGATCGCAACCCTCTCCTTGGCCTGGCCATCGACACTAGGCAACAGCGAGCGGCGCTACCTGATCAGCGTGCCACTTAGCGATTTGTCACCCCCTGGCGGGCCGAACTTATCCGCACTGGCGATGACCTCGAAGAGCATTGACCTGCCCTACCTTCTCACAGCAACTGAAACAGCTGAGGAACTGAGCCTCTACGTAGAGTCTGGAGGCAGAGCTATCCCCGTGCGTGCCGCTGGCTTCGACTCTGAGCGGCAACTATATACCGTGGCGCTGGATAATCCCCAACGCTTCCTCACCTGGACACCCGCCAGTGCGCCAGGCAGTGAACACGGTAGCTCGACCAGCCTTCTGCCAGTACCTCCCGGTACGATTGTTTATAGCGGCAGCAGCCTCAATCCGGTCATCTCGGAGCAGGAGCAGGAGCAGTATCCAGCCCTAGACCTTGATCAGGAACGATTGATCGTTACCTTCCCACTCGACTCGGGGTTACCGCCCATTCTGGTGGTGTTCAAGAGTCCGCGATTCGAGCCGGGAGTCGCCGTCGGACAGACGCCACAAGTTTCTGGAGCGTGGCCTGGAGAAACTGCACGTGTAGAAGGCGCCCCGATTCCAGCACATATTGCTGATCTTCTCAGGGGCGTAGATTTCAAAAATTTCGACGGCTTTCGAACGAGGCTATGGAAGGCTGTTGCAAACGATCCTGAGCTGTCAAAACAATTCGACGAAAGAAGCTTGCAACGTATGAAGAAATTTGGATATGCGCCATTAGTACCCGACAGCGAAATTTATATGAGTCAGGCAGCCTACGTACTGCACCACACCGTACCAATAAGCGAAGGTGGCGGAGTTTATGACATGAACAACATTAGAATCGTCACACCGCGATCCCATAATAAAATCCACTATGGAGGCAAGGAATGATCCTTAAACCAAAACTCAGCGACTATACAGAAAAGGATTTTCTCGATTTTATAGCGGAGATAGACAAAGCAAATGAGAACGAGCCTGATAATGTGCTCACACCTTTGCTAATGCACTTTAGAAAAATAACTGAGCACCCCTCTGGAATAGACCTATTATATAGGCCCACCACTAAAAAGGCAGGAGAGCCAGCGGAGGTTCTCAGAATTGTCAAGGAATGGCGGCTAGCCAATGGCAAGGACGGCTTCAAACCGTCCTAAATATTACACTAAAAGGCCCTGACCTCAGGGCCTTTTATTGTTTGCCTGATCGTAGGTAAGGCGTAGGAAACCTCTGAATTAACTGCAGTTCGCCTCGCAAGAATTAACCTACGCGAGCGCCAAAAATCACTTACAGTTTATTCGGCCAGCGAAAACTATTTCCCTTACGTATTCCAAGCGATCATCAATACCTGCAATTGCACTAGCAGCGGGCTGACTCTCCCTGCTCATCGCTTGTCGTCACTTACGCAGGTAAATACTCATGGCCGCCTACCTACCCCGGCACATCACCAGCAAACTGGCAGGGCACACATTCGAAAGTTTCGAGCAATATTCCATGGCCTTCTGGATGGCGATTGCCGAAGACCCGGTCTACTCCCAGCAGTTCATCAGTGCTCAGCTGCATCGAATCAAACAAGGCTGGCCACCCCGTGCGCCGTTCAAGGACACTGCAAAGGGGCTGCGCTCCTATGAGATCCGCCACCTCGACTCACCCGAGTTTGGTGGCTCGCCGTATGACGCATACAACCTGAGGGTCATGAGCGCCCTGCAATTTGCGCTTTCGTCGGAGTTTCCGTGGTGATCCTTGATAGAACCAGCCTCGCTGATTACAGCTATGGCGAGTTCAAGGCGCTGGTCGAGGAGTTGATCCAGGCCGCCGGGACGCGCGCCTGGCAGGACCGTTTGCTTGAGCATTTCATTGAGCTGGTGGGACACCCATCCGGCTCCGACCTGATCTACAACCCGGCCTCGGGGAAGGATGAAAGCGCTGAGCAGATTGTCCAGCGTGTAATTGCCTGGCGGACGGCAGAGGGGCTGGTTTGTTTGCGCGAGTCGCCATGACAGCGCAAAAAAAACCCGCCGAGGCGGGTTTTTTCATGCAGCGCTAGCGATCAGATCGCGCCGCGCTGGCGCAACACGTCCAGCACCTGCTTGACGCCTTCTTCAACACTGCTGTTCTGGGTATCGATCACCAGGTCGGCATCCAGCGGTACATCGAACGGGAAGCTTTCACCCGGGATGTTGTCGCCACCGGCAGCGTACAGGCCTTGCGGGTCGCGCTCGCGGCAGGCAATCGGCGATGCCTGTACGTACACGGTCACCAGGCGTTCTTTGCCGATCAGTGCCTTGGCCTGTTCGCGGCCTTCGGCATCCGGGGCGACGAAGGCGGCCAGGGTCAGCAGGCCGGCTTCGTTGAACTGGCGCGCGACGTGGGCAGCACGGCGCCAGTTCTCGGTGCGACCGGCGCGGTCCTGTGGCAGGCCTTTATTCAGGTCGTGACGCAGGTTCTGGCCATCGAGCACGTACACCGCACGGCCCATGTCGAACAGCTTGCGCTCAACGGCATAGGCCAGGGTGCTCTTGCCAGCGCCAGAGAGGCCGCTGAACAGCACGGTAGCCGGCTGCTGGCCGAAGCGCAGGGCGCGCTCTTCGGTGGCAACGTGGGCCAACTTGCCATGCTGGCCGGTGCTGCCATGCGGCAGCACTGGCGGGGCGATGATCATGCCGGCGCCAACGGTGCCGTTGGTCAGGCGGTCGATGACGATGAATGCACCGGTGGTGCGGTTGCTGTCGTAACCGTCCAGCGCGATAGCGGCGTCGAGGCTGACCTTGACCTGGCCGATCTCGTTCAGCTGCAGCGCGCTAGCGGCGCCCTTCTCAAGGGTGTTCACATCGACCTTGTGGCTGATGCTGGCAATCGAGCCGGGCACGTAGCTGGTGGCGCGCTTGATGTCGTATTTCTTGCCTGGGAGCATCGGCTCTTCAGCCATCCACACCAACATGGCGTCGAACTGATCGGTCACCGGTGGGACGTTGTCGGCATGCACCAGCAGGTCGCCACGGGAGATGTCGATCTCGTCTTCCATGGTCAGGGTCACGGCCTGGCCTGGACCTGCGTTTTCCAACTCACCTTCGTAGGTGACGATCGACTTGACCCGGCTGCTCTTGCCCGACGGCAGCACGACGATTTCATCGCCCTTGTGCACCACACCGCTGGCCAGGGTGCCGGCAAAGCCGCGGAAGTTCAGGTTCGGCCGGTTGACGTACTGCACCGGGAAGCGCAGGTCGGTGAAGTTGCGGTCGGCGGCAACTTCAACGGTCTCGAGGATTTCCATCAACGCAGGGCCCGTGTACCACGGCGAACGCTCGCTGCGGTTGACCACGTTGTCGCCCTTGAGCGCCGACATCGGCACGAAGTGCAGGCTGCTCGGCGTCAGGTTGATGGCCTCGGCAAACTTCAGGTAGTCGGCCTTGATCGACTCGAACACGCCTTCATCGAAGCCCTTGAGGTCCATCTTGTTGACCGCAACGACGATGTGCTTGATGCCCAGCAACGAGGCAATGTAGCTGTGTCGGCGGGTCTGGGTCTGCACGCCGTAACGGGCGTCGACCAGGATGATCGCCAGATCGCAAGTCGAGGCACCGGTGGCCATGTTACGGGTGTACTGCTCGTGGCCCGGGGTGTCGGCGATGATGAACTTGCGTTTGGCGGTGGAGAAATAGCGGTAGGCGACATCGATGGTGATGCCCTGCTCACGCTCGGCCTGCAGGCCATCGACCAGCAGCGCCAGGTCGACTTCTTCGCCAGTGGTGCCGGACTTCTTGGAGTCACGGGTGATGGCCTCGAGGTGGTCCTCGTAGATCATCTTGGAGTCGTGCAGCAGGCGCCCGATCAGGGTGCTCTTGCCATCATCGACGTTGCCGCAGGTGAGGAAACGCAGCAGTTCTTTACGCTCGTGCTGAGCCAGATAAGCGACGATGTCTTCGCTGATCAAATCGGATTGGTGCGACATGGAGTAACCCTGAAAATTAGAAGTAGCCCTGACGTTTTTTGTCTTCCATGGAGCCTGCGCCATCGTGGTCGATGACCCGGCCCTGGCGCTCGGAAGTGCGCGTCAGGAGCATTTCCTGAATGATGTCGGTCAGGCTCTCGGCTTCCGACTCGACAGCACCCGTCAACGGGTAGCAGCCGAGGGTACGGAAACGCACCTTCTTCTTGACGATGCGCGCTTTCTCTTCCTCGGAGAGGTGCTCGAGGATGCGCTCGTCGTCGATCATGATCAGGGTGCCGTTCTTCTCGATGACGTCACGCTCGGCGGCGAAGTACAGCGGCACGATTGGGATGCCTTCGAGGTAGATATACTGCCAGATGTCCAGTTCGGTCCAGTTCGACAGGGGGAAGACGCGGATCGACTCGCCCTTGTTGACCTTGCCGTTGTAGACGTTCCACAACTCCGGACGCTGGTTTTTCGGATCCCAGCGATGCTTGCTGTCACGGAACGAATAAACCCGCTCCTTGGCCCGCGATTTCTCTTCGTCACGGCGCGCACCACCGAAGGCGGCGTCGAAGCCGTACTTGTCCAGCGCCTGCTTGAGGCCCTGGGTTTTCATGATGTCGGTGTGCTTGGAGCTGCCATGGGTGAACGGGTTGATGCCCTGCGCCACACCCTCAGGGTTGACGTGGGTGATCAGCTCCAGGCCCATTTCCTCGACCATCTTGTCGCGGAAGCTGTACATCTCCTGGAATTTCCACTGGGTGTCGACGTGCATCACCGGAAACGGCAGCTTGCCCGGGAAGAAGGCCTTGCGCGCCAGGTGCAGCATCACGGCGGAGTCTTTGCCGATCGAGTACAGCATCACCGGGTTGTCGAACTCGGCGGCCACCTCGCGGATGATGTGGATGCTTTCCGCCTCCAGCTGTTTCAAGTGCGTCAGTTTGTCGACCATGGCTACTCACGTAAAACGATACGATCTTATGGACGGCCAAGCGGGCCGTGTTCGAGCGAGCCACTTTATCACAGCACCTGATTCTATTTAGGAGGCTGGCTAGATCGAAACAATCTAACCATATGACTGGGGGTTTGGGGCGCATGGGGCCTGCTGTGCAGGCCATCGCAGGCAGGCCGGCTCCTACAGGATCGATGAGCCGCAAAGCGGCCCAACGCTCGATCAGATCGGATTAGGGCAATCGATGAACAGGTGCTCCACAGCAAACCGCCGCGCCAGGTAATCGCCCAGTGCCTGCACGCCATACCGCTCGGTAGCATGGTGCCCGGCAGCGATGAAGCTGATGCCATTCTCGCGAGCGCTGTGGAAGGTCTGCTCGGAAGCTTCGCCGCTCAGAAACAGATCGACACCCTCGGCAATCGCCGTGTCGATGTAGCCCTGGCCGCCGCCTGTGCACCAACCAATGCGCCGCACCAGTTGATCACCCTCGATCAACAGCGGCTCACGGCCCAGCGCTTCCTGCACACGCCGGGCAAAGTCGCGCGCCGACATCGCCTCACTCAGCGAGCCGACCATGCCGACCACTTTCGGGTTGTTCGGATCCAGCGGCCCTTCGACGGTAATCCCCAACTGGTGCGCCAACTGCACGTTGTTGCCCACCTCCGGATGCACATCCAGCGGCAGGTGGAACGTCAGCAGGCTGATGTCATGCTTGAGCAAGGTCTTCAACCGGCGCTGCTTGATGCCGGTGATGCACGGGTTCTCGCCTTTCCAGAAATAACCGTGGTGGACCAGGACCAGATCCGCTTGCGCCTCGACAGCAGCATCGAGCAACGCCTGGCTGGCAGTGACGCCCGTGACGATCCGGCTGACCTGCGGCCGCCCCTCGACCTGCAGGCCATTGGGGCAGTAATCCTGGATCTTGGCGCTGGACAGGTAGCGCTCGGCTTCCTCGACCAGGGTGCTGAGGGCGACGGCCATGGAAAATCTCCTCGAAATCTGCACATTCGGCGGGCGCAACGCCCGTATAATGGCCGCCATTATGGGCCGTCGCCGGACTCGGGGAAACCGGCGATAGTCGCCTGGGGCATATGGCAATCGCGGGGCAAGCCCGCCCCCCTCGGATCAGCGCGGCCTGCGTAGGAGCGGGCTTGCCCCGCGATCGTAGCCGTCGCCGAGCATACTTTTGACGTGTATGATCGCGCGCGCTTGCATCCCGGCCCACTCTGCAACGGCCCCTGCCCCACTCCCAGGATTCATTCGATGCTCAAGGTTCTGCGTTACTTTGGCTGGCCACTGCTTACCGGCATATTGATTGCCCTGCTGGTGATCCAGCGCTTCCCCGAATGGGTCGGCCTGCCCAGCCAGGACGTCAACCTGCAACAAGCACCGCAAACCACGCGGATCATGCAGGGCCCAGTGTCGTATGCCGACGCGGTGACGCTGGCCGCCCCGGCGGTGGTCAACCTGTACACCACCAAGGTGGTGAACAAGAGCGCCCACCCGCTGTTCGAAGACCCGCAGTTCCGCCGTTTCTTCGGCGACAACCTGCCCAAGCAGCGCCGCTGGGAGTCGAGCCTGGGTTCGGCGGTAATCATGAGCCCCGAGGGCTACCTGCTGACCAACAACCACGTCACCAGCGGCGCCGACCAGATCGTCGTGGCCCTCAAGGACGGCCGCGAAACCCTGGCGCGGGTGATCGGCAGCGACCCGGAAACCGACCTCGCGGTGCTGAAGATCGACCTCAAGAGCCTGCCGGCGATTACCATTGGCCGCTCCGACAACATTCACATCGGCGACGTCTCGCTGGCCATCGGTAACCCGTTCGGCGTCGGCCAGACCGTGACCATGGGCATCATCAGCGCCACCGGCCGTAACCAGCTGGGGCTGAACAACTACGAAGACTTCATCCAGACCGACGCCGCCATCAACCCGGGCAACTCCGGTGGTGCGCTGGTCGATGCCAACGGCAACCTGGTCGGTATCAACACGGCGATCTTCTCCAAATCCGGCGGCTCGCAGGGCATTGGTTTCGCCATTCCGGTCAAGCTGGCGCTGGAGGTGATGAAGTCGATCATCGAGCACGGGCAGGTGATCCGTGGCTGGCTGGGTATCGAAGTACAACCGCTGAGCCAGGAGCTGGCCGAGTCGTTTGGCCTTGAGGGGCGGCCAGGGATCGTCGTGGCGGGGATTTTCCGCGATGGCCCGGCGCAGCGCGCAGGCTTGCAGCTGGGTGACGTGATTCTGAGCATCAATGGCGAACCGGCCGGCGATGGCCGCAAGTCGATGAACCAGGTGGCGCGGATCAAGCCGACCGACAAGGTGGCCATCGAGGTGATTCGCAATGGGCAGCAGCTCAAGCTGATTGCCGAGGTGGGGCTGCGGCCGCCACCGGCGCCGGTGGCCAAAACCGAGGAGAAGTGAGGTTCAGTCTAGGTAGAGTTTCAGCCTAGCCAGCGAACCTTGTGGGAGCGGGCTTGCCCCGCGATAGCGTTAGTTTGATCGGACGCTATCGCGGGTCAAGCCCGCTCCCACGAGTGCGTTTTATCAGTGCAGGATCTGGCTCAAGAACAGCTTGGTCCGATCACTGCGCGGCCGGTCGAAGAAATCATCCGGCGCCGCCTGTTCGACGATCTCACCCTTGTCCATGAAGATCACCCGGTTCGCCACGGTCCGGGCAAAGCCCATCTCGTGGGTCACGCAGAGCATGGTCATGCCGTCCTCGGCCAAGCCGACCATGGTATCGAGCACTTCCTTGACCATCTCCGGATCGAGCGCCGACGTCGGCTCATCGAACAGCATGATCTTCGGCTTCATGCACAGCGCCCGGGCAATCGCCACCCGCTGCTGCTGGCCACCAGACAACTGCCCCGGAAACTTGTGCGCCTGCTCGGGAATACGCACCCGCTCAAGGTAGTGCATGGCGATTTCCTCGGCCTTGCGCTTGGGCATCTTGCGCACCCACATCGGTGCCAGGGTGCAGTTCTGCAGAATGGTCAGGTGCGGGAACAGGTTGAAGTGCTGGAACACCATGCCCACCTCGCGGCGGATCGCTTCGATCTGCTTGAGGTCGTTGGTCAGCTCGACGCCATCGACGACGATACGCCCTTGCTGATGCTCTTCCAGGCGGTTGAGGCAACGGATGGTGGTCGACTTGCCCGAGCCCGACGGGCCGCACAGGACGATACGCTCGCCTTGGCGCACATTCAGGTTGATGTCCTTGAGCACATGGAACTGGCCGTACCATTTGTTCACGCCCTGCATCTGGATGATGCCTTCGGGGCCAGCAGGCTGCTTGATCGCTTCACTCATATGCAAACTCCTAACGCTTGTGGCCAGTGTCCAGCTTGTGCTCCAGATGCATGGAGTAGCGGGACATACCGAAACAGAAAATCCAGAACACCAGGGCCGCGAACACGTAGCCCTCGGTCGCCATACCCAACCAGGCCGGGTCTGCCGCCGCCTGCTTGACGCTGTTGAGCAGGTCGAACAGGCCGATGATGATTACAAGGCTTGTATCCTTGAACAGGGCAATGAAGGTGTTGACGATGCCGGGGATGACCAGCTTGAGCGCCTGCGGCAGGATCACCAGGCCCATCGCCCGCCAGTAACCCAGGCCCATCGCCGCAGCGGCCTCGTACTGGCCCTTGGGAATCGCCTGCAAGCCACCGCGCACCACCTCGGCGATGTACGCCGACTGGAACAGGATCACCCCGATCATCGCCCGCAGCAGCTTGTCGAAGCTCATGCCCTCGGGCAGGAACAGCGGCAGCATCACCGACGACATGAACAGCACGGTAATCAGCGGCACGCCGCGCCAGAACTCGATGAAGGTCACACAGACCACCTTCACCGCCGGCATGTGCGAGCGTCGGCCCAATGCCAGCAAGATGCCCAACGGCAACGCGCCGACAATACCGACAGTGGCGATCACCAGGGTCAGCATCAAGCCACCCCATTGGCTGGTCGGCACCGTGGCCAGGCCCAGGCTGCCGCCATGCAGCAGCACATAGGCGACGATGGGGTACAGGACCAGGAAGCCCAGGCCGTAGATCGCCTTGCGCGGGAAGCGACTGATGAACAGCGGCGCTGCGCCGATCACCGCCAGCCATACCGTCAGGTCGACGCGCCAGCGCAATTCGCTGGGGTAGTAGCCATACATGAACTGGCCGAAGCGCTGCTGGATGAACACCCAGCAAGCGCCTTCCTTGGTGCAGTCGGCACGGGTGGTACCGACCCAGTTGGCATCGATCAGCGACCACTGCAACAGCGGCGGCACGATCAACCACACCAGGTAAAGGGCGAACAGGGTCAGCAGGGTGTTAAGCCAGCTGGAGAACAGATTGGCACGCATCCATGCGAGCACGCCGACGGTTTTCACCGGTGGCGGCATATCGGGTTTGAAAACATGGGCATTCACGGGCGTATCCTCACCGCTCGATCAGCGCTATGCGCTTGTTGTACCAGTTCATCAGCAGCGAAATGCTGATGCTGATGGCGAGATAGACACTCATGGTGATGGCAATCACCTCGATGGCCTGGCCGGTCTGGTTGAGCACGGTACCGGCGAACAGCGAGACCATCTCCGGATAGCCGATACCGGCGGCCAGGGACGAGTTCTTCGCCAGGTTCAGGTACTGGCTGGTCAGTGGCGGAATGATCACCCGCAGGGCCTGGGGGATGATCACCTTGCGCAGGGTCGGGCCCTCGCGCAGGCCAAGCGAACGCGCAGCTTCGGTCTGGCCATGGCTGACCGAACGGATCCCTGAGCGCACGATCTCGGCAATGAAGGCTGCGGTATAGATGGTCAGCGCCAGGGTCAATGCCAGCAACTCCGGGATCAGCACCCAGCCGCCGACGAAGTTGAAACCCTTGAGCTGCGGCACTTCCCAGTGCACCGGGCTACCGAACAGCAGCGCGCACACGCTAGGAATGCCAAGCAACAGCAGCAAACCCACCCAGAACTTGTGAAACGGCTCGCCAGTCTCATCGAACCGTTTGTTGGCATGTCGGACCATCAGCACCACCGCGACGATGGCCAGCAGCACCGCGGCAACGAACGGCCAGAACCCGTCCGCCATGGACGCGCCGGGCATGTTCAGGCCGCGGTTGCTGATAAAGAACATGTCGTCGATGTTGATGCTGCCACGGGGTCCGGGCAGGGTCAGAAACACCGCGAAGTACCAGAACAGGATCTGCAACAGCGGCGGAATGTTGCGGAAGGTCTCCACATACACGGTCGCCAGCTTGTTGATCATCCAGTTCGGCGATAACCGCGCCACGCCGACGATAAAGCCCAGCAAAGTCGCCAGGATGATGCCGATGAAGGTCACCAGCAGGGTGTTGAGCAGGCCAATGACGAACACCCGCGCATAGCTGTCCGACTCCACGTAGGGAATCAGGTGCTGGGCGATGCCGAAGCCGGCACTGCGTTCGAGGAAGTCAAAGCCCGAGGTGATGCCACGGTGCTGCAGGTTGGTCTGGGTATTGTGGAACAGGTACCAACCCAGACCGACCACGAATGCCACCGTGACGATCTGGAACAGCCACGCACGCACACGTGGATCGCTCAGGGAAAACCCCTTTTGTGCGCCGATTTGATTTTGCATGAAGTGCCCCGGAAAAAAGGGATCAGAACAGCCTGCGGCGGCGGAATGCCGCCGCAGGGTGCAGCCATCAGCGCACAGGTGGCGCGTACTGGATGCCGCCGTTGTTCCACAGGGCGTTCAAGCCACGATCGATTTGCAGGGGGGTGCTTTTGCCCAGGTTCTTCTCGAACACTTCGCCGTAGTTACCCACTTGCTTGACGATCTGTACGACCCAGTCCTTGGGCAGCTTGAGGTCCTTGCCGTATTCGCCGTCAGCGCCGAGCAGACGAGCGTTGTCCGGGTTCTTGCCCGACTTGGCTTCGGCCTCGACGTTCTTCGAGGTGATGCCCGCCTCTTCCGCGTTGAGCATGGCGAACAAGGTCCACTTGACGATGCTGAACCACTCTTCATCGCCTTTGCGTACCACGGGGCCCAGAGGTTCCTTGGAGATGGTTTCCGGCAGTACCACGTACTCGGTCGGTGCAGCCAGCTTGGAGCGCTGTGCATAGAGCTGCGACTTGTCCGAAGTAAGCACGTCGCAACGGCCGGATTCGAGCGACTTGGCGCTCTCGTCGGAGGTGTCGAAGGTGATCGGGGTGTACTTCAGGCCATTGGCACGGAAGTAGTCGGAGACGTTCAGCTCGGTGGTGGTACCGGCCTGGATGCACACGGTAGCGCCGTCGAGCTCCTTGGCACTGGAGACGCCGAGCTTCTTGTTGACCAGGAAGCCGATGCCGTCGTAGTAGGTAACACCGGCGAATACCAGGCCCATGCCGGCATCGCGCGAGCTGGTCCAGGTGGTGTTGCGCGAGAGTACGTCGACTTCGCCGGACTGCAGCGCGGTGAAGCGCTCCTTGGCGTTGAGCTGGCTGAACTTGACCTTGGTGGCGTCGCCGAACACGGCGGCGGCCACGGCGCGGCAGACATCGGCGTCGATACCGACGATGTTGCCTTTGGCATCAGGTACCGAGAAACCCGGAAGGCCATCGCTCACGCCACACTGGACGAAGCCCTTCTTCTTTACCGCATCGAGGGTAGCGCCGGCTTGGGCGAAACTGGTGGCGCCCAGCGCGGCGGCAGCGGTCAGGACTGCCAGGGTGGTTTTCAACATCTTCATTCACAACCTCCAAATCGCTCTTGTTGTATCGAGCCGGAATTGCACCGCACCCTTATGAGGCGCATCCGACCCTTGTTGGCTTGTTTTTGGGTCAATTGGCGCAATGAGCTGTTCTATGACAGCCTTTGTATCCGTACGAGGGGTGTTACCGGCATGGGGCCATCCCTTCGCATCACTCGATTCATAGCAAAGCGCGTACCACAGTCGAAGGCTTAAGCGTTTAAGCGGTAGTCAAGTAGGAAAAGTTGTAGAGTTGCGACATCTATTTCTGGCATTCACTACAGATGCCTTCTTTTTACGCACCACTTAAGCCAGCGCGCACACTTTCGGAGCAGTCATGACCCAACCGCTGATTCTCGAACCGCAAAATACCGCCGACGCCTGTGTGATCTGGTTGCACGGACTGGGGGCCGACCGTTACGACTTCCTACCGGTGGCCGAATTTCTTCAGGAGCGCCTGCTCAGTACCCGCTTCGTCATGCCCCAGGCCCCGACCCGCCCGGTGACCATCAACGGCGGCTATCAGATGCCCAGCTGGTACGACATCAAGGCCATGACCCCAGCCCGCGCCATTGACGAGGCGCAACTGGATGAATCGGCCGAGCAGGTGATCGAACTGATCAAGGCCGAGCAAGCCAAGGGCATCAACCTGGCGCGGATCATCCTTGCTGGTTTCTCCCAGGGTGGCGCGGTGGTACTGCACACTGCCTATATAAAGTGGCAAGAAGCACTGGGCGGCGTGATTGCCCTGTCCACCTATGCCCCGACCTTCAGCGAAGGCCATCAGCTCAGCGCCTGCCAGCAGCGCACGCCGGCCCTGTGCCTGCATGGCGTGCATGACCCGGTGGTGATCCCGTCCATGGGCCGCACGGCCTTCGAATACCTCAACAGCTGGGGCGTCGCCGCGCGCTGGCATGAATACCCGATGGAGCACGAGGTGGCCGTGGCAGAGCTGTCCGACATCCACGATTGGCTGAGTGAACGCCTGCGCTGAGTCAGGCCGTATGTAGTTGGCTGTGCATTGCGCTACGCCGCACCCGGTTCTTGCATTACACTGCCGGGCGTACATTCCTTAACCAATTGATGAGACGACCGTGCTCAAGGCACTTAAAAAAATATTCGGCAAGGGAGACGCCGCGCCTCAGGCCGTGGAACCCGATGCCCGCGTGATTACGCCCGCGCCTGCGGTCCAACCGCCGGCACCCCAGGCCCAGCCCAGCGCCAAAGCGCCAGCTCCAGCGCCTGCCAGCCCTCGCGTCGACAAGCCCGTACAGGACAAGCCGCGCCGCGAGCGCAAACCCAAGCCACAAGCCAGCCTGTGGAAACCAGAAGACTTCGTCGTCGAGCCACAAGAAGGCAAGACCCGCTTCCATGACTTCAAGCTCTCCAACGAGCTGATGCATGCCATCCAGGACCTGGGCTTCCCCTACTGCACCCTCATCCAGGCCCAAGTGCTGGGTTACACCCTGCGCGGCCAGGACGCCATTGGTCGGGCGCAGACCGGCACCGGCAAGACCGCCGCGTTCCTGATCTCGATCATTTCCCAGCTGCAGCAGACCCCGGCGCCGAAAGAGCGCTACATGGGCGAGCCGCGCGCGCTGATCATCGCCCCAACCCGTGAGCTGGTGGTACAGATCGCCAAGGACGCCGCGGCGCTGACCAAGTACAGCGGCCTGAACGTGATGACGTTCGTCGGCGGCATGGACTTCGACAAGCAGCTCAAGGCCCTCGAAGCGCGTCACTGCGACATCCTGGTAGCCACTCCAGGGCGCCTGCTGGACTTCCACCAGCGCGGCGAAGTGCACCTGGACATGGTCGAGGTGATGGTGCTCGACGAAGCCGACCGCATGCTCGACATGGGCTTCATCCCCCAGGTGCGGCAGATCATCCGCCAGACCCCACCCAAGAGCGAGCGCCAGACCCTGCTGTTCTCGGCGACCTTCACCGACGATGTGATGAACCTGGCCAAGCAATGGACGACCAACCCTGCGATCGTCGAGATCGAACCGGAGAACGTTGCCAGCGAGACCGTCGAGCAGCACGTCTATGCCGTGGCCGGCAGCGACAAGTACAAGCTGCTGTACAACCTGGTGACCCAGCAGAAGTGGGAACGGGTGATGGTCTTTGCCAACCGCAAGGATGAAGTGCGGCGCATCGAAGAGCGCCTGGTGCGCGACGGCATCAACGCCGCCCAGTTGTCCGGTGACGTGCCGCAGCACAAGCGCATTCGTACCCTGGAAAACTTCCGAGAGGGGCGCATCACCGTGCTGGTCGCCACCGACGTGGCCGGGCGCGGGATTCACATCGATGGCATCAGCCACGTGATCAACTTCACCCTGCCGGAAGATCCGGATGACTACGTGCACCGCATTGGCCGTACTGGTCGTGCCGGGGCTGCGGGTGTGTCGATCAGTTTTGCCGGTGAGGATGATTCGTATCAGTTGCCAGCGATCGAAGAGCTGCTGGGGCGCAAGATCAAGTGCGAGATGCCACCTGACGAGTTGCTGCAGGCAGTACCGCGCAAGCATCACTGACAGGCGTAGTGTGGAAGGCATAGCGTAAGAGTCATCGCGTGGGAGCGGGCTTGCCCCGCGATAGCGTAGGCCCAGGCAGCTTCGTTGCCTGGCCTGAAGCGATCGCGGGGCAAGCCCGCTCCCACGCTAGGACTCCCACGCAGCCCCATTATCGATGGGTTATTGCCAGCGCTCGGCAGCATCCTGATCCGACTGCCTGCCCTCGACCCAGCGCGGCCCGTCCTGGGTGTTTTCCTTCTTCCAGAACGGCGCCCGGGTCTTCAGGTAATCCATGATGAAGTTGCAGGCATCGAATGCTGCCTGCCGATGCGCACTGGCCACACCGACGAACACGATCGGCTCGCCCGGCTCCAGCCCGCCAATACGATGCAGCACTTCGACCTTCAATAACGGCCAACGCTGCTCGGCCTCGACGACGATCTTGGCCAAGGCCTTCTCGGTCATGCCCGGATAATGCTCCAGGAACATCCCGGCCACATCCCGGCCATCGTTGAAATCGCGCACATAACCGACAAAGCCGACCACCGCCCCGACCCCGACATTGGCGGCATGCATGGCGTTGACCTCGGCGCCCGGATCGAACGCCTGCTCCAGCACTCGAACCGTCATGCTCAGCCTCCGGTCACCGGTGGGAAGAACGCCACTTCGTCGCCCTCCGCCAGCGGCTCGTCAAGCCGGCACAGGTCCTGGTTACGCGCGCACATCAGGTTCTGCTCGGCCAGCACCTGGTAATCATCGCCCTTCGCCAACAAGGCGTTGCGCACATCGGCAATCGCCGCGAAATCGCCTTCCAGCGGCTCGCCATCACGCCCCAGTTGCTCACGGTAGCGAGCGAAATACACCACTTGGACTTTCATCACGCCTGCACCTGATAGTGGCCGCTCTTGCCGCCGATTTTTTCCAAGAGGCGCACCTGCTCGATGACCATGCCCTTATCCACCGCCTTGCACATGTCGTAAATGGTCAGCGCGGCAACGCTGGCGGCAGTCAGTGCTTCCATCTCCACTCCGGTCTGCCCGGCCAGCTTGCAGCGGGCGACGATACGCACTGCATCGGTACCTTCGGCGCTGAGCTCGACCTTGACGCTGGTGAGCATCAGGGGATGGCAAAGCGGGATCAGGTCGCTGGTCTTTTTCGCCGCCTGGATACCGGCAATCCGCGCCACGGCGAACACATCGCCCTTGGGGTGCTCGCCGTCGACGATCATTTGCAGGGTCTGCGGCAACATGCGCACGCGCGCTTCGGCCACCGCTTCGCGTTCGGTCACGGCTTTTTCAGTGACGTCGACCATGTTGGCGCGCCCCTGGGAATCGAGATGAGTCAGCACTGCTCTGCTCCTGGGAAGGGAGCGATCAGTGTAAACCTGCCGGTCAGGTTTACGCAGCGAAAAAAGCCGGGCGGGTGGTGATTGTAGCGGCCTCATCGCGGGGCAAGCCCGCTCCCACAAGAGCGGTGCAGCCCGGTAGGAGCGGGCTTGCCCCGCGATGAGGCCGCTACAGCCACCTATCTATCTACAGGTGCGACTCAGCGTACTCAGCCAGTACCGAACGAGGCACACCCTGCAGGGTGATGTGCACGCCATGCGGGAAGTCCTTGAAGCGCTCGGTCAAGTAGGTCAACCCAGAACTGGTCGCCGACAGGTAAGGCGTATCGATCTGCGCCAGGTTGCCCAGGCACACCACCTTGGACCCTGCCCCCGCGCGGGTGATGATGGTCTTCATCTGGTGCGGGGTAAGGTTCTGGCATTCATCGATCAGGATCAGGCTCTGCTGGAAGCTACGACCGCGAATGTAGTTCAGCGACTTGAACTGCAGCGGTACCCGCTCAAGGATGTACTCGACGCTGCCATGGGTGCTCTCATCGTCCATGTGCAAGGCTTCAAGGTTGTCGGTGATCGCCCCCAGCCAAGGCTCCATCTTCTCCGCCTCGGTGCCTGGCAGGAAGCCAATCTCCTGGTCCAGCCCCTGCACGCTGCGGGTGGCGATGATGCGCCGGTAGCGCTTGCTGACCATGGTCTGTTCGATAGCCGCAGCCAACGCCAGGATGGTCTTGCCGGAACCGGCAGCGCCGGTCAGGTTGACCAGGTGAATATCCGGATCGAGCAAGGCGAACAGCGCCAGGCTCTGATGGATGTCACGCGGTTTCAGCCCCCAGGCCTCCTGGTGCAGCAGCGGCTCCTGGTGCAGGTCGAGCAATAGCAGTTCATCGTTACGGATGCCCTTGATCCAACCCACGAAGCCCTGCTCATCGATGATGAACTCGTTGACGTGCACCGCCGGCAGGTTGTCGGTCAGCTGCACCCGATGCCAGGTCCGGCCGCGCTCCTGGCGGGTCTCGACCTTGCTGACCCGGTCCCAGAACGATCCGCTGACCGAGTGATAGCCCTTGGACAACAAGGACACGTCGTCGACCAACTGGTCGGTGCTGTAGTCCTCGGCGGCAATCCCGCAAGCGCGCGCCTTCAGGCGCATGTTGATGTCCTTGGTCACCAGCACCACGTCCAGGTCGGAGCGTTTAGCGCGCAGTTCCAGAAGCTGGTTGATGATGATGTTGTCGGCCAGGTTCTCTGGCAGCAGACGGTTGGGCTCGCTACGCGGGCTCATCAGGATGGACAGGAAACCTTTCGGTCCGCTCTTGCCACGCTGGATCGGCACACCCTGTTCGACATCACTGGGCGAGGCGTCACCGAGGGTTTGATCGATCAGCCGGATCGCCTGGCGGCATTCGGCGGCGATGGTGTGTTTACCGGTCTTGAGCTTGTCGAGTTCCTCCAGCACCGTCATCGGAATGGCGACGTGGTGCTCCTCGAAGTTGAGCAATGCGTTGGGATCGTGAATCAGGACGTTGGTATCGAGCACATAGAGGATCGGCTGGGTGGAGGAAGGGTTGCGTCCATGGTCATCCATACTCGGGCACCTTGTGTCAGAACCACGCGGCGCGTAACCGCTGCGCCGCAGAGTGACGCCGTTCTCCCCGTATCCGCGTTGTTACGGGCGGGAAGCGCACCTGGCAAAGGAGGGTCTGGATGACGCCACCTGTGCTGCAGGAATCGGCTGTCTGGTTCTTTCATACCGCAAAAACCATGAACAAAAAAAGCTTTTTTACGTCCCGATGAAGTTTATTTTTCCGAATGGCTAACGCGCCTTGGCTGGCTGTCATCGGGGAACTAAAGTCAAAGATCAAGCCCTATGCTTTTCGCGGGGGTAGGTTGCCGCCTAGTGTGATGCAGGTGGGCCATCCTGGTGCACGTACGCCTGGCAATCTTCCCAGCCGATGCCACTTTGTCCGGTGTTGTGCAGCAGCCACTGCACCGCCTGCTGGGCCTTGGGCTGATTGTCGTGCAGTTGAATCACCCCCTTGCGCCACAACAGCATCAGGGTTACCACGCGCTGGGCGGATTGCTCGGCGGTCAAGGCTGTGTCATCCAGTGCATCGATATCCCACAGCGACACCTGCAGCCCCTGGCTGGCCATGAACGCCTCGCCATCGGCGCGGCGCTGGCCATAGGGCGGACGGAACAACGGCACGTACTGCTCGGGCAAATCCGCCTGGACCCGCGCCTGACTGCGGCGCAGCGAGTCTTGCCAGTCCTGCCACTGCGCATGCGAGCGGTACTCCCACCCCTGAATGCCTACGCATTGCCCGGCATACAGCTCGCCGAGCGAACTGGCGGCGGCGTCGCGACGTTGTTGCAGGCGATTACCCAAGACAAAGAAGGTGCCGCCCAACTTCTGCCGGCGCAAATAGTCGGTCAGGCTGTCGGTGCTGCTGCCTTCGGCGCCAGGGCCACCGACGAAGGTCAGCAAGAACATCCGGTCATTGAGCTCATCGCCATTGCGCTCGCGGCTGGAGAGGCGCTCGATCTCGCTGCTGGTTTGCGGGAACAACGCTGCCTTGCGCAATTGCTCATCCAGATAGCGCACATGAAACTGCCGGCTCGGTTCGATCCAACCGGTATAGAACTCGCCGACATCAGCGTTGAACGTGGCGGCTTGCGTGCGAAGTTCGGCCATCGACTCGACCGGGTAGCAGAACGAGGCATCCTGCTCGCAACTGCGCTGGGCCTGCTGGTAGTTCTGCCACAGCCGCTGCCACATCCGCGCCCGCACCGCACGAATCACTGTCAAGTTGACCTGCCTGAGCTTGAGCCGCGCAGCCAGCGCCGGCTCATCGAGCAACTCGCTCTCTTGCAACACCTGGGCAAACGACAAAATTTCCGCACGCGAAGCGACATCGAACAGCGCCGGGCTGTCCAGTTGCTCGGGCCACAGGCTGCGGTCCAGGCTGGCTTGAATCGGTGGGGCGGCCTGCACGGCCAGGCTGAACCAGCCTGCCAGCAAGGCTAAGGCAATGCGCACGGTCGGACTCTCCGCAAATCCCGTTCAATCATGAGCCGCACTATAACGCGAGGCTCGCCGATGTTCTGTGACTATCGTCGGCATAGTTTGGACTTACCCCGGCCAGCCCGTAGAATCCGCCTCTACGATTCAAGGAGCCGACCTGATGCTGACGGTGATTTCCCCCGCCAAGACCCTCGATTACGACACCCCTGCAGTGACCCAGCGCTTCACCCTGCCGCAGTACCTGGACGACTCGCAGGAGCTGATCACCCAGCTGCGCGAGCTGAGCCCTGCGCAAATCAGCGAGTTGATGCACCTGTCGGACAAACTCTCCGGCCTCAACGCCGCACGCTTCGGCAGCTGGACCCCAGACTTCACCCCAGCCAACGCCAAGCAGGCGCTGCTGGCGTTCAAGGGTGACGTGTACACCGGGCTCGACGCCGAAAGCCTCAGCGAAGACGACTTCAGCTATGCCCAGCAGCACCTGCGCATGCTCTCCGGCCTGTATGGCCTGCTGCGCCCGCTCGACTTGATGCAACCCTACCGCCTGGAGATGGGCACCAAGCTGGCCAACGCCCGTGGCAAAGACCTCTATGCATTCTGGGGCACGCGGATCAGCGAATGGCTGAACCAGGCCCTGGCCGAGCAAGGCGATGACGTGCTGCTCAACCTGGCCAGCAACGAGTACTTCAGCGCGGTCAAGCGCAACGCCTTGAATGCGCGGGTCATCAACGTCGACTTCAAGGACTGGAAAAACGGCCAGTACAAGATCATCAGCTTCTATGCCAAGAAGGCCCGGGGGATGATGAGCCGGTTCGTGATCCAGGAGCAGATCAACGATCCTGAGCAGCTCAAGCAGTTCGATGTGCAGGGGTACTACTACAGTGCCGAGCAGTCGAAGACGGATCATTTGGTGTTTTTGCGCGATCATTCAGAGTGAATGATCGCGGCACGAGATCAGGTTGTATCGTGCATCAGCATGTTGCTAAGCGGTAATCCTGTCAGATCCCGCACAAGCGGGGTCTGAAAGACGGAGCCCAGGGCCACAACCTGAATCACGCCCTTCGGCCCGTGGGTCAAGGCCAGCACGACGGCGACGGTTTGGGCTTTGTCCGGATTCTGCTCAATGAACTCGATGATGTCAGACAGCGCGCGCAAGTTATTTCAAAAGCATAGAGCTATAATAAAAAAGAGATGTCGCCATATCTTTCGATAGCAACCACCAAGGCTCTATTGAATCGCCCTTGGTTTGCTAGACACTCTCCAAGCTCAGAAAATAGCGTTTCTCATACTCTACTGGCGACAGCTGCATAGCACTGCCGTGTCGGCGTTTAGGGTTATAAAACATCTCGATGTAATCGAAAATATCACTCCGGGCTTCGTCACGTGTCGCGTAGGTCTTTCGTCGAATCCGTTCCCGCTTCAAAAGCTGGAAAAAGCTCTCGGCTACGGCATTGTCATGGCAGTTTCCCCGCCGGCTCATGCTGCTGATCACATTGTTGGCCTTCAGAAAACTTTGCCAATCCGAACTGCTAAATTGACTGCCTTGGTCTGAATGAATCATCACTTGCTGCTGTGGCTTGCGGCGCCATAGGGCCATCAGCAATGCGTCAATAGCTAGGTCGCTGCACATCCTGGGCTTCATTGACCAACCAATCACTTGGCGAGAAAACAGATCCAGCACTACCGCCAGATACAGCCATCCTTCATGGGTGCGAATGTATGTGATGTCTGTCACCCAGACCTTGTTCGGCTCACTGACCTTGAACTGCCGCGCAAGGTGATTCGGCGAGGCTACGGTCGGCTTCCCGCCATAAAATCCTGGGCGCCGCCGATAGCCCGTTTGCGAACGCAGCCCCTCTGCCTGCATCAAGCGGCCCACTTGATTTCGCCCGCAGGTTTCTCCCAGCTCACGCAGGTCATCGTGAATTTTGCGATAGCCGTACACACCGCCACTCTCCAGCCAAGCATGCTTGATCAAACCGAGCAGACGATGATCTTCTTTTACTCGGGCAGTTTGAGGCTCGGCCAGCCAGACGTAGTAGCCGCTGGGATGCACCTTGAGGGTTTGGCAAAGGCGCCGCACCGGGTAATCCGTCGAGTGCTTCTTGATGAAGGCGTACTTCAGCCGCACTCCTTGGCAAAGTACGCGGCGGCCTTCTTTAAGATGTCTCGCTCTTCCGTCACGCGTTTGAGTTCAGCGCGTAGCTTACGCAGTTCAGCCTGCTGATCATCGTCTTGCTGACGCTGTTCTTGGGGCTTGCTGTAGAGCTTGATCCAGGCGTAAAGGCTGTGAACGGATATCCCCAGACGCTGGGCAACATCGGCGACAGGCTTGCCTTTCTCGGTCACTTGCTTGACCGCTTCGATTTTGAATTCTTCGGGGTAACGCTGACGACTCATGGCACCTCCTGTTTGGGCCTCATTATGAGGCTTGGAGGTGTCTAGGAAACCAGAGGCGATTCACAGCTTGAGTACAAGAAGACTACAGGATGAGTGCAGGAAGGCGGCAAAAAGGGTGCAAATAGAGTGCAAAACACCGGCGCAAGGCCGGTGTCGATAGTGCCTGATCAAGTTGGATATATTGAAAACTACATCTGTCGAATATCAGATAAAAAATCATAAAATTCTTTTTCTGTCATCTCAAACTCTGGCCCTTCGACCATTGCCATTAGTGACAACAACGCAATGTCTAAATCTTTTGTGAGAGAAAGGTTTGGATCTTGGTAAATATCAAGTGCCTCTTTTGATATTTTAAAAATATCAAATCCATCAGCAACTACTCTTCCAAGTCTGTCAGCCACTATGTCTTCCATGCTCATTGCTGCCCCCAACTCTTTAGCTCTGCTCCGGTCGGAGGGTAGTGCTGAGCATCAACCGGCTGCCCATTAATACTTTTCGGGTGGACACGGATTACTTCTCCTGCATGGTCATAGCTTTCCATCCATTGCCTCGTACTGCCCGTCTTAGGATCAAACTCCGTGGCGAAAGAAGCACCCCGAGTAGGTCCTTCTGTCCTTGCAGGAACCTCTTGTGTGTAGTAACGAATACGGCCATCAGGCAGTGTTCTAGTGACCGCTGCTGTCTCTTGAGCTTTTTGTAGTCCTGATAGTTTCGCTCTCAATGCAGCTTGGGCATTTGCACTTGTGGCTTCAGTAGCTACAACTTCTCCCGTTGTAGCAGTAGCTTTTGCACCTCCATTACCCCTCTCAGCCCCCGTCTTGACTTCACGCGACGGGCCATCAGCACCAGCTTTACCGCCTTTAACGGCTGATATACCAGTCCCGATGATGCTCGCAACCAGACTACCACCGCCCATCAGGTACTTGTCAAAACTATCATCCTTCCTAAGCCCCTGGCCTTCCATATGCTCGGCAATCTTCTGCCCCACATAGTCCTGCATGCCCTGCAAGCGGGCCATCAGCTCTTGCCCAAGCGGGGTTTGCTCGGCGGCGCTCATGGCCACAGCCTGAATCACGCCCTTCGGCCCCTGGGTCAAGGCCAGCACGACGGCGACGGCCTGGGCTTTGTCCGGGTTCTGTTCAATGAACTCGTTGATGTCAGACAGTGCGCGCAAGTTTTCCTGCAGCAGGGTCAGTCTCGCGGCGGCGACCTCTGAGGGAGGAAGATTCACGACCGTGGGTGCTTTTATCGGCTCAAGCGCTTGGGCAACGACGCCTTTTACCTGTTCAGCATGTTCCGGGCTGATGTTCCAGAACTGGCTCAGCTGCTCCAAGACGCGATTCTGGAAGTCACCATCTGCCATCATCGCCATGGCTTGGCTGCGACTCTTGCCGCTGAGGATCAACTGCTCCAGGGTCTGCTCGGCAAACTCACGGCTGGTGACAGCGCCCACCCCGGCGGGCATCTGCCGGCCCATCACCCGCTCAAGACGATTGAGCGTAGCGTTGAGTCCGGTACTGGCCTGCTCGAAGTTCTTCTGCGCGGTCTTGTTGTAATCAAGCAGTCCAGCGCTCCACTGCTGCAGCGTCTCCTGCGGATTCAGTGCATCGTCCAAGGAGCTACCGGTCACGTAGAGGTCGGTGCGCGACTCTTTGTCCCGAGTGATCGCGTAGGCCTTGTCCAGATCCCGGTTCAAACCGCTAGTCGAGGCCTGGCCTGTCTCGGCATCCTGGCGCACCGTGATATCACCTGCGCCGACCGTGGCACGAACGATCTGCTCGCGATCCTTCTCATACTCCCAACCGCTTACGCTCCAGCCGTTCTGGCCCTTCTCTCCTTTACCAACCTGGCTACTGTCCTGTTGGGCGCTGCCTGAATCGTTGCTGAAAGTGCCGCCGACGTTCAGGTAGTAACCGTGCTCTTTGTCTTTGCCGGCGATATCGCTGTAGCCCAGGCTGCCGGTGTCGAGCTTGAGGTTGCCGTTGTCAGCGGCGATCAACGCACCATCTAGCTGGGTATGGTCTTGGGTTCGGATGTCGACCTTGCTGGCACCGGTGATGCGGGTCTGGTTCTCGACCCATTCGATCTTGCCTGAGGTTTGGCCGTACCCCACCGAGCCACTGGCGCCAGCACCCGGCCCCACCGTAACGGTCGCGCTGAGGTCGAACTCCTTGCCCTTGACCTTGCCGGTATCGACGGCCGAGGCCACGCTCAGATCTCCGCCCACCTGGCCGATCACTTGGTCGCCGCGCAACTGCGCACCGGCGATGGAGGTGTCCTTGCCGCTGGTAAATTTCAGCTGGTCGCTGGCGTAGATGTAGGCCTCTTGGTGGCGCTGCGCTTCGCGCTCCAGATTGCCCTTGCCCAGGTTGACGCTGGCATAGATACCCAGGCCTTCCGATCCAACGGTAATTCCCACTTCACCGCCGCCACTGCGGCGGTTGTGTTCCTGGCTGCTGTCGTTTTGCGCAGCGCGGATGTTCAAGTCATTGCCCGCAGCCAGATCGATACCCCGCCCGGCCTGAACCCCACTGCCAATGATGTTCAAGTCGTTGCTGGCATCGAGCTTGACATCGCGTCCGGCGTTGAGCTGGCTCGGCGTCGAGGTGCCTTGTGCGCTATCGGCGCTGGCGGTGCCATGGCTAGCGCCAATACCCAACTTGAAGCCGCCACTGGTACCGCCGTGCACGCCCCCCCAACTCTGCGACTGTTGGCTTTCCTGGCTAACGCTACCCTGGGCAACGTCAATGTCGATGTCTCGACCCTTGATGGCAATATCGCGCCCGGCTTGCAACTGACCGCCCTTGATCGTCACGTCGTTGCCGGCGTCGAGAGTGATGTCGTTGCCGGCGTCCAGTGTCGATGTGCGATTGCCTTGGTCGATGCTGGTCTGCTGACTGCTCTGGGCGCTGCGACCAAATTTGCCATCAGCGGTCGGGCCAGCCAGGAACTGATTGACCGAATCGATCGCCTGCAAGGTGCTTGATCCCTTGCTGACGGCGTTCTCGCCCTTGCCTGCGCTACTTACCGCATCCTTGGTATTGCCAAAGTTATGATTGATCGAGCCTCCCGCGCCGTGACTGACGTACTCATGCTCCTGCTCTCGGACCTGAGTTTCTCGGGCAGCATCGATGTTGATATCGCGGCCAGCCCCAAGCTTGATGTCATGCCCAGCGATCAGGTCGGAGCCGGTCTGGTTGAAATCACGCCCTGCGGTTACATCCAGATCTTGCCCTGCCTTGAGCTGACTGGCGGCGGCCAGCTGTTGACGCAGGCGGTCTTTGGCCTTTTCCTTCTCACTACCGGCAAAGAAACTGACGCCGTTATCGTCGCTGGCAAAGCTCAAGCCCACCTGGGTGGTCTTGGACCACTGCTGATCGTCACGGTGATTCTCGGCTGCAGCCACGTTGACGTCGCGCCCGGCATTGAGGGTGACGTTGCGTCCGGCATTCACTCCACTGCCCAGCAGATTGATGTCGCGCTCTGCCTGGAGCGTCGCGTCACGCTCGGCCACCACCTGACTTGCGACACTAGTGCTGCTCCGGGCCTCTTGCCCTGCGGCCTTGGCCGAGGCCACCGAGACTGATCGGATCACCAGATCCGAGGACACCGACAGGCCGACCTTCTTCTTGTATTCCTCGGAGCGGCTGTAGGTTGTGTCGTTGGCAGCAACCAGGTTGATGTCGCCCTTGCTGTCTAGCAACCCAGCGCGCAACTCTACATCGTTACCCGCATTGGCCTCGCTGGCGCGCAGACGCAGGTCGTTCCCAGCAGCTAGGACGATGTCGTTGCCCGCGTCCAGTTCGCTGGCTACCTGACTCGCGCTGGTCTTGAGCTGGCTCTTGCCGCTCTTCGACAGCCCAAGGAATCCGGACTTGGTTTTCTTGCTGTATTCGCCGTGCTCTTCGACCCCAGAGAGTACCGCCACATCGCCCGTAGCTCCCACCATCAGGTCGCCGCCAGCCTTGAGTTGACTACCTATGACGCTCACATCGCGTCCGCCATCAAGATCTGATGGATCAACCTTCCGATGTATCGAGAATCAGCGGCGATTCCACCTACTACCATGGTCCCAGAATTTTGGAGGGCGTCGTTCTCTCTTTCCGACAGCCAACAGAAAAGACCTACTAAAAAAATGGACTTTCGCGATCCGAATGAGACGCGCACCAAAACGGCCCGTCGCCGCGACATAAAACTGGCGCCAATATTTCGTCTAGCGGATTGTTATCGCCAAACGCCATAAGACCGTTCGTACTTTTTTGACGAATTTTGAAAAAATTTTTCGGATACTGGCACAAAACTATCTCACCCCGTTTTCGCCCTTTATATATAGGGATGGCACTCGCCAGTGCCATCAGTATGAAAGTATTTACGCCTGAAAAAATATTTAGAAATCATTCATTCTGCACGAACCCCCTCAGGAACTTCTGCTAGCCGCGGTCGCTCATAGCACCCGTAACGATTCACGAGCGTTGAACGTGAGAGATGACTTACAGATGACAACGGCAGGTATCTACACCCGCCCAGGAAAGTTCGACAGCGGCAATGGCACGCGCCACTAAGCCCTGTCACACGGAGGATAGACGCGCCCCCTTTAATCGTCCTAGTGGTTGATTTCAAAGGATTTATTCACTTGAAAAAACAAGCACAGCAGTTCGCCAAGTAGCGTTCTGCATTTAAGACGGCTGCATTTCAGGGCACGCCTTTTAATTATCGGCCTTTGACTGCCATTTAAGAGTGCACAACTTTTTGCACTCCGGATTTATTCATGCCTGCGTTCGGTGAAGTGTCTTTTCGCCATGGATCCGTGCGCCCGAATACTGCTGGTTAATCAACCCGGTCGGCTCTTCCGCTGAAGGGCTGGCGTGATAAACACACGAGGTGAATGCGATGCGTATCAGCATCTTTGGTTTGGGTTATGTGGGTGCAGTCTGTGCAGGTTGCCTGTCGGCACGGGGCCATGAAGTGATTGGTGTGGACGTGTCCGCCACCAAGATCGACCTGATCAACAAGGGCAAGTCGCCCATCGTCGAACCGGGTCTGGAAGAACTGCTGCAGCAAGGCCTGGCCAATGGCCGCCTGCGTGGCACCACCGACTTCGCCGAGGCCATCCGTGCCAGCGACGTGTCGATGATCTGCGTCGGCACGCCGAGCAAGAAAAACGGCGACCTGGGCCTTGAGTACATCGAGTCGGTGTGCCGCGAGATCGGCTACGTGCTGCGTGACACCACCCGCCGCCACACCATCGTGGTGCGCAGCACCGTGTTGCCAGGCACCGTCAAGAACGTGGTAATCCCAATCCTGGAAGACTGCTCGGGCAAGAAAGCCGGGGTCGACTTCGGTGTGGCGGTCAACCCTGAGTTCCTGCGGGAAAGCACCGCGATCAAGGACTACGACCAGCCACCAATGACCGTCATCGGTGAACTGGACAAGGCCAGCGGCGACGTTCTGCAAGCACTGTACGAAGAGCTCGACGCGCCGGTGATCCGCAAGGACATCGCCGTGGCCGAGATGATCAAGTACACCTGCAACGTCTGGCACGCGACCAAGGTCACCTTCGCCAACGAGATCGGCAACATCGCCAAGGCGGTCGGCGTCGATGGTCGTGAAGTGATGGATGTGGTCTGCCAGGACAAAGTCCTCAACCTGTCGCAGTACTACATGCGCCCAGGCTTCGCCTTCGGCGGCTCGTGCCTACCCAAGGACGTGCGCGCCCTCACCTACCGCGCCTCCAGCCTGGATGTGAAAGCGCCGCTGCTCGACTCGCTGATGCGCAGTAACGAATCGCAGGTGCAGAACGCCTTCGACATCATCGAAAGCCACGACAAACGCAAGATCGCCCTGCTTGGCCTGAGCTTCAAGGCCGGCACCGACGACCTGCGCGAGAGCCCCCTGGTCGAGCTGGCCGAGCGCCTGATCGGCAAGGGCTACGAGCTCAACATCTACGACCAGAACGTCGAGTACGCCCGTGTCCACGGCGCCAACAAAGACTACATCGAGTCGAAGATCCCGCACGTGTCCTCGCTGCTCAACGCCAACTTCGAGCAAGTGGTCAACGACGCCGAGATCATCATCCTGGGCAACCGCGACGAGCAGTTCCGTGCCCTGGCCGACCGTGCCCCGGAAGGCAAGCAAGTGATCGACCTGGTCGGTTTCATGAGCAAGCCGACCTGCTCCACCAGCCGCACCGAAGGCATCTGCTGGTAAGCCAGCCTGACGCGGGGCCGCAAGGCCCCGCTCTTCACTGAATTTCGCGACGGATGCCGAACATGCAAAGGTTCCAGACAGTGCTGTTGCAGTGCGCCGGGTGGCTGCTCTACATGAGCCTGCTCATGCTGATCGCCCTGGCCCTGCCCAGCGACATCTTCGACTCGCAGTCGAAGCACTTCATCTTCCTGGTCGGCGCTGTCGGCATCTGGCGCTACTCGATGGGCGCCACCCATTTCATCCGCGGCATGATCTTCCTGTACGGCGTCTACCCGTACCTGCGCAACAAAGTGCGCAAGCTGGGCAAGGCCGCGGACCCGTCCCACGTGTACCTGATGGTCACCAGTTTTCGTATCGATGCGCTGACCACCGCCCAGGTCTACAGCTCGGTGATCCGCGAAGCGATCAACTGCGGCTACCCGACCACTGTGGTCTGCTCGCTGGTGGAGAAGTGCGACGAACTGCTGGTGAAAAGCCTGTGGGCAAAATACAACCCGCCTGAACACGTCACCCTCGATTTCGTGCGCATCGCCGGTACCGGCAAGCGCGATGGCCTGGCCTTTGGCTTCCGCGCCATCTCGCGAATGATGCCCGACCAGCACGCGGTGGTGGCGGTGATCGATGGCGACACCGTGCTCGGCGAGGGCGTGGTGCGCAAGACCGTACCCTGGTTCAAGCTGTTCCCCAATGTCGGTGGCCTGACCACCAACGAATTCTGCGAAGTGCGCGGCGGCTACATCATGAGCGAGTGGCACAAGCTGCGCTTCGCCCAGCGCCACATCAACATGTGCTCGATGGCCCTGTCCAAGCGCGTGCTGACCATGACCGGGCGGATGTCGATGTTCCGCGCCAGCGTGGTGACCAACCCCGAGTTCATCGCCGACGTCGAGAGCGACTCGCTGATGCACTGGCGCCTGGGCCGCTTCAAGTTCCTCACCGGCGACGACAAGTCGAGCTGGTTCAGCCTGATGCGCCTGGGCTACGACACCTTCTATGTGCCGGATGCGGCGATCAACACGGTCGAGCACCCGCCGGAAAAAAGCTTCCTCAAGGCCAGCCGCAAACTCATGTACCGCTGGTACGGCAACAACCTGCGGCAGAACTCGCGCGCCTTGGGCCTGGGCCTCAAGCGCCTGGGGCTGTTCACCAGCGTGGTGCTGTTCGACCAGCGCGTGTCGATGTGGACCAGCCTGCTCGGCCTGACCGTCGCGGTGATCGCCAGCCTCAAGTTCGGCATGGCCTTCCTGCTGGTGTACCTGCTGTGGATCGGCATCACCCGGCTGATCCTGACCATCATGCTGCTGTGCTCGGGCCACAGCGTGGGTCCGGCCTATCCCGTGATTCTCTATTACAACCAGATCGTCGGCGCGTTGATGAAGATCTACGTGTTCTTCCGCCTCGACAAGCAGTCCTGGACCCGCCAGCCCACTGCCCTCAAGCGTGACCTTGCCAGCTTTCAACAATGGTTCAACACCTGGTCCTCCCGCACCATGACCTTCTCGGCCGCGAGCATCTTCGTCGCCGTGCTGTTCATGGTCGTGTGAGCCACCCCGGATCGGATACAACAGGAACGAAATCGCCATGAATACCGCCGTGAACGTCAATGTCGTGCATGAGTCCGAAGCCCAGCGCCAGCACGCCCGGGTCCGCATCCCCGCCAAGCTGCGCTTCCTGGATGGCAATCGCGAGCCACAAGAGGTCAAGGTCGACGACCTCTCCGCTGGGGGCCTGTCCTTCCATGCCAAGCGCGCGCTGCCGATCGGCGATGTGCTGCGCGGTCGCCTGCAGTTCGTGGTCGACAACCTCGGCCTGTCGATGGATATCGAATTCCTCGTGCGTGCCAGCGACCCCGCCACCGGCCGTACCGGCGCCGAGTTCCAGAACCTGGAACCGCGTGACATCGCCACCCTGCGCCACATCATCACCTCGCACCTGTCCGGTGAACTGATCACCGCCGGTGACGTGCTCAGTACCTTGCAGCGCGACAACTTCACCAAGGCGCGCAAGCAGAAAGACGGCGGCTCGGGCCTGAGCGCCTTCGGCCGCCTGCGCGCCGTGACCGTGACCCTCGGCGTGTTCGTGGTGGGTATCGCCGCCTTCGGCTTCGTCGCCAAGTCGCTGTATGGCATGTACTTCGTCAGCCATGCCGAAGCCGGTGTGGTCGCAGTGCCGACCACCACCGTCACCATGCCGCGCGATGGCACCGTCAAAAGCCTGGTGGAGAGCGGCGGCCAAGTGGTCAAGGGCGCGCCGCTGGCAAGCTTCAGCACCAGCATGCTGGACATGCTCAAGGGCCATCTGGACGACGCGCAATTGGAGCCGGCCAAAGTCGAGGAACTGTTCGGCAAGCAGCTCGCTGGCACCCTCACCAGCCCCTGCGACTGCGTGGTTGCGCAGCAACTGGTGGACGACGACCAGTACGCCAGCAAAGGCCAGCCGATCTTCCAGCTGATCCCCCGCACCACCAACCCGATGATCGAGGCGCGCTTCAGCTATCGCCAGTTCGACGAGGTCAAGCCAGGCACCCGGGTCAACTTCCAGATTGCCGGCGAAGACGAAGTACGCACGGGTCAGATCGTCAGCAGCGCCAGCCTCAACAGCGCAGACCTGGCCTCCGACATCCGCGTGCAGATCAAGCCAGACGGCGCGCTGCCTGCTGAACTGGCCGGTCGCCCAGCGTCGGTCAACAGCGACCGCGGTCCGTCGCTGAACTGGCTGATCGACAAAGCCGTCGCCCGTGGGCTTTAAGAGGATCTGACCATGACCCTCCAGCATACGAACTTCGTGGGAGCGAGCTTGCCTCGCGACAGCGCCCGAGCAGGCGACCGTCATCGCGGGGCAAGCCCACTCCCACGCACTGCGACGTTGCTCGCCATCGCCATCACTTTGGCCGGCTGCGCGGGCCTGCCCGACCAGCGCCTGGCCAACGAAGCGATGAAGCGTGGCGACACCGCCACCGCCGAGCGCAACTACAAGGCCCTGGCCGACCTCGGCTACAGCGACGCCCAAGTGGGCCTAGCCGACATCAAAGTCGCCTCCCGCGACCCCGCCCAGCTCAAGGAGGCCGAGGCCACCTACCGCGACGCCGCTGCCACTTCGCCGCGTGCCCAGGCGCGCCTTGGCCGCCTGCTGGTGGCCAAGCCCGACAGCACCCAGGCTGAACGCGAAGAAGCCGAGACCCTGCTCAAGCTCGCCGCCAAGCAAGGCGAAGGCAACACCCTGATCCCGCTGGCGATGCTCTACCTGCAGTACCCGCAGAGCTTCCCCAACGTCAACGCGCAACAGCAGATCGAGCAATGGCGCGCCGCCGGCCAGCCGGAAGCGGGCCTGGCGCAGATCCTGCTCTACCGCACCCAGGGCACCTACGACCAGCACCTGGATGACGTCGAGAACATCTGCAAGGCCGCAATCAACAGCACCGACATCTGCTACGTCGAGCTGGCCACCGTCTACCAGAAACGCAACCAGGCCGACCAGCGCAACGCCCTGCTCGAGCAGCTCAAGGCCGGCTATGCCCGCGGCACTGTGCCGGCTACCCGGGTCGACAGCGTCGCCCGCGTGCTGGCTGATCGCAACCTCGGCCAAACCGATGAGAAGACCGCCAAGGAGCTGCTCGAACACGTGGCCCCGGTCAACCCAGCCTCCTGGGCCAGCCTCGCCCAGCTGCTGTACGACTTCCCCGAACTGGGTGACACCGAACAGTTGCTGGCCTACATCGAAAAGGGCCGCGCCGCCGAACAGCCACGCGCCGAACTGCTGCTGGGCCGCCTCTACTACGAAGGCAAGACCCTGCCGGCCGATGCCGAGAAAGCCCAAACCCACTTGCAGGCCGCAGCCGATGCCGGCGAGATCAGCGCCCACTACTACCTCGGCCAGCTCTATCGCCGGGGCTATCTGGGCCAGGTCGAGCCACAGAAGGCCGTCGACCACCTGCTCAGCGCCGCTCGCGGCGGTCAGCTCAGCGCCGACTACGCCTTGGCCCAGCTGTACAGCGAAGGCCACGGCATTCGCCAGAATCCGGGCAATGCCTGGGTGTTCGCCCAGTTGGCCCAGGCCAACCCCACCGAACAGTCCAGCGCCATGCTGCAACAACTCGATCAGCAACTGACGCCTGACCAGCGCAGCCAGGCCGAGCGCCTGCTGGCGCAGGAGAAGCAGGCGCGCGGCAGCATGGCCCAGGGCGCCAACAGCGTCATGGCCATCGAAGCCCTGCAAGACGATGAAGACGCCGAGGACGCCTCCCTATGACGCTCAACCCTTTCGTGAAAGCCGGTATCGGCCTGAGCTTCGCCCTGCTGTGGTCGTGCCCGACCCTGGCTGACATGACTGCGCAGAAGAACTTCGGCCTGGAAGTGAAAGTCACTGCTCAATCCGAAGACGACCGCGACCTGGGCACCCGCTCCGGCGGTGACGTCAACGGCCTGGGCCTGGACCTGCGCCCCTGGGTATATGGCGAGCGCGGTAACTGGAACGCCTACGCCATGGGCCAGGCGGTGACCGCCACCGACATCATCGAGACCGACACCCTGCGCGCCTCGGACGATGGCAGCGCCATCGATACCGGCGACGACAGCCGCCAGCCCGACAAAAGCTACCTGGCCCTGCGCGAGTTCTGGGTCGGCTACAACGGCTTCACGCCCTACCCCGGCGAATACCTGCGCTTTGGCCGGCAACGCCTGCGCAACGACGACGGCATGTGGCGCGACACCAATATCGAGGCGCTGAACTGGACCTTCGACACCACCCTGCTCAAGGCCGATGTCGGCGTTGCCCAGCGCTTCAGCGAATACCGCACCGACCTGACTGAGCTGGCCGCCGAAGACGAAGACCGCACGCACGTCTACGGCAACGTCGCCGCGCAGTGGACGCCAGGTCACTGGGTTGGCCTGCGCGCCCATCACACCCATGACAGCGGCAGCCTGAACAAACCCGGCGAGACCATCGACACCCTCGACAAGACCCGCACTGGCGATCTCACCTGGCTTGGCCTTGAGGCCAACAGCGATGCCTACAACTGGCGCAACGACCACACCGTCAACTACTGGGGCAGCCTGACCTGGCTGACCGGCGATCGCGACAAGCTCAGCAGCGAGACGCGCAATGGCGAGCAAGTGGTTACCGGCAAGCAGAGCGGTGACGTCAACGCCTGGGCCACCGACCTGGGTATCCGCCTGCGCCTGGACCCCAACTGGCAGGTCGGCGCCGCCTATGCCCGCGGCAGCGGCGGGGGTGGCAGCGACGGCTCGAACAACTTCGAACAGACCGGCCTTGAGAGCAATCGCTCCAACTTCACCGGCACCCGTTCGCGCGTCCACCGCTTCGGCGAGGCCTTCCGTGGCGAGCTGGGCAACTTGCAGGCAGCCACCCTGTTCGCCTCCTGGCAGCTGCGCGAGGACTACGACGCAAGCTTCATCTACCACAAGTTCTGGCGCGTCGATGACCAACAGAACATCGGCTCCAGCGGCATCAATGCGGTGGTCGAGGACAACGGCGTCAACCGCCCGCTGATCAGCGGCGAGAAGGACCTGGGCCAAGAGATGGACGTGGTCGTCACCAAGTACTTCAAGCAAGGCTTGCTGCCGGCTTCGCTGAGCCAGTCGATCGACGAACCGTCGGCCCTGGTACGCCTGCGCGCGGGTGTCTTCAAGCCGGGTGACGCCTATGGCAAAGAAGCCGATTCGTACATGCACCGCGCCTTTGTCGACGTGATCTGGCGCTTCTGAGCCGGGAGAGGAAAGCTATGAACCTGCACCCGCATCTTCGCCACAGTCTGCTCGCCAGCGCCTTGCTGCTGGCCGCAGGCATGGTCCAGGCCGCCGAGCCGGAAATGGCCAAAGGTCTGCAGCAGGCCAAGACCTACACGGTATCCAGTGCGCCGGTCGAGCCGCTGCACATGGATCCGCCCAAGCTGCCCGATCTTTCCGGCTATACCGCGCAAGCGGTGCAAAAGAAGATCGATCGCAGCCGCAAGGGCAAGGTCAGCGTGCGCCGCATGCTCCAGGAAGAGTCGCTCAAGGAGTTCATCGGCGGCGACAACAAGGCCGCCGAATGGGTCCAGCGCCAGCACGGCATTCCCCGGGCGATCTTCGTCGATGACGGGCATGTCGACATGGCGCAGCTGAGCAAGCAGGTGCCTGACCAGTATCTGCGCGAAGTCTCGCCTGGGGTGTTCCTTGCCCGCCTGCCGATCGTGGTCGGACAGAAGGGCATCCTTGAGATCGACGGCAAGGTCAAGGAGCTGCGCCTGTCGCAAGAGGGCGGCTCGTTCCTGGTCAACGACGGCAGGCTGTTCGTCAGCGACACCCAGGTCACCGGCTGGCGCGAGAAGGACAACGGCCCATCGACCTTCCGCTCGCCCAAGGAATTTCGCCCCTTCTTGCTGTCGTGGGGTGGCACCGAGACCTACATCGTCAACAGCAAGATGGCCAGCTTCGGCTACGCCAAGTCCAAGTCGTATGGCGTGAGCATCTCGCAGTACACGCCGAACATGGCCAAGCGCATGGGCCGCCCGGAACCGACCGGCTGGATCATCGGCTCCGAGTTCAGCGACATGTGGTACGGCTTCTATTGCTACGAGACCAGCGACTTCGTGGTCAAGGACAGCACCTACCGCGACAACATCGTCTACGGCATCGACCCACACGACCGCTCGCACCGGCTGATCATCGCTGGCAACACCGTGTACGGCACCAAGAAGAAGCACGGCATCATCGTTTCGCGTGAGGTCAACGACAGCTGGATCATCAACAACAAGAGCTACGACAACAAGCTCTCCGGGGTAGTGATCGACCGTAACAGCGTCAACAACCTGATCGCCTACAACGAGATCTACCGCAACCATACCGACGGCATCACCTTGTACGAAAGCGGCGACAACCTGATCTGGGGCAACAAGCTGATCAACAACCGTCGCCACGGCATTCGCGTGCGTAACAGCGTCAACATCCGCCTGTATGAAAACGTCGCCATGGCCAACGGCCTGGTCGGGGTCTACGGGCACATCAAGGACCTGTCCGACACTGACCGCGACATCGCCCTTGACCCGTTCGATACCAAGGTCTCGTTGATCGTCGTCGGCGGTGAGCTGGCGGCCAATGGTTCCGGGCCTTTGTCGATCGACTCGCCGCTGTCGGTCGAGCTGTACAAGGTGTCCATGCTCGCCCCGCGCAAAGCCAGCGGCATCAGCCTCAATGGCGTGCTTGGCGAGCGCCAGGACGAAATCCTCGACCTGCTGGTACGCCAGCAGAAGGCCGTGCTGATCGACCCGGTCGAACGCCAGACCGAAATGATCGATTAAGGAAAGCCAAGACCATGACGACCCCACACCTGATGAAACTGCTCGGTCTGTCCGCCGCCCTGCTGGCGATCAGCCAAGGCGTGCGCGCCGAAGACGTGCAAGCGCCAAGCTTCAGCGCCGAGCCCTGCTGCCAGCTGTGCCCAGAAGCACATGACGCCAGCCGCTACACCACTCGCTACCAGCAGAACTTCACCACCCTGGTGCAGGCGCAAGGCGACTGGCTGTTCCGAACCCGCGAAGACCTGCGCACCGAGTTCACCACCACTGCCGCCGGCTACAAGCGCTTGCAGCAGGTACACGACGCGTTCAAGAAACGCGGCGTTGAACTGGTGGTGGTGTACCAGCCAACCCGTGGCCTGGTGAACCGCAACATGCTCAACCCGCAAGAGAAAGCCGCCTTCGACTACCAGAAGGCGCTGGGTAACTACCAGGCCATGCTGCAGCGCTTCGCCAAGATGGGCTACAGCGTGCCGGACCTGTCGCCGCTGACCAACGAGCAACTGGCCGCCGCCGACCAGGGCAAGGACTTCTACTTCCGCGGCGACCAGCACTGGACCCCGTATGGCGCCGAGCGCGCAGCGAAGATCGTCGCCGATACGGTGCACAAGATGCCCGCCTTCGAGGGCATCCCGCGCAAGGAATTCGAAACTCACAAATCCGGGCGCATGGGCAAGACCGGCACCCTGCACAACGTCGCCGGCCAGCTCTGTGGCACCAGCTATGCGGTGCAGTACATGGACCAGTTCGCCACTGAGCCGAAGGGTTCGAGCGGCGGCGACGACCTGTTCGGTGACAGCGGCAACGCCGAGATCACCCTGGTCGGCACCAGCCACAGCGGCAAGAACTACAACTTCTCGGGCTTCCTGCAGCAGTACATCGGCGCCGACGTGCTCAACGTCGCCTTCCCTGGTGGCGGCCTGGAAGGGGCGATGATCCAGTACCTGGGCAGCGAAGAGTTCCAGAAAAACCCACCGAAGATCCTCATCTGGGAGTTCTCGCCGCTGTATCGCCTGGACCAGGAAACCATCTGGCGGCAGATCCTCGGCCTGCTCGACGATGGCTGCGACGATCGCCCGGCGCAGATGAGCGCCAGCGCCACCCTCAAGCCCGGCAAGAACGAGCTGATGGTCAACGGCAAGGGCGGCGTGATCAAGGATCTGGTCAACCGCAACCTGCAGATGGACATCAAGTTCGAGGACACCTCGGTCAAGGTTCTGCAGGCCACCTTGTGGTACCTCAACGGCCGTCATGAAGACATCAAGATCGAGAAACCGGAAACCTCCGACACCGACGGGCGTTTCGTCTTCCAACTGCGTGAAGACGAAGACTGGGCCAGCCAGAACCTGCTGGCGCTGGAAGTCCAGGGGCCAGAACAAGGCACCCAGAAGGTCGAGGCCAAGCTGTGCAAACGCAACAACTTCGCCAGCCCCGCGCACACCGCGCAAGCTGGCCAGTGAGGCGAACCATGACCAACACTCGCACCATCACCGCCCCCGCCCTGCTCGCCCTGGCGCTGTTTGGCAGTGCCGCGCATGCCGCGTTGGTGCCGCCCCAGGGTTACTACGCCGGGATCGAGCAGATCAAGACCACCGACGGCAAGTTCCAGTGTGAAGCGGCGCCCAAGCCCTACACCGGTGCGCTGCAATTTCGCAGCAAGTACGAAGGCTCGGACAAGGCCCGGGCGACGCTCAACCTGGCGTCGGAAAAAGCCTTCCGCAGTTCCACCCAGGACATCACCACGCTGGAGCGCGGCATCAGCAAGATGGTCGGTCAGTACATGCGTGACGGCCGCCCGGCCCAGCTCGATTGTGCACTGAGCTGGCTCGGCACGTGGGCGCGCGCCGATGCCTTGATGTCGACCGACTACAACCACACCGGCAAGTCCATGCGCAAATGGGCGCTGGGCAGCATGAGTGGTTCGTGGTTGCGTCTTAAGTTCTCCAACTCCCAGCCACTGGCCGCGCACCAGGCCGAGGCCGAACTGATCGAGAAGTGGTTCGCCCGCCTCGCCGAACAGACCGTGCGCGACTGGAGCGACCTGCCGCTGGAGAAGATCAACAACCACAGCTACTGGGCGGCCTGGTCGGTCATGGCCACCGCCGTGGCAACTGACCGCCGCGACCTGTTCGACTGGGCGGTGAAGGAATACAAGGTCGGCGCCAACCAGATCGATGAGCAGGGCTTCTTGCCCAACGAGCTCAAGCGCAAGCAGCGCGCGCTGGCCTATCACAACTACGCCCTGCCGCCACTGGCGATGATCGCCAGTTTCGCCCAGGTCAATGGTGTCGACCTGCGCGGTGAGAACAACAACGCCTTGCAGCGCCTGGGCCAGAAAGTCTTGGCCGGTGCCAAGGACCCGAGTGCGTTCAAGCGCCGCAATGGGGAGAAGCAGGACATGAAAGACCTCAAGGTCGACAGCAAGTACTCCTGGCTCGAACCCTATTGCAGCCTCTACGCCTGCAACGGCGACACCTTGCAGCGCAAACGGGGCATGCAGCCGTTCGACAGTTTCCGCCTCGGCGGCAACCTGACCCGGGTCTACGACCCGAGCGCAGAAAGCAAGAAGTAACACACATGTGAAAGTGAACTGCGTGGGAGCGGGCTTGCCCCGCGATAGCGTCGGCAGGCGCAGCGGTGTTGTCGCCATTGACGCTATCGCGGGGCAAGCCCGCTCCCACGCACAGTGCTCTTACATCAGGTGACCCTGCACTTTTCGTGGGGGGTTTGGGGGGCTGCTGCCCCGGATGCTGTGAACAATAAGGAGAACCGGGATGGTCTTCTCGTCAAACGTGTTCCTGTTCCTGTTCTTGCCGATCTTCCTCGGCCTGTACTACTTGAGCGGGCAACGCTATCGCAACCTGCTGCTGCTGGTTGCCAGCTACATCTTCTACGCCTGGTGGCGGGTCGACTTCCTCGCGCTGTTCGCCGGGGTCACCCTGTGGAACTACTGGATCGGCCTGAAAGTCGGCGCCGCTGGCGTGCGCACCAAGCCGGCCCAGCGCTGGCTGCTGCTCGGCGTCGGTGTCGACCTGGCGATCCTTGGCTACTTCAAGTACGCCAACTTTGGCGTCGACAGCCTCAACGCGATCATCACCTCGTTCGGCCTTGAACCGTTCATCATCACCCACGTGCTGCTGCCGATCGGTATCTCGTTCTACATCTTCGAGTCGATCAGCTACATCATCGACGTGTACCGCGGCGACACCCCGGCCACCCGCAACCTGATCGACTTCGCCGCGTTCGTGGCGATCTTCCCACACCTGATCGCCGGCCCCGTGCTGCGCTTCAAGGACCTGGTCGACCAGTTCAACAACCGCACCCACACCCTGGACAAGTTCTCCGAAGGCTGCACCCGCTTCATGCAGGGCTTCATCAAGAAAGTGTTCATCGCCGACACCCTGGCGGTGGTCGCCGACCACTGCTTCGCCCTGGAAAACCCCACCACCGGCGATGCTTGGCTGGGCGCCCTGGCCTACACCGCGCAGCTGTACTTCGACTTCTCCGGCTACAGCGACATGGCCATCGGCCTGGGCTTGATGATGGGCTTCCGTTTCATGGAGAACTTCAAGCAGCCGTACATCAGCCAGTCGATCACCGAGTTCTGGCGGCGCTGGCACATCAGCCTGTCGACCTGGCTGCGCGACTACCTGTACATCACCCTGGGCGGCAACCGCAAAGGCACCTTCAACACCTACCGCAACCTGTTCCTGACCATGCTGCTCGGTGGTCTGTGGCATGGCGCCAACTTCACCTACATCATCTGGGGTGCCTGGCACGGCATGTGGCTGGCGATCGAACGCGCCCTGGGCCTGGATACCAACCCGCAGCGCTTCAACCCGGTCAAATGGGCCTTCACCTTCCTGCTGGTAGTGGTCGGCTGGGTGATCTTCCGCGCCGAGAACCTGCACGTCGCCGGGCGTATGTACGGTGCCATGTTCAGCTTCGGTGAATGGCAGCTGTCGGAACTCAACCGCGCCAATCTCACCGGCCTGCAAGTGGCGACCATGTTCATCGCCTACGCGAGCCTGGCGTTCTTCGGCCTGCGCGACTTCTACCGCAATGCCAAGCCAACCGCCAAGGCAACCCCGGTGCAGATCAACGCCGACGGCTCGATCGGCCTGGACTGGACCCGGGTGATGGCCCGTGTGCTGGTGCTGCTGCTGTTCGTCGCCTCGGTGCTCAAGCTCTCCGCGCAGAGCTACTCGCCATTCCTCTACTTCCAGTTCTGAGGCACGGACGACCATGACCCGGACACTTCGCATCACCTACTCCCTGACCTTCCTCGGCCTGCTCACAGGCTTGGGCGTGTGGTCGCTCAGCGGCGCCTCGACGTTCCAGCGCACCGAGCAGATGACCCTGCTCAACGGCAAGCTGGCCAAGGCCGCCGAGACCCATTACGACGATCAGTTCCCGATCAAGCGCATCAGTACCAACCTCTGGGCGGCACTGGATTTCAAGCTATTCAACGAAGGCCGCCCCGGCGTGGTGCTGGGGCGCGAGCAGTGGCTGTTCAGCGACGAAGAGTTCAAGCCCACTGCTGGCGCCGAGCAACTGATGCAGGAAAACCTGGCGCTGATCCGCGGCGTGCGCGACACCTTGCAACGCCAAGGCACGCAACTGGTGTTGGCGATCGTCCCAGCCAAGGCGCGGATCTACTCCGAATACCTCGGCCAGGAGCTGCCGGCTAGCCTGCATGGCGACCTGTACAACCAGTTCCATGCCCAGGCGCGTCAGGCCAACGTATTCGCCCCTGACCTGCAAGCGCCAATGGAGCAAGCCAAAGCGCGTGGCCAGGTGTTCCTGCGTACCGACACTCACTGGACGCCAATGGGCGCCGAAGTCGCCGCCCAGGCGGTGGCCGAAGCGGTGGCCCGCCAGAGCCTGCTCAGCGGCGACCCACAGGCGTTCATCACCCAAGCGGGCGAGACCAAGCCATACAAGGGCGACCTGACCAACTTCCTGCCACTCGACCCGCTGTTCAGCAACCTGCTGCCCGCTCCGGACAACCTGCAGCAACGCAGCACCCACGCGGTCGAGGCCCAAGGCGAGACCGGCGATGCGCTGTTTGCCGACAGCCAGATCCCGGTGGCCCTGGTCGGCACCAGCTACAGCGCCAACCCGCACTGGAACTTCCTCGGCGCCCTGCAGCAAGCGCTGCGCAGCGATGTCGCCAACTACGCCGAAGACGGCCACGGGCCATTGCTACCGATGCTCAAGTACCTGCAAAGCGATGCCTTCAAGAATGCCGCGCCACAGGTGGTGGTGTGGGAATTCCCCGAACGTTATCTGCCAATGAAAAACGACCTCAGCGCGTTCGATCCGCAGTGGATCGCGCAGCTGAAAAACACCCGTAAATCTGAAGAAAACCTGGCCCTGTCGTCCAACCGGGCGAACCACTGATAGAGAGGAACACGCACATGACCCATAAGCCATCTTTTGCCAAAGCCCTCACCCTCGCAGCCGGCCTGTCCCTTTCCGCGCTGGCCTCGGTACAAGCCTTCGCCGGCGCTGACGCGGCCCTGTACGGCCCTAGCGCGCCTAAAGGTTCGACCTTCGTGCGCCTGTACAACGCCAGCAGCGCACCGACCGCCGCCAGTGTCGGCAACACCCAGATCAAGCAGGTTGGCGCGCAAGCCAGCAGCGACTTCAGCTTCCTCCCAGGCGGCGACTACACCGCCCAGGTCGCGGGCAAATCGGTGCCGGTCAAGCTCGCCTCGGACAAGTACTACACCCTGGTCAACAACAGCGGCGGCAACCCGCAGTTGATCGAAGAGCCACCGTTCAAGAACAAGCAAAAAGCCCTGGTCCGCGTGCAGAACCTGACCGACCAGCAACTGACCCTGAAGACCGCCGACGGCAAGACCGAAGTGGTCAAGCCGGTGGCCGCCAACGGCCGTGGTGAGCGTGAGATCAACCCGGTCAAGGTCAACCTGGCCCTGTACCAAGGAGACAAGAAAGTCGGCGACGTCAAACCCGTCGCCCTGGAACGCGGCGAAGCTGCCGTGCTGTACGTCACTGGCTCCGGCAACAGCCTGTCGCCGGTGTGGGTAACCCGCCCTGTGTCCACTAACTGATCCCCTGCCTCTATCGACCTTTGGAGAAACATCATGATTCCGGTAATTCTTTCTGGTGGTAGCGGTTCGCGTCTGTGGCCTCTGTCGCGCAAGCAGTTCCCCAAGCAGTTCCTCGCCCTGACCGGTGAGCACACCCTGTTCCAGCAGACCCTCGAGCGCTTGGTGTTCGAAGGCATGCAGGCGCCGATCGTGGTCTGCAACAAAGACCACAAGTTCATCGTTCAGGAGCAACTGAGCGCGCTGAACCTTGAGACCCAGGCGATCCTGATGGAGCCGTTCGGCCGTAACACCGCGCCAGCGGTGGCGATGACCGCGATGAAGCTGGTCAACGAAGGTTGCGATGAGCTGATGCTGGTGCTGCCGGCCGACCATGTGATCGATGACCAAAAAGCCCTGCAACGCGCCCTGGCCCTGGCCACCGTGGCGGCCGAGCGCGGCGAAATGGTGCTGTTCGGCGTGCCGGCGACCAAACCGGAAACCGGCTATGGCTACATCCGCTCCAGCCAGGACGCGCTGCTGCCCGAAGGCGTGGCCCGGGTTGCCCAGTTCGTCGAAAAACCTGACGAAAAACGCGCCACCGAGTTCGTCCGCGCCGGCGGCTACTTCTGGAACAGCGGCATGTTCCTGTTCCGCGCCAGCCGCTTCCTCGAAGAGCTGAAAAAGCACGATCCGGACATCTACGACACCTGCCTGCTGGCCCTGGAGCGCAGCGATGAACAAGGCGACACCCTCAGCATCGACGAAGCCACCTTCGCCTGCTGCCCGGACAACTCCATCGACTACGCGGTGATGGAAAAGACCCAGCGCGCCTGCGTGGTGCCGCTGTCGGCCGGCTGGAGCGATGTCGGCTGCTGGTCGTCGCTGTGGGACGTGCACGAGAAAGACGACAACGGCAACGTCACCAAAGGCGATGTGGTGGTGCAGGACAGCCGCAATTGCATGATCCACGGCAACGGCAAGCTGGTGTCGGTGATCGGTCTTGAGAACATCGTCGTGGTCGAGACCAAGGACGCCATGATGATCGCCCACAAGGACAAGGTCCAAGGCGTCAAGCAGATGGTCAACACACTCGACAAGCAGGGCCGCAGCGAGACCCAGAACCACCTTGAGGTGTACCGCCCGTGGGGCTCGTACGACTCGGTCGACATGGGTGGACGCTTCCAGGTCAAGCACATCACGGTCAAGCCCGGTGCCAGCCTGTCGCTGCAGATGCACCACCACCGCGCCGAGCACTGGATCGTGGTCTCGGGCACGGCGGAGGTGACCTGTGACGAGAACGTGTTCCTGCTCACCGAGAACCAGTCGACCTACATCCCGATCGCCTCGATCCACCGCCTGCGCAACCCCGGCAAGATCCCCCTGGAGATCATCGAAGTGCAGTCCGGCAGCTACTTGGGCGAGGATGATATCGAGCGCTTCGAAGACGTCTACGGGCGCACGTCCACGCCGATGGAGCGTGGGGTTTCGGTGAAGACCATCGCCCAGTAAGCGATTCCCTGAACACCTGGGGACATTGACTACGTGGTGACCACGTGGGAGCGGGCTTGCCCCGCGATAGCGTCATGGCAGACAACGCAATCACTCTGTCAGATCGCTATCGCGGGGCAAGCCCGCTCCCACGCCCCCCCGCCTATTAGTTCCATCAACCAACAGGTCCATCAACCAACAGGTCCACGCAGCCATCCTTGCGTGCGCCAACGTTGCTTTTTGAGGTGAACCCCTTTTACAGCTACGATGGTCAAACCCGCCCAACCAAGGCATGTCCTGCACAATGATCATCGGCGCTCTGCTCATCCTCACCTGGCTGGTCCTGCTCCTGCGCTATCCGGCCAAGGCCCTGCCGATCTCCCTGGCCGCCGTATTGGGCCTGGGGCTGGTTGCGCTGTGGGTAGTCTGGCAAGACAGCCGCGAATCTTCGCAGCTGGCCCGCCTGGAATTGCGCCTGACCTACGCTCCTGATCAGTGTCCTGCCGACCGCGCCCTGCGCGTGACCATGAAAAACGGCAACAAGGCCCCCCTCACCGAACTACGCTGGCGAGTCGGCGCCTATGCGCCGGGCGACACCGTCAACCTCGCTGAAAGCACCTACAGCGCACCGCGCTACCGCGGCCCCGGCGAATTGCAACCTGGCGCCGAGTGGAGCGACTGCCTGCCCTTGCCGCCGCTGCGTTCAGGCTATCGCCCGCAGACCCTGGAGTTTCGTCCAGAACACCTGCAAGGCTCGTTTGCCAACTAGCATTTTTGTCAGTTTCGCCGCGGCACCACCTGGCATTGAATAGGCGCATTGCCTTGTCAGGAGGACGTTGTCGTGCACCTGCATCCCCTCTGCGACCCCGATGCCCTGGACGACCTGCTCGATGCCGAACGCCGCGAGCGGCGCAGCGTGATCTTCGTCGGCTCGCACAGTTGCCCGCCGTGCAACAGCCTGCGGCCGGTCTATAAACGCCTGGCGCGCCGCCTGCGGGGCATCACCTTTTACGACTTGAACCTCGACCAGTTCGAAGATCCCGCCTGGGAGGGCTGGCTAACCGCCGTGTTCAAGGACCTCGACCTGCGCTACATCCCCTCGCAGATCCTGCTGCCGGTCAGAGGCTCAGCACAGGTGGTGCGCGTTGGCCGCGCGGCACCGTTGCGTCAGGCATTGGCAAGGCTGCATCGCCCCGGCTGCGCTATGATCGAACCTTCATCCCTTTTGCGCAGACCCCGCCATGCCCACAGTTCTCATCACCGGCTGCTCCAGCGGCATCGGCCGCGCCCTGGCCAACGCCTTCCGCGATACTGGTCACGAAGTCTGGGCCACGGCCCGCAAGCTCGAGGATGTGCAGCAACTGAGCGCGGCTGGTTTCTGCGCACGACAGCTGGATGTCAATGATGCCCACGGCCTGACGCAGTTGGCCGGCGAGCTCGAACAGCGCCATGGCGGCCTGGATATCCTGATCAACAACGCGGGCTACGGCGCCATGGGGCCGCTGCTCGATGGCGGGGTCGAGGCGCTGCGTCAGCAGTTCGAGACCAACGTATTCGCCGTGGTCGGCGTGACCCGCGCGCTGTTCCCGCTGCTACGTCGCAACCGCGGCCTGGTGGTGAATATCGGCAGTGTTTCCGGGGTGTTGGTGACGCCGTTTGCCGGCGCCTACTGCGCCTCGAAAGCCGCCGTGCATGCACTCAGTGATGCCCTGCGCCTGGAGCTGGCGCCGTTCGGCATCCGGGTGATGGAGGTCCAGCCTGGGGCGATTGCTTCGCAGTTTGCCAGCAATGCCCAGCAGCAGGCCGAGCAGGTATTGGCGGCTGATTCACCGTGGTGGCCGCTGCGCGAACATATCCAGGCACGCGCGCGCGCTTCGCAGGACAAACCCACACCGGCCGCGCAGTTCGCTCAGGGATTATTGGCGGCAACACAGAAGTCGCCGACGCCGGCGCTGGTGCGCCTGGGCAATGGCAGCACCGCGCTACCGCTGCTGGCGCGCTTGCTGCCGCAGCGGTTGCTCGACAAGGTGCTGCGCAAGCGCTTTGGGTTGTTGCGACCGCTTTGACTGTGGTGACCGCTTCGCGGGCAAGCCCGCTCCCACAGGGCCCGAGTCGTTTGAGCCAGGTGTGTAGAGCCTGAGACCGACGCTGTACCTGTGGGAGCGGGCTTACCCGCGAAGAGGCCGGCACAGTCAGCACAAGGGCTGGACGCCAACCGCAGCCAGATCAACCACCCTGGTCGCCACCTGCTCCGCCACCCCAGGCACAACCGCATCAACCCTCACCCCAGTGCTGGCCAAGGTCTCGCCCATCCCGCGCACTAGAGTCTTCAGCTCGCGCTTAGCGCACAGAAACACCAGCCGCCCCCAGTTACGCGCCACCATACCCTGGGCGTAATGGCGTGCCAGGCTGGTAGCGCAGACTTGGGCCACGGCTAAGCCGTTGACCAGGATGTCAGTGTGCGGCACGCGCTCGATCAGCGTCTGGATGCCCTGGTCAGTGCTCAGGTCGGCAGCGACGCCGATGAGGCGAGCGGCGGGAAGTGCCTCGCGCACCTGCCTGAACGCTTCATCGACGTGGGCCTGACTGCGGCCGTTAAGCACCACTTCGGCGCCGGCCTGGACCAAGCCGATCACGATCGCCAAACCCAGGCCGGTGGTGGAGGCAGTGACGATGGCGCGCTTGCCGTTCAGGGGAAGATGCATCTGCGGCCTCCTCGTTAGTTGGTTGGGGCTTGCTTTGCAGCCGCAAAGCGGCCCCGCTTCACACCCTAGGCGGCTCTTGGTCAAACGCCTGCCACCCCCCACCCAACGCCTTGTACAAACCCACCATGGCCTGCGAAACCGCCGCCGAGCTGTCGATCCACTGCTCTTCACTGGCCAACAACGCCGACTGCACGCTCAGCACATTGAGAAAGTCCACCGCCCCTTCGACGTACTGGCGCTGAGCGGTTTGCAAGGCAATCCGGTTCTCCCGCACCGCCTCGGCCAAATGATCGCGGCGCAGCTGACTGGCGTTATACAAGCGCAACACATCGTCGATCTCATGCCAGGCAGCCAGCACCACCTTGCGGTAGTTCAGCGCCGCTTCCTGTTGCTGGGCCTCGCGCAATTGCAAAGTTCCGGTCAGCCTGCCACCTTCGAAAATCGGCAGCGACAACTGCGGGCCAAAGGCAAACCGGCGTGAGTCCCACGCGCCAAAATCAGACAGCTGCATGGCCTGGAAACCCATGCTGCCGGACAAGCGAATACTGGGGTAGAAATCGGCCTTGGCCACGCCGATGCTGGCGGTGGCAGCATGCAAGCGCGCTTCGGCCTGGCGGATATCCGGGCGGCGCTCAGCCAGCTCAGATGGCACGCCAATGGCGAATTTCTCCTGCGGCGCCGGCAGCTCGCCGGTCTTCAGCAGCTCGCTCTGCAAGCTGCGCGGTGGCTCGGCGGCGAGCAGGCTCAGGGCGTTGATCAGGTCATCGCGGCGCGCCTCCAGCGTTGGCAGGCGCGCTTCGATCGAGGCCACCTGGGCCCCGGCCTGGGCCACATCCAAACGGGTGGCAACGCCTTGCGCCTGGCGATCCTGGGACAGCTCTAGGCTGTGCTGGGCGACCTTGAGGTTGTCCTGGGTGACCTCCAGGGTGTGCTGTACGGCGCGCAGCTGAATGTAGTTACCGGCAGTTTCCGACAGCAACGCCAGCAGCACCCCGCGCCGATCATTCTCGGCCACGGCCACTGTCGCATCGGCGGCTTCCACCTGCCGCCGTACCCGGCCCCACAGGTCCAGCTCCCAGCCTGCGACCAAGTCGCCCTGCCACAGGTTGAACGCCGACTTGCCGGCCTTACCGGACGGGTCGTTGAGGCCTTCGGCGCTATTGCGGGCACGACTGTAACCGGCATTGGCATCCACCGACGGCGCCTGCTCGGCCGCCACGCTGCTACGCAGGGCGCGGCTTTGCAGCAGGCGGGCGCTGGCCATCTGCAAGTCGAGGTTGCGCTCGGCGACGCGCTGGATCAGGGCGCTGAGCTGGGCATCGTGAAAGCTGTCCCACCAGCGCAGCTCCAGCGGTTCGGCCACCGGCTGGCTAGCCGCAGCCGGGCCTTGTAGCGCCGCCCAGTCCTGCGGCGCTTGGCTGTCAGGGCGCTGGAAGTCCGGCCCGAGGGTGCAGCCTGCCAGCAGTACGGCAAGCAGCAAGGGGCTCAAGGGCAATAGCGGTTTCATCGGGCAGTCACCTCTTTGCCTGCGAGGGTGTCGCCTTGGGTGTCGATGGTGGCTACCACCGACATCCCCACGCGCAGGCGCTGCAACAGTGGCTGGCCGTCATCGAAGACGATCTTCACCGGGATGCGCTGGACCACCTTGGTGAAGTTGCCGGTGGCGTTATCCGGTTTGACCGCAGCGAAGGTCACGCCCGTGGCTGGGGCGATGCTCTGGACATGGCCCTTGAGGGTTTCGCCAGCGAAGGTGTCGACGCTGATGCTCACCGGCTGCCCGAGTTGCACGTGGGTCAGTTGGGTTTCCTGGAAGTTGCCCACGACGTAGGCCTGCTCCAGCGGCACCACCGACAGCAAGCGTGCGCCCGGATTGACGTAGGCACCGACGCGCAAGGCGCGCTCGCCGACCATGCCGTCGACGGGGGCAGTGATGCGGGTATAGGACAGATCCAGCTCGGCCTTCTCCACCCCGGCTTCGGCCCGCTTGAGCTGGCCATCGGCACTGGCGACCTGGGCACTGAGAATGTCCACCTGCTTGCGGGTGGCGACCAATGCCGCCTGGGTGTTGGCCAGGCGCGCACGGGCCTGATCGACCCGGCTGCGCGCTTGCTGGGCATTCTGCACGGTACCGGCGCCCTGCTCGGCCAGACGGCTGTAGCGATTGACCTCATGCTCGGCGAAGGCCATCTCAGCCTGGGCCGCTTTCACCGCCGCCTCAGCCTGGGCGATCAGAGAGCCTTGGCGGTCGAGCGTGGCGCGGGCATCGGCGCTTTGCGCCTTGGCTACCAGCAACTGCGCTTGCGCAGCATCGAGGGCGGCCTGATAGTCGCGCGCATCGATCGTCGCCAGCAACTGGCCGGCCTTGACCTGCTGGTTGTCCTCGACCAAGACCTCTTTGATGAAACCTGCCACTTTTGGCGCGACCACGGTGTAGTCGGCGATCACGTAGGCATCGTTGGTCCGTTGCTGATGGTCGCTGCCGAGCAGCCACGGGCCAATCAGGCCGGCCAGGACGGCCACGGCCAGCACCGAGCCGATGACGAGAGTCTTGCGATTGTTGGTCATGTTCTGTGTTCTCGAATTCATCCAGGGGTTCAGGCCACCGCACGCGGTGGATAGACCCGAGTGGGCACGAAAGGAATAAGGCAGATAAGGGCCACGGCGATGCCCGCCATGACCAGGTACAGATCGGCCGAGGTCAGCACCAGGGCCTGTTGATGGATGCGTTGCGCAAGGCCTGCGGCGCGATCATCGATCAGCGGCGCATTACCCAGGCTGTCCACCAGGTGGTTGGAATGAAAATGCCGGCGCAGGGTCCCAAGGGCATCGAGCAGGCCGGTGGCGATCACCGCAGACAAGCCCTTGACGGTGTTGAACCAGGACGAGGCGAACGGCCCCTCCTGCGGCGTCATGCCGTTGGTGGAAAGCATCAGCAGCGGCAGCACGGCCATCGGCTGGCCAAACACCTGCAGCAAGTAGAAACCGTAGAAGTTGTCGCGAATCCACTGCGAGGTCAGCAGGCTGCTGCCCACGCACGACAGCGCCAGCATCGCCAGGCCAACCGCCAGCACCCAACGGCAATCCACTGCGCGGATGTTACACAGCGCAGCAGTCAGCGGCAGGGCCAGCAGTTGCGGCATGGCCACCAGCATCATCAATGGGCTGGTCTGCGCCGGCCGATAGCCCTGGATCTGCGCCAGGTACGCCGATGGAATTGTGCCCACACCGGAAAGCACGATCAGCACCCCGGCCAAGGTCACCAGGGCGAAACTGAGGTTACGCCGCGAGAGCATGCGCAGTTGAAAGAACGGCAGCGGCTCGGACCATTCGTTGTACATGAACAGCACCAACAGCAGCAGGCCGCCACCGAGCAGCCAGCAGATCAGCGGCGAGTCGAACCAGCCCCAGCGGTCACCCAGCGACAGGCCGAGGACGATGCAACTGAGCGCCGGTAAACCGAGCAGCACCCCGCGCCAGTCGAACTGTTTGAAGCGCTCCAGGCGCAGCGGGTCTTGCGGCAGGCCCCAGCCGACGCAGGCCATCGCCAGCAGGGAAGGCAGGATGATCTGCCAGAACGCCCACTGCCAGCCGACATATTCGGTCCACAACCCCGCCAGCGGCGTGCCAAGGTTAGGGCCGAAGGTGGCAGTCAGGGCGTAGCAGGCCAGGCCATAGACCTTGATCCCCGGCGGCAGGAAGCGCAGGGCGACGCTCATCAGCATTGGCGGCAAGGCGCCTGAGGCCAGGCCTTGCACGACGCGCAGCAGCATCAGGCTGTGCAGGTTGGGTGCATAGGGTTGCAGCAAGCCGAGCACAGCGAACAAGCCGATGGCAGTCAGGGTGAAGCGGCGTAGCGAGAAGGTCGTGGCCAGCCAGGGTGAAAACGCCATGGCCGACACCGAAGCCGCGGCGTACACCGCCAGCAGCCAGGCGCCCTCGTCGGCGCCGATGCCCATGGCGCCGCGGATATCGGCCAGGGAAATCTTCGTCACCGCTTCGTTGAGACCCGCGCAGAGCACTGCCAGCAGTACGCCAAACAAGCCGACCACCACCCGCAGGCCGAACGCCGTTTGCGCAGGCGCAGCGGGCGCCGAGGCGGTAGCGAGCGCGGCGGTAGGCGCGGTCAAAGAACTCATGGACGGACATCTCCAGCAACATAATCGGGGCTGGAGCAAGTCTAAGAAGGTCGAATGCTTACGAAAACTGACTTATTGGCAGTTTTAAGTTGCGTCAGGCGCAATCCGCTTTAACCGCGTCGCCTTCTTCGCGGTCAAGCCCGCTCCCACAGGGATGGGTGTGTACTCACTGTTTGTGTCCGGCGCGCTCAGTGTGGGAGCGGGCTTGCCCGCGAAGAAGACACCGCCGATGTCACGGATCGACACTGCAACAAGCTTTCAAGGTCTGGCGCAACCAGCGGTGCGCCGGATCACTGTGAAAACGTGGGTGCCACGCCTGCATCACATTGACCCGTTCCAACGGCACCGGGATCTCGAACGAACGCAACGGCAGCCCGAGCTTGGTAACGCTGTTGAGGATATTGGCCGGCATCGGCAGGATCAGGTCCGAATCGGGCAGCGAGAACAGCGCCGAGTGAAAACTTGGGGTAATCAGCGCCACCCGCCGCTGCACCTTGAAGTTGGCCAGCTCGACATCGATCGGGCCATTGGCCCGGCCGCGCCGCGACACGCTGATCTGTGGATAAGCGGCAAAGCGCGCCGGGGTGATCTCGGCATCGAAGATCGGATGATCGCGGCGCGCCAAGCCAACATAAAAGGTATGGAACAAGCTCTGCACCTTGATCTCTGGCGCCAGGTCGATGCTTGAGCTGATCACCAGGTCAGTGCGCCCGTCGCGCAGCACGCTGTCATCATCACCGCCTGGGCTCTCGGGCACGAAGCGCAGGACCGTGCGCGGTGCCTGTTCGTGCATCATGCGCAACAGCTGGGCGCCATACAGGGCGATGAACAGGTCGTTGGTGCGGATGTTGAAGGCCCGATCCAGGTTGAGCAGGTCGACGTCTTCGGCGCTGCGAAACACCTGCCCGGCCTGCTCGACCAGCAGGCTGACCTGCTCGCGCAGGGCCAGGGCGCGTGGCGTGGGGACCAGGCCGCGACCCGCACGCACCAGAATCGGATCGCCCAGTGCATCGCGGATGCGCCCCAGCGTTCGGCTCATGGCTGCCGGGCTCAGGTTCATGCGCTGGGCTGCGCCAACCACGCTGCCTTCATCGAGCAGGGCGTCGAGGGCGACGAGCAGGTTCATGTCCGGGAGTTGCATGGCCGTGGTCCGTGGCGGCTGGGGGAAGCGCGATGTTAACAGGTCGCCGATTGCGCCAGACGCAACGGCGCCGTGCGTGGGGGGCTATTTATCCTGATCGGTGGATCGGCTCAGAATGCTGTAGAGACTTTGCCGGCCTCATCGCGGGGCAAGCCCGCTCCCACGCAGTTATCGGTGTGAGAGAAATTGCGTGGGAGCGGGCTTGCCCCGCGATGAGGCCGGCAGTTGTTGCATCAATACCTGCCCCAGACCGAGGAGCCTGCATGCCCCGCCCCGTCCTGATCGCCATCGACGCCTCCCCCGCTGCCAGCGCCCTGCTGAACCTGGCGCTGCGCTACTGCCGCCCGGACGAGCAGCAACTGCACGTGCTGATGGCCATCGACTCAAGCTTTGCTGTGCACGACAAACCCCTTCCCTTCAGCGCAGGCGAGCTGGAGGAATACCCCGCCGCCTGCGAAGAACAGCAACTGGCCGAGCAGGCCGTGTCCGAGGCGCTGACAACCCTGCGCAACGCAGGCTTCAATGCGCAGGGCTGCATGATCGCCGCTGAGCCGGTCGAGGCCATTGTCGACAAGGCCAAGGCGCTGGACTGCGAACTGATCATCATCGGCCACCGCCACCTGTCGCGGCTGGGCCGGCTGCTGGATCCGTCGATTAGCGCCAAGGTGATTGATCGGGTGCAGGTTCCGGTGTTGGTGGGGGCTGCGTAACCTGGGTGGATTGACTGACGCCATCGCGGGGCAAGCCCGCTCCCACGCCGTTCGCTTCTACGAGGGCCAGGCTACGTGGGAGCGGGCTTGCCCCGCGATGGCGGCAAAAGGCGCACTGCCAGTGCTGGATCAACCCTCGCCAGGCTTGACCACCACGGTACAGGTAGTCCCCGCCGCCAACAAAAACCCGTCCGGCACTTCATCGATGTGAATCCGCACCGGCACTCGCTGGGCCAAGCGCACCCAGTTGAAGGTCGGGTTCACATCGGCAATCAATTCGCGGCTCTGCGGGTTGTCGCGATCATAGATCCCGCGAGCGATGCTCTCCACATGGCCCTTGATCCGCTCGCCACTCATCATCTGCAGCTCAGCCTGATCGCCCACCTTCACATGTGGCAGCTTGGTCTCTTCAAAGAACCCATACACCCAGAACGAGTTCTCATCGACCACTGCCATCACCGGCTCGCCGGTACGCGCATAGTCGCCACGATGGATATTCAGGTTGGTCACGTAACCGTCGACGGTGGCCACGATGCGCGTACGCTTGAGGTTGAGCTCGGCTGCCGCCAATTGCGCCTGGGCCTGCTGGTAATCGGCCAGGGCGGAGCTTGCGATGTTGCTGGCGTCGTCGCGGTTTTCCTTGGAGATCACCAGGTTGTCCATGTCGGCGCGGCGCTTGGCGTTGACCTTGCGCATCTCCCAGGTGGCCTTGCGCGAAGCGACCAGGGCCTTGGCCTGATCGACCGCGACCTGATAGTGCTCGGCGTCGATCTGGATCAGCACATCGCCCTTCTTTACCCGCTGGTTATCGCGCACCGGCACGTCGGTGACATAGCCCGGGACGTCGGCGGCGACGTTGATGATGTCGGCGCGCACGCGGCCGTCGCGGGTCCACGGGGTGGTCATGTAGTGCAGCCACAACTGGCGGCCGATGGCCACGGCGGCGACCAGCACCAGCAGGGTGGCAATCAGGCTGAAGAACTTTTTCATCGAAGGATTCTCACCAGTAGACAGACAGCGCCATGGCGCCGAAAAGGCAGATGAACAGGCACAGGCGCAGCAACGCCGGGTGCCAGAAGAAGCGGTAGCCGTCAACGCTTGCGATGAAGCGGTCCAGGCCCCAGGCCAAGCCTGCGGCGAACAGGAACATCAAGGTCATGGTGGGCATGTACACGCCATGGAAGGCGATCTCACGGGGCATGGTGCAATCCTTTCGCCGGGGCCAGCGGCGACTGTGGGTCGAGCAGGGAAGTACGGATGAAGTGCAGGTAGCTTTGCGAGCGGCGCAGCACCGAGGTGTCGAAGTGGCGGGCGAACGGCTCGTCGGTGGCTTGCACGCGACTGATCGCATGGTCCACCGCGACCAGCGCGCGCTCGTGGTTGCTGGCGTTGGGTTGCAGGAACAAGCGCGCCAGCGCCCGGCCCATCACCCGGATCGCCTGGCGCCAGGGCTGCGACTCGGCATAGGCCGGGTGCACTGGGGCGCGGTCCTGCTCCTTGCGCAGCTCGATGATGGCGTGGCCGACTTCCAGCACCACGAACATCCAGCGCATCAGTTCGCTCTGCACCTGCGGCTTGCCAGCGGCCAGGCCATAGGCTTGGTGCAGCAAGTCGCGAGTGCGGCTTTCGAATGCCGAGCTCAGCCCGCGCAGGCGCCCGCCGATGGCGAACAGCACCTGCTCACGCAGGTCGCGCTGCAAACGGCTCCACAGCCAGCGGCTGTTGGGCGGCAGGATGATCGCCCCGGCGGCAGCGCAAACCAGCATGCCGATGACCATGCCGATGTAGTCGTTGATGAAGGTGTAGGGGTTGTACACGGTGAGGTTGTTCGGCACCGAGCCGATGGCGAAGAACACCAGCAAGCCAATCCCGTAGCCGGCGTAGGCCGGGCGCGAGGAGAGGAACGCGCCGAGCACGAATACCGGCGCCAGGACCATGCACAACAGCGGGAAGCCATCGATCCAGGGGAAGACGAAGAAGGTTTCGAAAAAGCCGATAAAGGCGCCGATCAGCGTGCCGCAGGCCATCTGGAACGACATGCGCTTGGGGTTGGGCGAAGCCGCCGACAGGCCGACGGTGACGGTGGCGATCAGGGTCATCATCGCCCCGCTCGGCCAGTCGCTGATCAGCCAGTAGCTGCCCAGCAACAGCAGCACCGCCGAAGCGCGTACCCCGGCAGCCAGCGACACCAGCCAGTTGGTCTGCGACACATAGGGCTCGTCCCACTGCTCGCGCTGGTGGTTGTGCGCAGACAGCGAGGCGTGGGTTTCGGCGTAGCTGAACATCTCGTCGACGAAGCGGTACAGCAGCTCGAAGGCGGTGTGGAAGTCGAGCAGGTCGGCTTCGCTGGGGTTGGTCTCCAGGTACTCGGCGCGCAGGGTGCGCACCTGGGCTTGCAGGCCCTCCTTGTAGGCGGCCAGCTCCAGGGTCAGGCGTAGTGCATCGGCATCGGTCAGGGCCCGGCCGACGTAGGGTTCGAGCAACTCGGCGAGGGTTGCAAGCCCCGGCTCGATAGCGCCGACGATCTGCAACGGCCCGCGTGCGCGCAAGCGTTCGAGCAAGCGGTGCAGGGCATTGAAGCGGGTGGTGATGGCCATGAACTCGCTGTTCATGCGCACCAGGCGACCGCTGCGCCGACGCATGTGCGGGTCTTCGAAGGCGGTGACGTTACGCAGGCTTTCCAGGCCCACGGCCTCGGCGATGAAGCGCACGTTGCTGGTTTCGAAACGATCACGCTGGCTGTCGCCCCGCAGCGCCTCGACCACCACCCCTGCGAAGACGCCAAAGCGCTGGTACAGGGCGTTGCGCATGGCAGCGCTGGCCGACTGCGGCAGGATCGCGGCGCTGACCATGGTCGACACCAGAATCCCCAAGGAGATCTCCAGTACCCGCCACACGGCGGCCATGAAGGCTTGGTCAGGGTGTTCCAGCACCGGCAGGCCGATCATCGCCGCGGTGTAGCCAGCGAGCACGAAGCCGTAGGCGCGGAAGGTCCGGTAGCGCATGGCGCCTGCCGAGCACAGGCCCACCCACAGGGCCAGGCTGGGCAGGAATAGCTCGGTGTTCTGCGGAAAAAGCGCAATCAGCGCGACCATCATCGCTGAACCTGCCAAGGTGCCGAGCACCCGGTAGAAGCTCTTGGCGAACACATGCCCGCTCTGTGGCTGCATGACGATGAACACGGTGATCATCGCCGTGCGCGGCTGCGGCAGTTCCAGGCGCATGGCCAGCCACAGGGTGATGAAGGCTGCGGCCAGTACCTTGAAGATGTAGACCCAAGTCACCCCGTCGGTACGCGCCCAGGCGAAGAAGCCCCGGCGCCACTCCAGGCTTTGCAGCCAGCGCACGGGCAAGCTCGATGTGCTCATTGGCTGTGGTCCGGCTTGTCGAAGATGGCCAGGGTGGCTGGGGTTTTCGGCGCGGCCTGGCGCTGTTCGGCAGGTGCATCCTGGCCCGCTTGCAGACCACCACCTAACGCTGTGACCAGCTCGGCATGGGCGGTCAGGCGCGCGGCTTGGACCTGCTGCTGCACTTGCTGCTGGCGGAACAACAAGGTCTGCGCATTGAGCACGTTGAGGTAGTCGGTCAGGCCGCGCTGGAAGGCGACCAGGGCAATGTCGTAGGTCTTCTGCGCGGCGGCCACCGACGCTTGGGCGAAGTGCGCCTGCTCTTTCATCGACTCGCGGCGGATCAATTGATCGGAGATGTTCTTCAGCGCGCCGATCACGGTCTGGTTGTAGCGCGCCACGGCGACGTCATACCCCGCCGAGGCCACACCCAACTGCGCGCGCAGGCGGCCACCATCGAAGATCGGCAAGCTGATGGCCGGGCCGACGTTGTAGTTGAACTTGCGCCCGGTGAGAAACTCCAGCGCGCCACCCCCAGTGGCCATGAAGCCCAAGCTGCCGACCAGGTCGACGTTGGGGAAGAAGCCTGCGTGTGCGACGTCGATACCCCGCGCCTGCGCCGCGACCTGCCAGCGGCTGGCGACCACGTCGGGGCGCTGGCCGACCAATTCGGCGGGCAATGCCGAAGGCAAGGTCAGCGCTGCGCCAAGGGTCAGGCTCGGACGCTGGAGCTGCGCGCCCTCCCCCGGCCCCTTGCCGGCCAGGGCCGCCAGCTGGTTACGCGCCAGGGCGATTTCTTCATTGAGCGCGTCGAGCTGGCGATGGGTCTCGGGCAGCGGCGCTTCGGCCTGGCTGACCTCGAAGTGAGTGCCGATGCCGCCCTCCAGGCGACGCTTGGCCAGGCCCAGGATCTGCTCCTGCTGTTCGAGCTCGGACTTGACGATGTCGCGCTGGGCAAAGTGCAGGGCCAGCTGGATGTAGACCTTGACCAGGTTGTTTTCCAGCTCCAGCTGAGCCTGGCGCGCTTCGGCCACGCTCATGTGGGCCAGGTCGAGCGCCTGCTCGCTGGCGTTGCGCTCGCGCCCCCACAGGTCCAGGGCATAGCTCAGGCCAAGGGCGGCATTGTTGTCCCAGGTGTTGGCACCCGACAACGCGCCGGGGCCGTAGAACTGATCCTCTGGCCAGTTATGCCGCTTGAGGCTGGCCTGGCCGTTACCCTGGAGTTTCTCCGCCGATTCGACCACGCCGGCCATAGCCTTGGCTTCGCGCACTCGCGCTACGGCCATCGCCAGGCTCGGGCTGCCGGCCAGGGCCAGGGCTACCCAACGGTCGAGCTGGGCATCGCCATAGGCGCGCCACCACTGCTGGTCGGGCCAGCGGGCATCGCGGGCGGCCTCGCTGATGGCGTGGTCGGTGGCTAGGGTATTGGCTTGCAGCGTCTTGCTTTGCGGGGCGATACCCCAGGTTCCGATACAGCCAGACAAGGACAGGCTAAGGGCACAGGCACTGAGCGCATTCAGCGCTCTGATGATGCGACGCGGCACAGCTGCGATTTCCCGAGGAAAGAAGTGGATGAGGCCGGGCAATTCTAGGGGGCCGTCGCACTGGCGATAAGCGCATAATCCTGCGAATCTTTGTTACCAAAACAGCGATAATCCGGCTTTGGTCGAAGGAACAAATCTGTAACTTCGTGTCACAATTTCGGCCTCTACCTAGAGAGTGACCCATGGACACCCTGCAAAACATGCGTGCTTTCAGTTGCGTGGCCCAGCTCGGCAGCTTCACCGCTGCCGCAGTGCAACTAGACACCACCACCGCGAACGTGTCGCGGGCGGTCTCCAATCTGGAAGCCCATCTGCAAACTCGGCTGCTCAACCGCACCACCCGGCGCATCGCCTTGACCGAGGCGGGCAAGCGCTACCTGATGCGCTGCGAGCAAATCCTTACCTACGTGGAAGAAGCCGAAGCCGAAGCCAGCGATGCCCACGCCCGCCCTGCCGGGCAGTTGAAGGTGCATTCGATGACCGGCGTCGGCCAGCATTTCGTCGTCGATGCAATCGCCCGCTACCGCGAGTCGCACCCGGACGTGACCTTCGATTTGACCATGGCCAACCGCGTGCCCGACCTGCTCGACGAGGGTTACGACGTATCCATCGTGCTGGCTACCGAGCTGCCTGACTCAGGTTTTGTCTCGCAGCGCCTGGGGATCACCTACAGCATCGTCTGTGCCTCGCCCGAGTACGTCGCCAAGCATGGCATTGCGCAAAAGCCGATCGACCTGCTCAAGCACGCGTGCCTGCGCATGGTCAGCCCGGTGATTCCGCTGGAGAAATGGCTGTTCGACGGGCCGGAGGGCCAGGAGATGGTCAACATCACCAGCTCGCCGTTCCAGGTCAACTCCGCCGATGCGATGAAGACGGCGATCCGCAGTGGCATGGGGGTGGGCGTGTTGCCGATCTATTCGGCCATCGATGGCCTGCGCGATGGCAGCATCGTGCGGGTGATGCCCGATTACCGCTTGCAGGAGCTGAACCTGTACGCGATTTATCCCTCGCGCCAGTACCTGGATGCCAAGATCAAGACCTGGGTCGAATACCTGCGTAACTCGTTGCCGGAGATTCTTGCCGCGCATGAGGCGGACCTGAAAACCCACGAGTTACTGGTCGCCAATTGAAAAACCTGCTGCACGGCGGTGAAGGACAATGGTAGGTTGCTAATCATTGGCTTCGTCATCGTCAGTGCCGGCCCCATCGCGGGGCAAGCCCGCTCCCACCCGGCTGAAACTCTGCGTGGGAGCGGGCTTGCCCCGCGATGCGGTCGGCACTGACACTCCACCACCGCCTTGCAGAGAAGTAGCCCGATGAAAAAGACCGTCCTGGCCTTCAGCCGCATCACCCCGGCCATGGCCGAGCGCCTGCAGCACGACTTCAACGTGATCCTGCCCAACCCCAAGCTCGGCGACATCAATGCCCAGTTCAACGAAGCCCTGCCCGAGGCCCACGGCCTGATCGGCGTCGGCCGCAAGCTTGGCCGGGCGCAGCTCGAAGGCGCAGCCAAGCTGGAAGTCGTGTCGAGTGTGTCGGTCGGCTACGACAACTACGACCTGGATTACTTCAACGAGCGCGGCATCGCCCTGACCAACACCCCTGACGTGCTCACCGAAAGCACTGCCGACCTGGGTTTCTCGCTGATCATGGGCTGCGCCCGTCGCACCGCGGAGCTGGACGCCTGGACCAAGGCCGGCCAGTGGCAAGCCACTGTTGGCCCAGACCGCTTCGGCAGCGATGTGCACGGCAAGACGCTGGGCATCATCGGCCTGGGCAACATCGGCGCCGCCGTCGCCCGGCGTGGCCGCTTTGGTTTCAACATGTCGATCCTGTATGCCGGCAACAGCCGCAAGCAGGCGCTGGAACAGGAACTCGGCGCGCAGTACCGCAGCCTCGATCAGCTGTTGGCCGAGGCGGATTTCGTCTGCGTGGTAGTGCCGCTGTCTGACGCTACCCGCAAGCTGATCGGCGCTCGCGAACTGCAGATGATGAAGCCCAGCGCGTTCCTGATCAACATCGCCCGTGGGCCGGTGGTAGATGAGGCTGCGCTGATCGAGGCGCTGCAGGCCGGCACCATTCGCGGCGCCGGGCTGGATGTGTACGAGAAAGAACCGCTGGCCGATTCGCCGCTGTTCAAGCTGCCCAATGCCTTGACCCTGCCGCATATTGGCTCGGCCACGGCCGAGACCCGTGAAGCGATGGCCAACCGGGCGCTGGACAACCTGCGTGCGGCACTGCTCGGTGAGCGGCCTCGGGATCTGGTCAATCCGCAGGTGTGGAAGCACTGACAGGCCAGCCTCATCGCGGGGTAAGCCCGCTCCCACGCCATTCTCGCAAGGCTAGGTTGGCGTGGGAGCGGGCTTGCCCCGCGATGAGGGCTAACCTGTCAGCGCACAACTACAGCCCCTTGCACTACTTTGACCTTCGGTTTACGAAACACCAACACGTTCCCCGCCATCACCGCCACCAGCCCCAACAGCGCTGGCGCCGTCCATTGATAACCCTCGGCAACCGCCGACACGTTCAGCGCCACCAACGGGAACAGCACCGTGCAATAGGCCGCGCGCTCCGGCCCCATGCGCCCGACCAGGGTCAGGTACGCGGTAAAGCCGATGACCGAGCCCGGGATCACCAGGTACAGCAACGAGCCGATATAGCGCGTGTTCCATTCCATGGCGAATGGCACCCCGTTGAGCAGGCAATACACCGCCAACATCGCCGCGCCGTAGACCATGCCCCAGGCGTTGGTGGTCATCGGCTTGAGCCCGGCTTTTTGCTGCATGCTCGAAAGCATGTTGCCGGCCGAGAAACACAGCGTGCCGAGCAGCGCCAGGCCCAGGCCGTAGAGGGTTTCGCGGCTGGCAGCGTGGCTGGACAGTTCGGGCCAGAACAATAACCCCAGCCCGAGCAAGCCCATCGCCCCACCGGCCAAAACATTGCTGGCGATCCGTTGGCCGAAGAACACCCGCGCATTGAGCGCATTCCACAGGGTCGCGGTGGAGAACACCACGGCGATCAGGCCGCTGGCGATCCATTGGCTAGCAGTCAGGAAGCACATGAAGTTGACGCAGAACAGGCACAGGCCCTGGGCCAGGCAGATCAAATGGCCACGGCGGTTCATCGGTTGCAGGCGGCGGGTCAGCAGGAGGATGGCGAACAGGATCAGCCCAGCCAGGGCGAAGCGGTAGACGATCGAAACGGGGATGGCAACCACGCCCAGTTGTAGCTTGAGGGCAATCCAGGTGGTGCCCCAGATGAGCACGGTGAGCAGGTAGAGCGACAGGTTCATGGCTGGATCCTCAGGCAGGTATTGGTACCCATCGCGGGGCAAGCCCGCTCCCACGCAGATAGCCAGTGCTGGATAGGCAGCGTGGGAGCGGGCTTGCCCCGCGATGGGCATCACATGGAGCCAGTGTCGAGCCTCGGATGACCGGTGCGCTTGCACAAACTTGCGCTTTTCCATCGCCAGGCACTGCCAACCCCGCCATTGCGCAGTAGGATGGCACTCAGAGGAATCACCCATGCCGCCACTGACCCAGCTGCAAGTCTTCAACGCCATGCACGCCTCGCCCAACGCTCGCCTGGAACACAGCGCGCAACTGGGCGAGGGGCTGGCTGCTGCGTTATGGAGCAACCGCGACGATGCCCGTGACTACCAGGCGCCCAGCCATCACACCTTGTCCTGCTACATCGCCGACGGCACCGGCACATTCCGCCGCCAGCGCCCGTCCGACAAAGGCGCGCCCGACAAGCTGTGCATCATGCCCGCCGGCCATGAATCGAACTGGGTGGTCAACGGCGCCATTCGCCTGGCGCACCTGTACATCAGCGAGGAGCAGTTCGCCCTTGGCTGCATTCGCCTGCTCGATCGTGAGCCGCGCGAGATGCAGCTACAAGAAGCGACCTTCCTTGAAGATGCGCAGCAGGCCCGGCGTTTTCGCCAGCTGATCAGCTTGAACTGGGACGAGCCCGGCGAGCGCTTGCTGGCCAGCAGCCTGGCCCACGATATCGTCGACCACGCAGTGCTCAGCCAGGCCGGTCTACGCCAAGGCCTGCGCCTGAAGGGCGGCCTGGCACCGAGCCTGCGCCGGCAACTGGTCGAGTACATCGAAGCGCACCTGGATCAACCGATCACCCTGGCGGACCTGGCGCTGCGCTGCAACCTTTCCGAATACCACTTCGCCCGGATGTTTCGCGCAAGCTTCGGCCTGCCGCCGCACCAATACCTGCTGGCGCGGCGTCTGCAGCGGGCCTGCCAACTGTTGCGCCTGGGCGATCTGGCGCTGGTGCAGATCGCCCTGCTGTGTGGTTTTGCCAGCGCCAGCCACTTCAGCAATCGCTTTCGCCAGGCACTCGGTGCGACCCCTGGCGAGTATCGTGCAGCGTTCGCCCATTAGAACTCGAAGGTGCTCGACAGGCTGACTTGACGTGCATCGCCGAGGGCGACGAAGTAACGGTTGACTGCCGAGGTGTAGTACACCCTATCGAACAGGTTCTTCACGTTCAGTTGCAAGCGTACTTTGTGCTCATCCAACTGGGTCTCGTAACTGGCGAAAGCATCGGCGACGGTGTAGGCCGGCAGGTCGAAATCGTTGCTCGCGTTGCCTGCGCGCTCGCCCACATAGCGAGCGCCCGCCCCCAGCCGCAGGCGGTCGCCACCGAACAGGCTGCCGTAGTCGTACACCGCCGACAGCGAGCCGCTGTGACGGGCGACGTTCTGCAGGCGCTTGCCCTTCAGTTCAGGGTCCTTGGTCACTTCGGCGTCGGTGAAGGCATAGCTGCCGATCAAGCTCCAGCGCTCGCTGAGCTGGCCGGTCAGGTCCAGCTCCACCCCTCGTGAACGCACTTGGCCTGCGTTGCTGTAGATGATCGTGCCGGGGTTGCTGTCGCCGTCGGCGACCAGCACGTTGCGCTTGGTGATATCGAACAAGGCCAGGTTGCCGGTGAGCTGGCCGGGGATGTCGAGCTTGGCGCCCAGCTCCCAGGATTTGCCTTCTTCAGGTGCAATACCGCCATCGAGCAGCAAGGTCTGGCCGCCGCCGATGCTCAGCGGAGCGATGCTCGAATTGGGCTTGAACGACTCGCTATAGCTGCCATACAACGACAGCTGCTCATCGACCTTGTACACCACGCCCGCATTCGGCACCCAGGTCTGGCCACTGTTGTCAGTGTTGGCCTTGAACGGGCGGCCGCGTCCGGCGTATTGGTCGTACTGCTGGAAACGCCCACCGGCCACCAGGATCCAGTGCTCATCCAGGTGCAGCGCATCCTGGATAAACAGCGAGTCCGTGCGCAGCTTGTCGGTCTGGTCGCTGTCGCTGGCACGCACGTTGCTGCCTTCCTGTTGCTGGCCGTAGAGCGGATTCTCATAGCTGAAGGTCGCGCTTGGGGTCTGGCGGATGAGGTCGCCACGAAACACCTTGCGGTCCTCGTGATCGACGCCCACCAGCAGGTCATGGCGCATGCCCGCCACCACCACGTTGCCGTTAAAGCTGAAGGTGGCGAACTGATCGCGACTCATGGCGTTGTGGGTGCCGTCGATGCTGCGCGTCAGCGTACCCTTGGCTTCATTGACGGCGGTGACTCGGACTTGGCTGGCATCGTAGGTTTCGCGGTTGAAGCTGTAGCCAAAGTGCGCTTTCCAGTCATCGCTGAGCTGATGATCGACCTCCAGGCGGTACAGGTCCGAGCGCCCTTCCATGTCGTTGAAGGGCTCGTCCAGACGGCGCGTGGCGGGGATGTTCAGCGGATGCCCGTCGCTACCAAAGGCGGTGCCACGGTCGAAGGGATAGAGAAACTCGCGGTGCTCGTAGGCCAGTACCACTTGCGTGTCCTCGCCCAGCCAGGCCAGCGACGGCGCCACCAGGGATTCGCGGTGCACGCCGTAGTTGCGCCAGTAGTCTTCGTCTTCATGGTCGACGATCAAGCGATAGGCCAGTGGGCTGTCGCCCAGCGCGCCGGTGCTGTCCAGGCCACCGCCACTGCCGTTCTTGCCACTGCCGTAGGTCGAGCCGCGCAGGGTCAAGGCGTTGTACTGCTCATGTTGCGGGCGCTTGCTGACCACGTTGATCACCCCGCCCGGGTCCTGGATGCCATACAGCAATGATGCCGGCCCCTTGAGCACTTCGACCCGCTCGGTGCTGGCATTGAGGCTGCGGCCCTGCACCAGCGGCATGCCGTCGCGCATGATCGAGCCGTCGCGGTTGTCACCAAAACCGCGCTTCATCACCGTGTCGGAAGTGCCGCCGAAGTTGTTGCCCTGGGTGATGCCGCTGACATTGGCCAGGGCGTCGTCGAGGTTGCGCGGGGCCTGGTCGCGGATGACCTGGGCCGGGACCACGTTGATCGCCTGGGGAATGTCCTGGATCGGCCCCTGGCCACGCATGATCGAGGCGCTGGCCGGCGGCTGGTAGCTGTAGTCGTCCATCTGCGAATTGACGTTGGTGGCCTCAAGGTTCAGCGCGCCGGCGCTGTCGGCCAATTCCAGGGTCAGGGTACGTGCGTCGAGCCGGCGCCAGCTTAGGCCAGCATTGCCGAGCAACTGCTGCAAGGCTTGCTCGGCACTGAGCGAGCCGTTCAGCGCTGGCGATTGCAGGTTGGGCAGTTCGAGGGTGTAGACCACACTCTGGCCGGTGGTGCGGCTGAACGCGTTGAGGGCTGCGGCCAGCGGCTGGCTGGGCTGGGCGAAGGCATACAGCTGGGTCTGCTGGGCAGCGCTGGCAACCGGCACCACGCCGACGGCGGACAGGGTGCCAAGACCGAGCCAGAGAGACACGCAACGCGGGGAGAACTTCATGGACGCTGACCTGTGAGAGGGTGATTACTTGCGAATGAATCGCACTTCCACTCACTACACGGATGCCACGTCCTGGTACCTCACCTGTGCTGTGAAAAAAGTTGAAAAATACATTGCCAGTGTCGGCGCTAAGGCTACTTCAAAAGGGTCAACCGCCCCAACAAGGTGCTGCGCGAAAAGCCCATGACCTTGCCCAGCGAGTCCAACGCTAGCAGCGGCTCCTCGACCGGGAAACTTCCACTGACCTTACGCAGGCCTTGCTCGCCATCGAGCAGCACGATCCGCCCAGGGTAATAACGGCTGAGATCCTCGATCACCTGCGCCAACGGCACCTGGTAATAATTCAACCAGCCCTGGCGCCAGGCCAGGCGGCTGTCACTGTCCACCGCCAACACCTGCCCGGCCACGCCATCGGCATAGGCCAGTTGTTGATTAGCGGTTAGCTCGCGAGGCTGCTGACCCTGCCCGGAGGTTACCGCGACCCGCCCGCTACGCACCGTGACCTGCGCCCCCCCGCCCTGCTCACGCACCTCGAACTGGGTGCCAAGCACCCGCACCTGGCCACCACCGGCATCCACCAGGAACGGCTGGCCGGTATGGGTCACCTCAAAGAACGCAGCACCGCGCAACAGCCGCACGCGCCGCTCGCCCTGGGCAAAATCGATGGCTACTGCGCTGCCCGCATCCAGGGTCATGCGCGACTGGTCTGCCAGGGTGATCTGCTGCACCTGCCCAGCGCTGGTGTAGTCGGCCTGCACATCCTGCAACCAGAATTGCGGCTGCCAACCGCCCAGGGTGCCCAGTGCCAACACCAGGCACGCGGCAACCGCCAGGGCGCCAGCACGGCGTCGCCAGGGGTTGCGGGCTGGCGCCTGGCGGATGGCATCGAGGTAGTGCTGCAGGCTGTCCTGCTCCTCGCCAGCCAGTTTCGCTGCCGGCGCTTCACTCAGGCGCCACAGTGCCTGAGCCTCGGCATAGGCCTGGCGATGGGCGGGGTCGGCCAGCAGCCAAAGCTTGAACGCAGCACTCTGTGCCTCGGCGGGATGCTGATTGATCCGGCTCAGCCAGCTCAGGGCCGCCTGGGCAGGGTCGGCGCAGATCGGGTCGGTACGGCTCATCAACGGGCGCTCCCTGGTCTGCGCACGGCGGATGCGGGCTCGGCAATACTCGCCTTGCACGCTTCGAGGGCGCGCATCATATGCTTTTCCACAGCGCTCTGGGACAGTTGCATGGCCTTGGCGATCTCGCCGTAGGTGCAACCATGGATGCGGTTGAGCAGGAAAATTTGCCGGGTCCGTTCCGGCAGGGCACGCAGCGCGGCCTCGATCCGTTGCAGGTCATGCTCGACTTGCAGCGCTTGCTCCATGGCTTGGCTGGGTGAGTCTTGATCCACTGCGAGCAGGCCTTCAACGATTCGCCCGCGGCTGCCTTCACTACGCAGATGATCGATGGCCAGGTTGCCGGCACAGCGCAGCAGGTAGGTGTCCAGCGCCTCGACCTTGACCTCGGGGCGCCGCCAGAAACGCAGGAACAACTCCTGGACCAGATCAGCCGCGGTGGCACGACAGCCCACGCGGCGGCTGACCAACGCCTCCATGCGCGCACGTTGGGCGAGGAACACTTGCACGAAGCGCGCGCGGCCAGTGGCGCTGTCGGCTTCAGGCTTGCTGATGTCTAGCGGCTCGCTCAAGCGCTCACACGCCGATCACGGCCAGCAGTGGCCCAAGCACCACGCTTGCTGCGGCAAGGCCCAGCAGCAGGCGTGGCTGATAGGGCAAGCCGAACACCCACAGGGTCACGCCTGCCATCAGCACAGCGATCCACTCCACCAGCCCCAACGCCCAACCGCGCAGTTGCACGGCAAGCACCAGCGACAGCGCCAACAGCAGCCAGCCGCCGATCCGCAGCGCCCGCGCCTGAGCGCCGCTGGGCTTGCGCTTGAGCAGCTCGTTGAAGTGCTTTTCCATGCTCAGGCACAGGCCGGCAAACCCGGCAAAACCGATCAAGGCAATGCTTAGCATCCGTTCACCTCGACCACTTCAGCGCTGGCCTTGGCCGTGCGCGGGGCGCGCTTGGCGACCGTCTTGGGCGCGCGCAGCATCTTGTTCGCCGCCCAGCCGAGGAACAGGCCGGTGCCTAGCGCAGTCAGGTCAAAGCCTGCCATGGCCCAATCACCGGCAGCGATCGACTGATCCAACCCCAGCCCAGTGGTCAGCGCATTGAGCAGGGGCAACAGGGCAAATGCCAGCGCGCCCAGCGCCAGTTGCTCGCCCCAGGCCTTGCGCCCGGGTCGCAGCACGGCATGCACCAGCGACACTGCCCACGCCAGGAAGAAGGCCTTGACCTCCCAGTCGGCGCGGCCCTGCAGGGCAACCGGCAGCAGGCGGTTGGCCCAGAAGAAAGCCGCCACGCCCAGCAGCAGACCGCTCATGCTGGCAATGTTCAACACTTCGACCAGGCGCAGTTCACCCGGCAGGCTGGCGCTCTTGGCATGCTTGAGCTGGCGCTTGCCCAGCCACATCACCAGGCCGGTGCCAATCACCACAGTGCCAGCAATGCCGAAGGCAAAATACAGCCAGCGCAGCCAAGGGCCAGCGAAGTTACCCATGTGCAAACCGGCGAAACTGAAGGCGGTCATCATCGCAGCGGATTCCGGGGCGCCCTGGCGCAGCAGCTCGCCGCTGACGCCATCGAAGGTCCAGTTGGCGCTGCGTCTGTAGGCCACGTGATCGGCGGCGGCCTGGGTGAAGGTGACCCGGGCACTGCTGTCGCCAGGGTTCTGAATCTGGATGTAGCCCATGCGCGCACCGGGGGCCAGGGTCTGGACCTTGGCATAAAGCTCGGGCAATGGCGCCATCGGCGCGGCAACGCCAGTCACTGCAGGTGGGTCGTCGCGGCCGAACAGGTCGTTGAAATAACCGCCACTATCGCCGTAGCTGGCAAGGATGCCGGCCGGCATCACCATGTACATGAACAGCACCAGGCTGCTGTAGCTGATCATCAGGTGGAAGGGCAGCACCAACACACCGATCGCGTTGTGTCCATCCAGCCAGGAGCGCTGGCCCTTGCCCGGGCGGAAGGTGAAGAACTCCTTGAAGATCTTCTTGTGGGTGATGATCCCGGTCACCAGCCCAAGCAGCATGATGAAAGCGCACAAGGTCGATAGCCAGCGGCCCCATGGGTAGGGCATTTCGAGCTGGAAGTGGAAACGGTAGAAGAACTCGCCGCCGCGGCTGTCACGGGCCTCGACCGGCTCGCCACTGTGGGCGTCCAGCGCTTTGCTGGTGAAGCCGCGCCGGCCTTGGGCGTTGGGGTCGCGCCAGTTGACGCTCAGGGCCGCCTCGCGCTCATTGGGCAGGCGGATGAACCAGCTGCTGGCGTTGCCGGCGTTGCTCTGCAGGTACTGCTGGGCCAAGCCCAGGCTTGCGACCGGGTCGAGCTGATGGCTGCGGATCTCCGGCTGGGTCCAGTGGCTGATCTCTTCCTTGAAGTACGACAGCGTGCCGGTCAGGAAGATGGCGAACAACAGCCAGCCGAAGATCAGGCCGGTCCAGGTGTGCAACCAGGCCATGGCCTGGCGGAAGCCCTCTTTCATGGGTTTTTCATCCAGTAGGCCAATCCATTGATCATCCCCAGCAGCAGGCTCGGCAGCAGCACGCCAAGCCAGGCGCGCCAGGCGCTGCGACAGGCAAAGCACCAGATGAAGGCCAGCAGGTAGAACACGAACGACGACAACAGGCCGGTCAGGGCCGCGTCCACTTGCGCCAACGGCGCCAGCAAGGCAATGCAGACACTGGTCATCGACGCCAGCAGGTAGCCGCCCAGCAACGCGGCCAGGCTGCGTGAAGTCACGGCCAGTCGATAGCTCAGGGGCAACCCGGCGGCTTTGCTTTTCATGACGCGGTCCGAGAAAACGGGGCTGCAATAATAATGATTTCAATTCTCATAAGCAAAGTTCAGGCGACACGTTTTGATGAAATCCGTCGATCGGCAAGGATTGCCGTAGGTCGATCGCCTGAATACAATGCGAACAATTCTTACTTCCAGTTGCGCAATCAGGCGCCGGAGTGTCGACGGTGTCCAGCGCCCTCTCTTCCACGGTCGAAGGCCTTTATCACGCCCACCACAGCTGGTTGACCGGCTGGCTGCGGCGGCGCCTGGGTTGTCCGCAAAACGCCGCGGACCTGGCCCAGGACACCTACATCCGCCTGCTGCAGGCACGGGAAGTGCCGCAGCTGGTAGAACCGCGGGCCTTTCTGACCACGGTGGCCAAGCGCGTGCTGTGCAACCACTTTCGCCGCCAGGAACTGGAGCGCGCCTACCTCGAGGCCTTGGCCCAGGTGCCCGAAGAGGTCGCGCCGTGCGAGGAGCAGAAGGCGATCATCTTCGAGACGTTGCTGGAGCTCGACCGCTTGCTCGACGGCCTGGCGCCCTTGGTCAAGCGGGCGTTCCTGCTGGCTCAGGTCGATGGCCTGGGCCAGGGCGAAATCGCACGCGAGCTGGGCATCTCCCTGGCCACGGTCAAACGCTACCTGAACAAGGCGGCCATGCGCTGTTACTTCGCCCTGTGAACAGCACCTTCTGCGCGCAGGTGGCCGAGCAGGCCGTGCACTGGCTGATCGAGTCCCAGGACGAAACGTTCGACGCTGCCCAGCAGCAGGCATTCGAGCGCTGGCTGGCCGCAGACAGTGAGCACCAGCGCGCCTGGAGCCATATTCAACAGGTCAACCAGCGCCTACGTGGCGTCGCCTCCCCGGTGGTGCACGCCACCTTGCAGGCGCCGCCCTCCCCGGCCCGCCGCCGGGCACTCAAGGCGCTGCTGCTGGTGGGCATGGCCAGCGCCGCCGGCCTGGGCCTGCAGCAGCACACAGCGCTGCCTGGGCTGATGGCCGATTATCGCAGTCCGGTGGGGCAGCGGCGGCGCATGACCCTCGGCGACGGCAGCGAGCTGCAGCTCAATACCCGCAGCGCCGCCGATGTGCGCTTCGACGGCCAACAACGGCTGGTGCGCCTGTTCGAAGGTGAACTGCAACTGCAAGTGGCCAAGGATCCACGGCCGTTGCTGCTGCGCAGTGCCGAGGGGGTGCTGCGCCTGGACCAGGGCCGGTTCAACGTGCGCCAGTTCAGTGGCTTTAGCTTGGTGTCGGTGTTCGACGGCAGCGCGAGCGTGGCTGGGCACGCCTTACTGGCGGGGCAGCAGGCCAGGTTCGCTGGCAGCGGGTGGCAGGCGATCGCCCCACTGCAGCGCAATGTTGGCGCCTGGGTCGACGGCATGCTGGTGGCCTCGCAGATGCGCCTGGCGGATTTTCTCGACGAGCTGGGGCGTTATCGACACGGCCAGTTGGGGTGCAGCGAGCAGGTCGCGGACCTGCGTATTTCCGGCTCGTACCCGTTGGATGACAGCGAGCGGATTCTGCAGATGCTGGAGGTGGCGCTGCCGGTGCGGGTGAGGCGCTTTACCCGGTACTGGGTGACGGTTGAATCCCGGACCAGTTGAGTCAGTCGGCTGTCAGCACCGACCTCTTCGCGGGCAAGCCCGCTCCCACAGGTACAGCGCCAACCCTGAGATCAGCGCTATCCCCCGTAGGATCGGCGGTGTGCCGCTGCGACTTGCTCGCGAAAAGGCCAGTACAGACACCGAAATAAAAAGGTTTTGAAAAATATCGAAATCACCTGAGCCATTTAGCAACGCTCGCGTGACAGAGAAGGCAAAACCCCTTCTCAAGGACCACTCACATGCTGCTTCGCCCCAGCCCTCTCGTTCAGGCACTTTTGCTCGCCACCACCCTCGGCCTCGCTGTGCCCGCCACCCAAGCGGCCGATGCCCGCGCCTACCACATCGTGGCCGGCTCGCTGGAAGATGCGCTCAACCAGTTTGGCCGCGAAAGCGGTGCGCTGATCTCGTTCGGCTCGCAGTTGACCCAAGGCCTGCAAAGCCCAGGGCTGGACGGTCAGTACGAGGTGCGCCAGGGCCTCGATGCCTTGCTGCGCGGCAGCGGCCTGCAAGCCCGCCAGGAGGCCGACAATGCCTTCAGCCTGCAACCCATCGTCGCTCCTGCTGCCGGTGCGCCAGTTGAATTGGGTGCCTCGACCGTGGTCGGCGACTGGCTGGCCGAAGCCCAGCAGGACAACGTTTTCGAGCACCCCGGCGCGCGTGACGTGATCCGCCGCGAAGCGTTCGAACGCAGCGGCGCCAGCAGCGCGCGCGAAGTGCTCAACCGCATCCCCGGGGTCAATGCCCCGGAAAACAACGGCACCGGCAGCCATGACCTGGCGCTGAACTTCGGCATCCGTGGCCTCAACCCACGCCTGGCCTCGCGCTCGACCGTGCTGATGGACGGCATCCCGGTGCCGTTCGCGCCCTATGGCCAGCCGCAGCTGTCGCTGGCCCCGCTCAGCCTGGGCAACATGGACGCGGTAGACGTGGTGCGCGGCGGCGGTGCGGTGCGCTACGGGCCGCAGAACGTCGGCGGCATCGTCAACTTCGTGACCCGCGCCATTCCTGAACAGGCGACCTTCAAGGCCGCCATGCAAAACCAGATCAGCCCCTCGTCCAGCCACGATGGCTTCAAGAACAGCGCCAACCTGCTGGTCGGTGGCACCAACGACAACGGCCTGGGCGGCGCGCTGCTGTACTCCGGCACCCGTGGCGGCGACTGGCGCGAACACAGCGACACGCAGATCGACGACCTGATCCTCAAGGGCAAGCTGCAGCTCGACGAGGCCAACAGCCTGCACGCCATGGCCCAGTACTACGAGGGCGAGGCGCAAATGCCTGGCGGCCTGAGCAAGGCCGACTTCGATGCCGACCCGTATCAGTCGACCCGCTTGAAAGACAAGTTCTGGGGCCGTCGCACGCTGGTCAACGTCGGTTATGACTACAAGCAGGATGACCGCCAGTTCAGCGTCAATAGCTTCTTCACCAAGACCCTGCGCAGCGGTTATCTGGACCAGGGCAGTTTCGTCTCGCTGTCGCCGCGCGAGTACTGGGTGCGTGGTATCGAAACGCGTTTCTCGCAAGGCCTGGCGCTGGGCGACAGCTGGCACGAACTGGGCGTTGGCTACCGCTACATCAACGAGGCCGGGCACGAACTGCGCTTCCGCGAGCCGGTCAATGGCGAGCTGCCCACCACCGCCAGTCGCAACGACCGCGACACCCGCGGCAGTACCGAAGCGCATGCCATCTACCTCGATGACCGCATCGACATCGGCCGCTGGACCATTACCCCGGGCGTGCGCTACGAGATGATCGATTCCGAGCAGAGCAACAAGCTCAACGGCCAGCGCTACCAGGGCAGCTACAACACCGCCCTGCCGGCGCTTAACGTGATGTACCACTTGACCGACAGCTGGAACCTCTACGCCAACACAGAAGGCTCGTTCGGCAGCGTGCAATACAGCCAGATGCCCAACCGGGTCAGCAGCGGTGAGGTGAAACCGGAGAAAGCGCGTACCTGGGAAGTCGGCACCCGTTACGACAACGGCGATTTGCAGGCAGAAATCGGCGCGTTCCTGATCAACTTCGACAATCAGTATGAAAGCAACCAGACCAACGACTCGGTGATCGCCCGTGGCGAAACCCGTCACCAGGGCATCGAGACCAGCGTGCGTTATGCCCTGGATGGCTTGAGCCCTGCCCTGGCCGGCTTCGATGTGCATGCCAGCTACGCCTTCGTCGATGCCACTATCCGCGAAGATGGGCCGAACAAAGGTAACCAGGTGCCGTTCTCGTCCCGCCACAAGGGCACCCTGGGCGTGGGCTACACCGAAGGTCCGTGGCAGTTGGACCTGGACAGCAGCTTCCAGAGCAGCCAGTACGCCGACAACGCCAACACCGGCGAAGAGAGCGCGGATGGCAGCACCGGGCGGATTCCTGGCTACATGCTGGTCAGCACCCGCGCGGCCTACGATTTCGGCCCGCAGTTGTCCAACCTCAAGGTCGCGGTGGGGGTGAAGAACCTGTTCAATCGCGAGTACTACACCCGCTCGTTCGATGACAACAACAAGGGCAAGTACGTCGGCGAACCTCGGACTTTATACCTGCAAACATCGGTTGCGTTCTGACGGCCCTAGATGATTTCGAATTTATTGCAACAGGAAATTTTTCTTTCTCGGGGGGTTGAATTCGCCGCGCGGATGCCTGACCTTAGAGTCAAGAGGCGAAAAAATTCCACAGGCCTCAGTGGCCTAGGCACGTCTCTTTGCGAGCAAGCTGAATAAGGATTGAAGTCATGCAAATCCAGGTCAACAGCAGCAACCATATCGAAGGCAACATCCGGCTTAACGAGTGGGTCCGCAGTACGCTTGAAAGCACCCTCGAACGCTACGAGGACGACCTCACCCGCATTGAGGTCCACCTGCGCGACGAAAACGGCGCCAAGCCCGGACCGCATGACAAACGCTGCCAGATGGAGGCTCGCCCCAAAGGCCACCAACCGATTTCCGTGACCCACACCGCCACTTCGCTGGACCAGGCGGTCGATGGCGCCGCCAGCAAGCTGAACAACGCGCTGGAACACTTCTACGGCAAGCTGCGTAGTAAGCGCGTGATCCTTGAAGCGCATGACCCCGAGGAATGATCGAGGTTGCTTGAACACAAACGCCCGGTGCATTGCACCGGGCGTTTTGGTTTGTGCCTTGACCCGATCAGTGGCCCTGAACCAACCCGCCTGTACGTCGGTCAACCCCTGCATTGCCAATTACAGATGCGCGATCATGAACAATCCATTCGATCAAATCAGCGACGCCTTTGCCCCACGCTACCGGGTCAACCTGAGCATCGAACGCCTGGATGGCAGCATCATGCTGACCTTGTCCGATGACAGCGGCATCGTCGCCAAGCGCCTGATCAGCCAAGCCCAGCGCAACGACCCCGTGCGCTTGCAGCGGGTGATCGACAGCATCCGCCTGGGCCTTGCCATCGAACAGGGCGAGAACCCCCTTGAGGTGCTCGCAGCCCTCACCCGCGACCCACGCCAGCAGCATTTCAGCACCAGCCACATCGCCAACTGAGCGCTAGCGGCCCTCGTCGACTTCCTTGCCGCTGGCATCCAGCACCCGGCTCGACGGGTAGCGGTAGGAGGCATAGCGCACCACCAGGATCGCAAAGGCCAGCAGCAGGATGCCGCCGCACAGGTACAACAGGCCAACATCCGGCGCCTTGTGGTGCGACACATCGCCGATCAGCAAGCGGGTCAGCGCCGTGATCGCCACGTACAGTAAAAAGCGAATGGGCATGTGGTTGGTCTTGAAGTAGATCCCCACCATCGCTCCCAGCTCCAGGTAGATGAACAGCAGCAGGATGTCATCGACGCTGACCCCACCTTTGCTGAGCATGTCCAGGAAGGTCATCACAGCGGCCCAGGCCGTGATCCCGCCGATACCGAACAACGCCAGGTAGTGGAACGACTCGACGCACAGGTTGCCCAGCGAGTCGGCCGAGCCATGCAGGCCCTTGCGCAGTTTTTCTGCCCATTTGATGTTCACGATGTTCGATTCCCCGATACGAGCTGAAGGATGATGCGCCACGCCTGTGACGCTTGTGCCATGCAGTTAAAGGGCCAGGCCCTTGGCTTGGAAGGCGACCGATTGCCGCAAGGCACCTATGGGCTACGCTTTTCCCGGATATAAATGGCCACTATTGGGTTGCATTGAAGTGGCCAGAGCGATTACTGTATATCGATACAGTAATTGATCAATCCAACCAGCTAAAAGGCACAGAGGTGATGAATGGCCGTCGAAGTGGTGTACCGCAGCAGCCGCGACCCGGAGCGTTTGTTCATGATTTATCGGACAGTGCGAGTGTAACGATGCAGCGCCAGGCCTTGCAGTCTACGTTTAAAGACTATCCAAATCAGTCAGTTAAGCTAGTACACCTGTGGTCCGTTAGATAGGTTTTTTCGAGGTCGATGTACAGATGTGAGCGATCACGGGTGTACAGTTACCCCCTAGGTATTGATTATTTTTTCAGAGCACTGCCACAAGTTGTTGGGTAGACCATAAATTTTGAGAGGCCGATTATGGCAGTAGAAGTCTTGTACCGAAGCACTCGCGATTTGGAGAAGGTTTTTTTGGATCGAAAATTAGCTGATGCACATGACCAAATGCTTGAATTGGCAGAAATTTTAACTGCCGTTCTCATTAAAAATGTACCGGGCCTTGACGAAAAACAAGCGGAGGACGCAAGCATTTTTATGGCGAAAAATAGAGCAATCTTTGCGTCGGCGTTTAAGAGTGGTGCTAATGCGTTAGATCAGTTGACAGGGAAAGACGATAGCGCCAATTGAGATGGTGTCACAACACATACCCAACCCATTTGATGCAGGGCGGAATCAGCATGCTTGAACGTCCCGCTTTCGGCCCCATAATCGCTTTTGATGATGGATAGCTATGGACGGGGCGTTGCTTAAACTACTGAGCCTAGAAGTCCGATCGAATCCCCGAAGCATCGAGAGTTTCATGGTCTTCGGATGTACTCGCCGCAGAGTTGATCCAATCCTCCTCTTGATCGTGCCAGTCGCCCGTGTCTACCATCAAAGAGTCTTCGACGAACTCTAGCGCCTCAGGATTTGGATTTGCCGCTTCGCAGGTCAATTCGCAGGTGTAATCGAACGACTCATCTAGTTCGGCTCCATCGCCCCTTCTGAGATCAGAGTTAGATCCCCACTGCAGTGTTACCCCTATGCTACCGCTTACCCTGATATGTACGGTCTCAGAGGTGATACTGGTAACCTCATGCGAGTCCACGTAGATTTCTTCAAGGGAATAGTGCGTGGCTAGCTCATCCACAGCGTCCAAACTTTCCCCAACAATCTGCTGGACCGTTGCATCATTGATCGCATGCGATAAACGATCCCCGACGGCGGCTCTGCACTCTTGGATGCAGGCCATCAGTCCGGCCACGGCTTCGATTGTTTCTACTGCGAGGCGCTCGATATCGTCTTCTTCCAAGAGGAAAACTTCTGGTGTGATGTGGACGTACCCGTTCAAACGGACTACGGCATCTCGAAGCTCCTCAAACTCCTGAGCGAAGTCCAACCGGAGCTTTGTTCGCACGTAGTGGTTGGAAAGCCCGCCCTGCGTTGCATACACACACCGCTCGACTCGCGTTACCTCCGGGACAACGCCTTCTGCCTTCTGCTGCCACCATATGCACTTTTTCACCTCGGCGTCTGGAGCAAGGCGCTTCAGCGTGTGACCCACCAGCTCGCGCATAGCAAAGGCGAAGTTATGAAAGCGCAGCCTGTTCCTGCGGTCTTCGAGATTAAACATCGCAGCTTCATAAAGGCAACGCTCGAACTGAGCATCACCGATTAACTGCAAGATCCTTTCGTCCATGTTCTTCCTCTCGTCTACGACCATTCCGGATCATCGCTCAGAGCGGGAATGGAAGTCACCTATAGGCTAAGCGCAACGGATGTTATGCGCTTCAGGGGACCATGCAGTCAGGGCTTGGCCAATAATGGCCGAGCAAGGGGCAACAGCCCCAGATCCATGGTAACTGCCGCAGCCTCGCGTTAAATCCAACGACGCTCAAACACAGCATGCTCGTCGACCGGCGGGACATCCATTCGAACCCAACCAGTTAAGCAGTTCATCATCGACTCGCTAGTCAAGATCTCGGTCATGATGAACTGCTCCATAGCCATATTCATCAGTGTAAGCGGCGACGAATACCTGCTTGATTGTCCTCTCGAATCGCTTCATGATCGTAAGTTCTAGCCAAACTCATAAGCAACTTCGAAGCAACAAATGGATGTGAAAACTGTAAAGCTTCACTCCAAGTTCGATATCTAGTAGCGAGCTCGCGTTCTTGCTCGCCCCCCTCACCACGAAAATGTGCACCCCGAGAGTTGTAAACTCCTGTATGCGCCCCCTCCATCATTGGCTCAGACTGAATATCTTCAATCACGTTACGAACAGGCGTGCACGGCCAGATGCCATCTTTTCCCACTGGTGCGTGCGAAAGGAGCTTCCCAATACAAACATCCGCAATGTCTCCACGACTCAGTTCGTTACACGACTGGCGGACCGCCTCTATCCATTTCGCAAGACGCACTTCATCAACCTCGCCGAAATCATCCTGTCCAGGCAGGCGGTGTATAGTCTCTAGCAACCTGTAACCGCGCTTGGCCATTTCGCCTATGCGATCTGGCGTGATTTGAAACTCAGCAGGGTCGGTCGCGCCATCCGCTCGTTTGTACATCCAGCAAATTGCCTGAACGTATAATTCAGGATGCTGCTCAATGTATTTTTCAAGATTGGGAACTTTGGAAACTTCGGACCTGCTCCAGGGTTGTCCTAATACATCTATATATGCGAACTCCAGGCTAGCCATTTGCTC